>NZ_CP118480.1:0-303250 GCF_030450055.1 Gallaecimonas kandeliae
GTGGGAGCGTCGCTTTGGCAGCAATGCCTGGAAAGGCTGCAGGATGAACTGCCGACTCAGCAGTTCAGCATGTGGATCCGTCCTCTTCAGGTTGAGCTGGGTGACGAAGTCCTGACCCTCTTTGCCCCGAACCGTTTCGTGCTGGACTGGGTGCGCGACAAATACATGGGGCGCATCAACGAATTGCTCGGTGAACTCTGTGGCCAGGATGCCCCTTCTCTCTTCTTTGAAGTAGGTTCCCGCAAGGCAGCCGCTGAGCCTGCACCTGTCAGCCAAGCCGCCGCCCCGGCCCCGGCGCCCAAGCAGGCCGCAGCCAAACCCAAGGTGGTGCCCAGCTGGCAGCAACCGGCTGAAAAGGCCGACCCGGACGTTCAGTACAGATCCAACATCAACCCCGTCTACACCTTCGACAATTTCGTCGAGGGTAAGTCGAACCAGTTGGCCCGCGCCGCTGCCGGCCAGGTGGCCGACAACCCCGGCAAGGCCTACAACCCGTTGTTCCTCTATGGCGGCACCGGCCTTGGCAAGACCCACCTCCTTTATTCCGTGGGTAACACCATCCTCGCCAACAAGCCCGGCGCCAAGGTGGTGTACATGCATTCCGAGCGCTTCGTGCAGGACATGGTGCGGGCGCTGCAGAACAACGCCATCGAAGAATTCAAACGCTACTACCGCAGCGTCGATGCTCTCTTGATCGACGACATCCAGTTCTTCGCCAACAAGGAACGCTCCCAGGAGGAGTTCTTCCACACCTTCAACGCCCTCTTGGAAGGTAACCAGCAGATCATCCTGACCTCGGATCGTTATCCCAAGGAGATCGACGGCGTTGAGGACAGGCTCAAGTCCCGCTTCGGCTGGGGCCTGACGGTGGCCATAGAGCCACCGGAACTGGAAACCCGGGTAGCGATCCTGATGCGCAAGGCCGAGGAACACGGCGTGCACCTCTCCGACGAGGTGGCCTTCTTCATCGCCAAGCGGCTGCGTTCCAACGTGCGGGAACTGGAAGGGGCCCTGAACAGGGTCATTGCCAACGCTAACTTTACCGGCCGCGCCATCACCATCGACTTCGTGCGCGAAGCATTGCGCGATCTGCTGGCGCTGCAGGAAAAGCTGGTCACCATCGACAACATACAGAAAACCGTTGCAGAGTATTACAAGATCAAGGTGGCGGATCTGCTCTCCAAACGGCGCTCTCGCTCTGTAGCCCGGCCCAGGCAGTTGGCCATGGCCCTTGCCAAAGAGCTGACCAACCACAGCCTCCCCGAAATAGGGGACGCCTTCGGTGGGCGGGACCATACGACAGTGCTCCATGCCTGCCGTAAAATTCAGGAGCTTAGAGAGAGCTCCCACGATATAAAAGAAGACTACGCCAACCTGATCCGAACCTTGTCTTCCTGATAGCGGAAATCGGTCATGAAATTTGTCATAAACAGGGAACAACTGCTCCGCCCACTACAACAAGTGGCCGGGGCTGTGGAACGCCGCCATACCTTGCCGATCCTGGCCAACGTGCTGATCGAGGTCAACGACGGCCTGCTGTCGCTGACCGGTACCGACCTCGAAGTGGAGCTCATTGGCCAGCTGACCCTGCTTGAGGCCAGCCAGAACGGCCGCATCACAGTGCCGGCCAAGAAGCTGGTTGATATCATCCGTGGCCTGCCTGATGGCGCTGAAATCAAGGTTGATGTCGATGGTGAGCGCTTACTTATTCGCTCCGGGCGCAGCCGCTTTTCCCTGTCAACCCTGGCTGCCGAAGATTATCCCAATATCGATGCCTGGCAGAGCGACATAGAGTTCGTGACGGCCCAGAGCAACCTGCGCAAGCTGATCGATTCCACCCATTTCTCCATGGCCAACCAAGATGTCCGTTACTATCTCAACGGCATGCTGTTCGAGACCGAAGGGGACAGGCTGCGCACCGTCTCTACAGACGGCCACCGCCTGGCATTGGCCTACCAGGTCATCGAAGGAGTCAGCCTGCCGGAACACCAGGTGATAGTGCCCCGCAAGGGGGTGCTGGAGCTGGTCAGGCTGCTGAACCACGACGATGCCCTGGTCAAGGTACAGATCGGCGCCAACCATATCCGTGTCATCACCGACGACTTTACCTTCACCTCCAAGCTGGTGGACGGCCGCTTCCCCGATTACCGCCGGGTGTTGCCGCGCCAGGCCGACAACAAGTTGGAATCGGACCGGGAAGTGCTGCGCCAGGCTTTTGCCCGCGCCTCCATACTGTCGAACGAGAAGTTCCGCGGTGTGCGCCTGAACCTCGACGGCAACGAGCTCAAGATCACGGCCAACAACCCGGAACAGGAAGAGGCTGAAGAGATCCTGGAAGTGGACTACAGAGGCGCTCTTCTGGAGATCGGCTTCAACGTCAGCTACCTGCTGGACGTACTCAATACCCTCAAGTGCGATACTGTGCGGCTGAACTTCGGTGACGCCAACTCCAGTACCCTGATCGAGGATGCCGCCTCCGACGAGGCCGTCTACGTGGTCATGCCCATGCGGCTCTGATCGGGGTTGCCCTTGAGCGTCACCCAGCTGGTACTGAACCGCTTTCGCAATATCGACACCCTGCAGTTGGAGCCCGGACCGGGCTTCAACTGTATTCTGGGCCCCAATGGCAGCGGCAAGACGGCCATTCTTGAGGCCCTGCACTTTCTCGGCCTCGGCCGCTCCTTCCGTACCAACCAACCCGCCCGTGCCATCCAGGACGGCCAGAACGACTTCCTGCTCTTTGCCCGCAAGGAAGAGCAGGGCAGGGTGCATCAGCTTGGCATGCAGCGAGACAGGACTGGTAACCTCAGCCTGCGCCTGGACGGTGAAACGCCGGAACGGTTGGCCGCCTTTGCCGAGGTGTTGCCGCTGCAGCTCATCACCCCCGAGAGCTTCGAGCTGCTGACCGGCGGCCCCGCTCACAGGCGTCAATTCCTCGATTGGGGCGTCTTCCATGTGGAGAGCGGCTTCCTGGGCTGTTGGGGCAGGGTAAAAAGGCTCCTTAAACAGCGAAATGCCCTGCTCAAACGGCGCCCAAAAAGGTATGATGAACTGTCCTACTGGGATAGCGAACTGGCCCGCTACAGCGGCCAGTTGACGGCATTACGGCAGGCCTATGTGGCTGACCTGATACCGGCCCTGGAGCCTATGCTGCAGCGGCTACTACCGCGTTACCAGGTCACCTTGGAATTTGCCCAAGGGTGGGACAAGAGCCAGTCACTGGATGCGGTGCTGGCCAACCAGTTCGAACGGGACCAGATGTTGGGCTTCACCCAGTCCGGTCCCCACAAGGCCGATCTGCGCATCAAGGTAGACGGCATCCCGGTGCAGGAACTGTTCTCCCGGGGAGAGCTCAAGCTGCTGGTCTGTGCCCTCAAGCTGGCCCAGGCAGCCTTGCTCAAGGACAAGAAGCAAAGGCGGGTCAGTTTCCTTATCGACGACCTGCCGGCAGAATTGGATGCAGAGAAGCGGCTGGCCTTGACCAGCGCCCTGGCCGAAACCCAGGCCCAGGTCTTTGTCACGGCGATCGACGCCGACAAAGTAAATGACATGGTGGCGCCTCTGAGCGACGCCCGACTGTTCCACGTGAAACAGGGGCGGCTGGAGACGGCTAACGGATAACAAGAGAGACGGATAATGGCGAACGAGTACGATTCCTCGAGTATTAAGGTCCTCAAGGGCCTGGATGCGGTGCGCAAGCGCCCCGGCATGTACATCGGTGACACCGATGACGGCTCAGGCCTGCACCACATGGTTTTCGAGGTCGTTGACAACTCCATCGACGAAGCCCTGGCGGGCCACTGTTCCGACATAGTGGTGACCATACATGCCGACGGCTCTGTCTCCGTACGCGACGACGGCCGTGGCATCCCCACCGAGCAGCACGAAGAGGGCAAGAGTGCCGCCGAGGTCATCATGACGGTGCTGCATGCCGGAGGTAAGTTCGACGACAACTCCTACAAGGTGTCCGGCGGCCTGCACGGCGTGGGCGTATCTGTTGTAAACGCCCTGTCTGATAAGCTGGAACTGACCATCCGCCGCAAGGGCAAGGTGCATCAGCAGGTCTACCATTTGGGAGAGCCACAAGCGCCGCTGGGCGTCATCGGCGATGCCCAGGGTACCGGCACCGAGATCCGCTTCTGGCCGAGCCCTACCATCTTCTCCGACACCCTCTTCCACTACGACATCCTGGCCAAGCGCCTGCGCGAACTGTCCTTCCTGAACTCCGGCGTCTCCATCCGCCTCCAGGACGAGCGCGACGACCGCAACGACCATTTCATGTACGAAGGTGGCATCCAGGCCTTCGTCAACTACCTGAACCGCAATAAGACCCCGATCCACCCCAAGGTTTTCCATTTCTCTACTGAGCGTGAAGACGGTATTTCGGTGGAGGTGGCCATGCAGTGGAACGACTCCTTCCAGGAGAACCTCTACTGCTTTACCAACAACATTCCCCAGCGCGACGGTGGTACCCACCTGGCCGGCTTCCGGGCCGCCCTGACTCGTACCATGAACAACTACATGGAAGCCGAAGGGCACGCCAAGAAGGCCAAGATCAACACCACAGGTGACGACTCCCGCGAAGGTTTGACCGCCGTCATCTCCGTCAAGGTGCCGGATCCCAAGTTCTCCAGCCAAACCAAGGACAAGCTGGTCTCCTCCGAGGTCAAATCGGCGGTGGAATCGGCCATGGCCGAGAAGTTCCAGGAATACCTGCTGGAAAACCCCACCGACGCCAAAACGGTAGTCGGCAAGATCATCGATGCCGCCCGCGCCCGGGAAGCGGCCCGCAAGGCCCGCGAAATGACCCGCCGTAAGGGCGCCCTGGACCTGGCCGGCCTGCCCGGTAAACTGGCCGACTGCCAGGAGAAGGACCCGGCCCTTTCCGAACTCTACATAGTGGAGGGTGACTCTGCGGGCGGTTCCGCCAAGCAGGGGCGCAACCGTAAGAACCAGGCCATACTGCCGCTCAAGGGTAAGATCCTGAACGTCGAAAAGGCCCGTTTCGACAAGATGCTGTCTTCGCAGGAAGTGGCCACACTGATCACCGCCCTTGGCTGCGGCATAGGCCGTGACGAGTACGACCCGGACAAGCTGCGTTACCACAGCATCATCATCATGACCGATGCCGACGTGGACGGCTCCCACATCCGTACCCTGCTGCTGACCTTCTTCTACCGGCAGATGCCGGAGCTCATCGAGCGTGGCTACATCTACATCGCCCAGCCGCCGCTGTACAAGGTCAAGAAGGGTAAGCAGGAGCAGTACATCAAGGACGATCCGGCCATGACCCAGTACCTGACCACCATCGCCTTGGAAAACGCCGAGCTGCACGTCAACGCTGAAGCGCCTGCCATTGCCGGCCTGGCTTTGGAAAACATGGTGACCCAGTTCCGGGATGTGGAAAAGATGATCGATCGTCTGGCCCGTAAGTACCCCACTGCCGTGACCCGCGAGCTCATCTATCACGACGCCCTCAAGGCGGAGGAACTCAAGGACAAGGCCAAGGCAGAACAATGGCTGGCCGCCCTGGTCGCCATCCTCAATGGCAAGGAACTGTCCGGCTCCACTTACCTGGCCGACTTGGTGGAAGACCAGGAGCGCAGCCTCTGGATACCGCGCTTCACCATCCGTACCCACGGTGTGGATCACGAGTATCGCTTCGGGCCCGACTTCTTCGCGTCAGCCGAATACGGCAAGCTGGTGGCCTTGGGTGAGGCTATCCACAACCTCATCGAAGAGGGGGGCTACGTCCAGCGTGGCGAGCGTAAGCAGCCGGTCAAGACCTTCGAGCAAGCCCTGAACTGGCTGATGAACGAAGGCCGCCGTGGTCTCTATGTGCAGCGTTACAAAGGTCTGGGCGAGATGAACCCGGACCAGCTTTGGGAAACCACCATGGACCCGGAAGTGCGTCGCATGCTGCGTGTGAAGATCGAAGACGCTGTCGCCGCCGACCAGCTGTTCACCACCCTGATGGGGGACCACGTCGAGCCGCGCCGCGAGTTCATCGAGACCAACGCCCTCAAGGTGGCTAACCTGGACGTCTGACGTCGAGGAAGTGCCCACAAAAAAAGGCCAGCAGATGCTGGCCTTTTTCATATCCGCTTTTAGCCTCGGGTACCCAACCAGGCCATCATGGCCGTGTACATCTTGAGGTTGAGGGTCATCTGGGCACGGGTGACGAACTCGTGTTCCGAATGTCCCGAGTAGGCGACGCCTGGCATGGAGGGGCCGAAGTTGATGCCACCCGGCAGCAACCTGGCATTGGTGCCGCCCCCTATGCTCACGGCCTTGGCTTGTTCCTGGCCGGTGTAATGGCGGAACACGTCCAGCAGCACATCGGCGTGTTTGGGCTGCTGTGGGTAATAGGCGGCGGTCAGGCTGAACTTCTCGGTGGGGGAAGGCTCACCTGTATTGCTGGCCCAGGCAGCGATGGCGGTACGGATATCCTGCTCCAGTTGCTCAGGGCTTTTGCCCGCCGGTGCCCTCAGGTTGATGGCCAGCTCTGCCTTGCCATCCTTGACGGCCAGGGTGCTGAGGTTGACCGTCAGAGGTCCCATGAAGTCATTGCTGTAGGCCACCTTGCCAAAATGACGGCCATAGTAGTCCAACCCTATCTGGTCATTGATGAAGTCCAGTACCGCCTGGGGGCCGTTGGGAGCCAGTTCTTCGCCTTTGAGCAGTTGGGCTCCGTAGCCTATGGCGTTGACGCCTTGCTCGGGTTCCATGGAATGTGCGGCTTTGCCCTTGACCTTGATGATCAGCTTGTCGCCTTGCTGGCTGAGGTCGAAATGGGCCTTGCCGTCCAGCTTTTGCATCCGCTTCCGGAGACGTGCGACTAGGGCTGGCGTCGAACGCTCTACGACCAGAACGGCGTCTTCCGGTACCTGGCTGACAAAGGCGCCTCCGTGGAAATCCACCAGGCGGGGCAAGGTGGATGGCGTGGCGGCCTCTTTGCCCTGGAAGCCCAGCCACAGGCCACCCCAGCCTTTTTCTGCCACCACAACCGGGTATTCGGAGTCGATGGCGACATTGAGCTGCGGTGGCTGCCATTCCTTGAGCACGGCTTCGAAGGGGGCCCAATCGGATTCTTCTGTCAGGGAGACGATCAGCTCGATGCGGCGTTTCAAGGGCAGTTTCTGGTCCTTGATGGCCTTCATGGCGTAGAGGGCGGTGGCGATGGGGGCCTTGTCGTCCTCGGTGCCACGACCGATCAAACGGCCCGGCTCGGATGTGCTGTCCAAGCTGAAAGGAGACTGGGTCCACTTGCTGGCATCAGCCGGCTGGACGTCACCGTGGGTGACGATACCCAGCCGCTCCTTACCGTCTCCAAGACCTATGACGACCACGGCGCCCATGTCCTTGAAGTCCAGGCCGAAGCGGCTGGCCGTGTCCTTGAGCTTGGCCTTGAGTGCCTTGAACTGGGGAGCCTGCCAGTTGTCGATGCCGTCTTGGTGCACCGTCTTGTAGGCCACCAGGTCCGCCAGCAGTTCCACCTGGGCATCGTCATAATGGCTGACGGCATAGCAGGCCGTCTTCTCGGCCTGGGTTGGAATGGGCGTCGTGGCCCAGGCGCCAGCCGACAAGCCCAGGGCCAGCAGGGAGGGGATTAGCTTGGCAGTCATGGTCTTTCCTTGAATCGAGGTGATGGAGCCAGTCTAAAGACCTAGGACATCTTGAGTAAGGGGGCCGAGGGAAAAGCGATGTTTCCCCAATAGAGACAACAGTGCTGTTTCACGTGAAACCCGATACCTGAGGAATAGGATGAGTTTCACGTGAAACAAAAAAGGCGCCCTGAGGCGCCTCTTTCTATTCACACTGCGCTTACTGGAGTACTGAGATATCCGCTACCTGCAGGAAGAGGCCACGCAGGCGATTGAGGATAGCCAGGCGGTTCTGCTTCAGGGCGGCATCCTCGGCCATCACCATCACGCCGTCGAAGAAGGCGTCCACCGGCTCGCGCAGGGCGGCCAGGGCGGTCAGGGCAGGGGTGTAGTCACCTGCTGCAAACAGCGGCGCTAATTCTTCTTCCAGGCGGCTTACCTCAGCGAACAGAGCCACTTCGGCAGCTTCCACCAGGCGTTCTTTGACAACCTCTGTAGGTAGCTCGCCGTCGACTTTGGACAGGATATTACCCACCCGCTTGTTGGCGGCAGCCAGGGCCTCGGCGGCGTCCAGGGCGCGGAAGGCGGACACGGCTTTCACGCGCTGGTCAAAGTCCACCGGCTTGGTGGGGCGGCGAGCCAGCACGGCGTTGATCACGTCACCGCCGAAGCCTTCATCCTGGTACCAGGCCTTGAAGCGGCCCAACATGAACTCCAGGACGTCTTCTTCCACCTTGGCATTGCTGACTTTGGTACCCAGCAGGGCCTTGGCTTCGCGAATGAGATCGGTCAGATCCAGCTTGAGGGCGTTTTCCTTGATGATGCGCAGGGCACCCAGGGCGGCGCGACGCAGGGCAAAGGGGTCCTTGTCGCCTTTGGGCGCCTGGCCTATGCCGAAAATACCCACCAGGGTGTCGAGCTTGTCGGCCAATGCCAGGGCGCAGGAAACGGGGGCAGAGGGCAGGGCGTCGCCGGCGAAGCGGGGCAGGTACTGGTCTTCCAGGGCCTGGGCCACGGCTTCGGGTTCACCGTCAAGGCGCGCATAGTGCATGCCCATGGTGCCCTGGGTGTCGGTGAACTCCATGACCATCTGGGTCATGAGGTCGCACTTGGACAGCAGGCCGGCCCGCTGGGCCTCGCTGACGTTGGCACCCAGCTCGGCAGCGATGAAGCCGGCCAGGGCGCTGATGCGCTCCACCTTGTCGCGGAGCGTGCCCAGTTCCTTCTGGAACAGCACTGTGCTCAGGCTGTCCAGGCGGTCGGAAAGCTTCTGCTTACGGTCGGTGTTGAAGAAGAACTCGGCGTCCGCCAGTCGGGGGCGAACCACCTTCTCGTTACCGCTGATGATCTGCTGCGGGTCCTTGGACTCGACGTTGGCGACGAAGATGAACTTGTTAAGCAGCTTGCCGTCGTTGCCGTAGACGGGGAAGTACTTCTGGTCGCCCTTCATGGTGTAGACCAGGGCCTCGGGGGGCACGGTCAGGAACTTCTCTTCGAAGCTTGCCACCAGTACCACAGGCCATTCCACCAGGGACGCCACTTCTTCCAGCAGGCCATCTTCCAAGTCGGCCTTGCCGCCCAGTTCCTTGGCCTTGGCCTCGACGGCACCCTTGATCTGCGCCTTGCGGGCCTCGAAGTCGGCCAGGACCTTGCCCTTGGCCTTGAGGTCTTCCAGGTAGTGGTCGGCATGGGCCAGGCTGAACTCGGCTTCACCCATGAAACGGTGGCCGCGCACTATCCTGTCGATGTTGATATCCAGCACGCTGCCGGCGATCAGCTCCTCGCCATAGAGGGCGGTGATGGTATGCACGGGGCGGATGAACTGGGTGCGTTTGCTGCCCCAGCGCATGGGCTTGGGAATGGGCAGCTTCTTGAGGGCACCTTCCACCATGGCGGGCACCAGTTGCTGTACAGGCTGGCCTTTGACCAGGGCCTTGTGCAGCAGCCATTCACCCTTGTCGGTAACCATACGGTCTGCGTCTTTGATGTCGATACCGCAACCGGCGGCCCAACCCAGGGCGCCCTTGGTGGGATTGCCTTCGCCATCGAAGGCGGCCTGCACGGCAGGGCCGCGCTTTTCAACCACCTTATCGGGTTGCTGGGCGGCCAGGGCCTTGATGGTCAGGGCTAGGCGGCGGGGCGCGGCGTGCCACTGGATGGCGTCGAAGGCCAGCTCGGCCTGGGTCAGTTCGGCATCCAGGTTGGCGGCGAAAGCTTCGGCCAGACTGCGCAGAGCCTTGGGAGGCAGCTCTTCGGTGCCGATCTCGATCAGAAGGTTTTGAGCCATTATTTTGCCTCCTTGCACATGGGGAAGCCCAGGGCCTCACGGGCCGCGTAGTAAGCCTCGGCGCAGGCCTTGGACAGGGCGCGCACCCGCAGTATGTAACGCTGACGCTCGGTCACTGAAATAGCGTGGCGGGCATCCAGCAGGTTGAAGGCATGGGAGGCTTTCATTACCTGCTCATAGGCGGGAAGGGGCAGGGGCTTCTCCAGGGCCAGCAGAGCCTGGCACTGGCGTTCGCACTCGTCGAAGACCTGGAACAGGAAGTCGACGTTGGCGTGCTCGAAGTTGTAGGTGGACTGTTCCACTTCATTCTGGTGGAAGACGTCACCGTAAGTGATGCGGCCGAGGGGGCCGTCGGTCCACACCAGGTCGTAGACGGAATCCACGCCCTGGATGTACATGGCCAGGCGCTCAAGGCCGTAGGTGATCTCGCCGGTAACGGGGCTGCACTCCAGGCCGCCAACCTGTTGGAAGTAGGTGAACTGGGTCACTTCCATGCCGTTGAGCCAGACTTCCCAACCCAGACCCCAGGCGCCCAGGGTGGGGGACTCCCAGTTGTCTTCCACGAAACGGATATCGTGCACCTGGGTGTCGATACCCAGTGCCCGCAAGGAACCCAGGTAGAGCTCCTGGATGTTGTCGGGGGAAGGCTTGAGCATCACCTGGAACTGGTAGTAATGCTGCAGGCGGTTGGGGTTCTCGCCGTAACGGCCGTCGGTAGGACGGCGGGACGGCTGCACATAGGCGCTGGAGATGGGCTCGGGGCCCACGGCGCGCAGGAAGGTCATGGGGTGGAAGGTGCCGGCACCGACTTCCATATCCAGGGGCTGGATCACGGCGCAGCCTTGGCGGGCCCAGTAATCCTGCAAGGCGAGGATCAGCCCTTGAAAGGTCTTGAGATCGTAGTTTTGCATGATGTTAGCGCTAAGAGGGCTTTAACAGCCTAATTTCCTGAGTAAGACCGCCAGTATAACGCGCTTTGGCGGCAAGTTTGCAGCATTCTTGACCAGGCAGAAGGGATGGCAAGTAAGTGATTGCTTGCTTTTTCTACAGGCCTTTACGAATAAGGTAGCGGTAAGGCGCCTGCACCGTTTCCGAGGCGACCAGGGTGTGGTCCATGAAGCGGCAGAAAGAGGGGATGTCGCGGGTGGTGGCCGGGTCATCCGCCAATACCAGCAGAGTTTCCCCTTCACCCAGTTTGCGGATCTTGCCGCGTACCAGCATCACCGGCTCGGGGCAACGCAGGCCCAGGACGTCCAGTTCGTGGTCGGGATTGGCAAAACAGCTCATGGCAAACTCCGGTGAAAAAGTGTGCGGATTCTACCTGAAAAACAAAAAGCCGGCCACCAGGGCCGGCTTTTCCAATCGCGCGGCTTAGACGCGTTCGAAGACGGTGGCGATACCCTGGCCCAGGCCGATACACATGGTGGCCACGCCCAGGGTGGCGTCCTTGGCTTCCATGAGGTTCAGCAGGGTGGTGGAGATCCGCGCACCTGAGCAGCCCAGGGGATGACCCAGGGCGATGGCGCCGCCGTTGAGGTTGACCTTGTCGTCCACCTTGTCGGCCAGGCCCAGATCCTTCACGCAGGGCAGGGACTGGGCGGCGAAGGCCTCGTTCAGCTCGAACAGGTCGATGTCGCCCACGGTCAGGCCGGCGCGCTTCAGGGCCTTCTGGGTGGCGGGCACAGGGCCGTAACCCATGATGGACGGATCGCAGCCGGCCACGGCCATGGAGCGGATCTTGGCGCGGGGCTTGAGGCCAAGTTCCTTGGCTTTGCCGGCGGACATCACCAGCATGGCGCTGGCGCCGTCGGACAGGGCGGAGGAGGTGCCGGCGGTGACGGTGCCGTTGACCGGGTCAAACACGGGGCGCAGGGCGGCCAGGGATTCAACCGTGGTCTCGGGACGGATCACCTCGTCGAAGTCGATCAGTTCCAGCACGCCGTCGGCGTTGTGGCCCAGGGTCGGCAGTATTTCGTTCTTGAAGCGGCCTTCCTGGGTGGCGGCCCAGGCGCGCTGGTGGGAACGGGCGCCGAAAGCGTCCTGCTGCTCACGGGTGATGCCGTGCAGGCGGGCCAGCATCTCGGCGGTCAGGCCCATCATGCCGGCGGCCTTGGCCACGTTCTTGGAGAGGCCGGGGTGGAAGTCCACGCCGTGGCTCATGGGCACGTGGCCCATGTGCTCGACACCGCCGATGATGAAGATGTCGCCCTGGCCGACCATGATGGCACGGGCGGCGTGGTGCAGGGCGTCCATGGAGGAGCCGCACAGGCGGTTGATGGTGGTGGCGGCGACCGTCTTGGGCAGGCCGGCCAGCAGGGAGGCGTTACGGGCGATGTTGAAGCCCTGCTCCAGGGTCTGCTGCACGCAGCCCCAGATCACGTCTTCGATCTCGGCCGGGTTGACGGCGCTGTTGCGCGCCAGCAGGCCCTTCATCAGGTGGGCAGAAAGCTCTTCGGCGCGGACGTTGCGGAACACGCCGCCCTTGGAACGGCCCATGGGGGTGCGGATGCAGTCGACGATGACAGCTTCTTTAATCATGTTCGTTCTCCGTCCTTATTGGCCGTAATAGGTTTTGCCGCTGGCCGCCATGTCACGCATGGTGGCGGTGACCTGGTAGAGCTCACCGAGGTGGGCGTACTGGTCGGCCAGGGCCACTATCTTGTCGAGGCCGACGGTGTCGATGTAGCGGAAAACACCACCACGGAAGGGAGGGAAGCCCAGGCCATAGACCAGGCCCATGTCGGCTTCGGCCGGGCTATTGATGATGCCTTCTTCCAGGCAGCGCACGGTTTCGATGATCATCGGCAGCATGGTGCGGTTGATGATCTCGTCCGGGCTGAACTCGCCTTGGGCCTTCACTACTGCCTTGAGCAGCTCATAGCTCTCGGCGCTGGCTTCTTTCTTGGGCTTGCCGCGCTTGTCTTCGGTGTAGACGTAGAAGCCTTTGCCGTTCTTCTGGCCGAAACGCTGGTTCTCGAACATGACGTCGATGGCGTCTTTCTCGGTCTTGCTCATGCGGGTCGGGAAGCCTTCGGCCATCACCGCCTGGGCATGGTGGCCGGTGTCGATACCCACCACGTCCAGCAGGTAGGCCGGGCCCATGGGCCAACCGAACTGCTTCTCCATGACCTTGTCTACGGCCTGGAAGTCGGCGCCGTCACGTACCAGCAGGCTGAAGCCGGCGAAGTAGGGGAAAAGCACGCGGTTGACGAAGAAGCCGGGGCAGTCGTTGACGACGATGGGGGACTTGCCCATCTTGGCGGCGTAGGCCACTACGGTAGCTACGGTTTCGTCGGAGGTGTTCTCGCCACGAATGACTTCCACCAGCGGCATGCGGTGCACGGGGTTGAAGAAGTGCATGCCACAGAAGCGCTCGGGCTTCTTCAGGCTCTTGGCCAACTGGTTGATGGAGATGGTGGAGGTGTTGGAAGTGATGACGGCGTTGTCGCCCACCACGCCTTCGACCTCGGCCAGCACACTGGCTTTGACCTTGGGGTTTTCCACCACGGCTTCAACGACGATGTTCACGTCCTTGACGCTGTCGTAGCTCAGGCTGGGCACTATGTTGTTGAGCACACCGGCCATCTTGGCGCCGTTGATACGGCCGCGCTCGAGCTGCTTGCCCAGCAGCTTGGACGCCTCGGACAAGCCCAGGTGCAGGGCTTTGTCGTTGATGTCCTTCATGATGATGGGGGTGCCGGTGGAGGCGGACTGGTAAGCGATACCGCCACCCATGATGCCGGCGCCCAGCACGGCGGCCTTGTCGACGGCGTGGGCGGCTTTGCCGGCCTTCTTGGCCTTGCCCTTGATGAACTGGTCGTTGAGGAAGATACCGATCAGGGCGGTGGCTACCTCTGTCTTGGCCAGTTTCACGAAGCCTTGGTTCTCGATGGCCAGGGCCTCGTCGCGGCCCATGCGGGCTGCAGCTTCGATACCTTTGACGGCGGTCATGGGGGCCGGGTAGTGCTTGCCGGCCTGGGCAGCCACCATGCCGGTGGCGGTGCTGAAGCTCATGGCCGCTTCCAGCTTGTCCAGCTTGAGGGCGGACTTCTTGGCCTCGCGGCGGCCTTGCCAGTCCAGCTTGCCGCCGATGGCGCTCTTGGCCATGGTGATGGCGGCGTCATGCAGCTTCTCGGGGGCGACAACGGCGTCCACCAGGCCCAGTTTCAGGGCGGCGTCGGCGCGGTTGTCCTTGCCGGTGGTGATCAATTCCATGGCGTTGTCGGCACCGACAACGCGGGGCAGGCGCACTGTGCCGCCGAAGCCGGGAATAAGGCCCAGTTTCACTTCCGGCAGGCCTACCTTGGCGGTGCTGTCGGCGACGCGCAGGTCGGTAGCCAGGATGCACTCGCAGCCGCCGCCCAGGGCAAAGCCCCTCACGGCGGAGATGCTGGGGAAGGGCAGATCTTCGAGCTTGTTGAAGATGGCATTGGCCTTCTGGACCCAGGCCAGCAGATCGGGCTCGGGCAGCTTGAAGGTCTCGAGGAATTCGGTGATGTCGGCGCCGACGATGAAAGTATCTTTGCCGGAGGCCAGTACCAGGGCCTTGATGTCCTGGTTGCCTTGGATGACGTCCAGGGCCGCGTCCAGCTCGGACAGGGTCTGGCGGTCGAATTTGTTTACGGAACCCGGAGCGTCGAAGGTCAATACGGCGATGCCGTCAGACTCCAGCGCCACCTTGAGGTTGTCACCTTGGTAAAGCATTTGGCGTTCTCCCTTTGTGCCTCTTGGCATAGGTGGTCAAACCAGCTACAGCATCATGGTAGCAAAATGCACGGAATGCAATAACATTTTCAAACGGCCGTTTGATTTGATTGTTTGAAGTGGCGGTGCGTCCAGCGTTGGGACCTGGTCGGTGGGCCGCCTTGGGCCCGACAGGCCGGCGATGATAGGATGGCGTCTTTCTCAGCAGATTGACGGTGAACAGTATGGAACATCTGGCACGCCTTTACCCCGACCACATAGCCGAATTGCAAAAGCGCACCCAAGCGGTGCTCGCCCGTACCGGCTACCAGGCCCTGGCCATTCACGGCGGTCAGCAGCTGGACGTGTTCCTGGACGACATGCACTATCCGTTCAAGCCCAATCCCCACTTCAAGCATTGGGTGCCTGTCATCGACAACCCCCACTGCTGGGTGATCGTCAACGGCGAGGATAAGCCCAAGCTGCTGTTCTTCCGTCCCGTGGATTTCTGGCACAAGGTGGCTGATGTCCCCAGCGATTACTGGGCCGAGCATTTCGACATAGTGCTGATCGACTCGCCGGAAGCGGCCGCTGCCGCCCTGCCGCAGGACAAGGCCAGGGTCGCCTACCTGGGTGAACACCTGGACTATGCCAAGCGCCTGGGCTTTGGCGACTGCAACCCCACCCCCGTGCTCAACTACCTGCATTACCACAGGGCCTACAAGACCGAGTGGGAACTGGCTTGTATGCGCAAGGCCAACGCCATCGCCGTCAAGGGCCACCTGGCCGCCAAGGAGGCCTTCTTTACCGGCAAGAGCGAGTTCGCCATCAACCAGGCCTACCTGAGTGCCACGGAGCAGGGCGACAACGACATGCCCTACGGCAACATAGTGGCCCTCAACCGCAATGCCGCCATCCTCCACTACATGCATTTCGAACGCACCGTGCCTGCCGAGCAGCGCAGCTTCCTGATCGATGCCGGCGCCAGCTTCAACGGCTATGCCGCCGACATCACCCGCACCTACGCCAGGGCCCCCGGTGAGTTCGCCGACCTGGTCAAGGCCATGGACGGGCTGGAGCGGGAACTGGTGGCCGGCCTCAAGCCCGGCCTCAAGTACGCCGAACTGCACCACCAGTGCCACCTCGGCATCGCCAAGATCCTCAAGGACTTCGGCATCATCCGCTGCGACGGTGAAACCGCCCTGGCCACCGGCGTCAACCGTGCCTTCTTCCCTCATGGCCTGGGCCACCATCTCGGCCTGCAGGTGCATGACATGGGCGGCTTCATGGCCAACGATTATGGTGACCGGGAGCCGGCCCCTGCCCAGCATCCTTTCCTGCGTACCACCAGGGTGGTGGAAGCGGGCAACGTGCTGACCATAGAGCCTGGCCTCTACTTCATCGACAGCCTGCTGGCCGACGTCAAGGCCGGTGACCACGCTGACCTGGTGAACTGGGACAAGGTGGAAACCCTCAAGCCCTTCGGCGGCATCCGCATCGAGGACGACGTAATAGTCCATGCCGACGGCGTCGAGAACATGACCCGCAAGCTCGGCCTCGAGTGATCTCCAGGCGGGGTTCCACGTGGAACCCCGCCTTACCTCCATGTCCTACCCCATTCCTGCCCATAACCTGGTGGTCGAAGAGACCATCAGGAAAAGCCGCTTCATTACCTTGCTGGCCCATACCCCTGGGCTGGGGGCTGCCCGTGCCTTCTGGCAGCAGTGCCGCGACCTGCATCCCAATGCCCGCCACTGGTGTTTTGCCGCCGTGGCGGGCAAGCCCCAGGACGGCCAGCAATATGCCATGAGCGATGACGGCGAGCCGGCCGGTACCGCCGGCAAGCCCATGCTGGCGCAGTTGTTGGGATCTGGCCTGGGGGAGATCAGCGCCGTGGTGGTGCGTTACTACGGTGGCGTCAAGCTGGGAACAGGTGGCCTGGTGCGGGCCTACGGCGGCGGTGTGGGTGTCGCTCTCAAGCAGTTGGAAACCCGCCTGATGCTGTCCTACCAGGCCCTGGATCTCACGCTGCCGTACAGCCTGACGGCGGATCTGCGTTACCAATTAGGCATTTGTGACGGCCAGGTGCTTGAAGAATGCTTCCAACAGCAGGTACAAATGCGGGTGCAGATCCCGGAGCAGGGCCTAGGGCGCTTCCTGGCCTGGGCAGGTCTGCAAAAGGATCTCCTGTGCGCCAAGGCGCTCTCCTGAAAGGAAACCCAATGAGCCAACAGACTTTCCTCCTGGCCTATTCGTCCGTGGACGGCCAGACCCGCGCCATCATGCAGGCCATCGCCGAGGAGTTGCACGAGGCCGGCTACCAGGTACGGTTCTGCGACATAGAACGCAATGCCGAGCCCGAGTGGGAAGGGATAGACCAGGTGGTGGTGGGCGGTGCCGTGCGCTACGGCGATCACCGGCCCGGGCTCTATGACTTCGTCAAGGCCCAGGTGGTGGAACTGACTGCCAGGCCCAACGCCTTTTTCAGCGTCAACATGACGGCCAGGAAGGCGGGTAAGGACACCCCTGAAGGGTCCCGCTATATGCAAAAATTCCTGGAGAAGAGCCCCTGGCACCCGCAGCGCTTGGCGGTCTTTGCAGGGGCTCTCAAATGGGACAGGTACGGCCTTTTCGACAAGACCATGATCCGCTTCATCATGTGGCTCACCAAGGGCCCCACCGACACCCGCCAGAACGTCGACCTGACCGACTGGGCTGCCGTCAGGGCCTTTGCCAAAGCCCTCATTGGCGCCAGAAGGACGGCGTAAGTACCGTTACCACCGTCAGGATCTCCAGGCGGCCCAGCAGCATCCCCAAAGACAACAGCCATTTGGCGCCGTCCGGCAGGCTCTCGAAGTTGCCGGCCGGGCCCACTATGCTGCCAAGACCCGGGCCCACGTTGGTCACCGCCGTGATGGAGGCGGTAAAGGAGGTCACCAGGTCCAGGTCCATCAGGCCCAGGCCCAGGGTGATCAGCGCCACCGTCAGGAAGAAGGCCAGGGAGAAGGCTACCAGGGAGCGGATGATGTCGTCCGCCACAGGCCTGCGGTTGTAGTTCTGCACGAAGACCGCATTGGGGTGGATCAGCTGCTTGAGCTGCAGGTGCAGCATGCCCGCCGCCAACTGGAAGCGGAAGATCTTGATGCCGCCGGCGGTGGAGCCGGAGCAGCCCCCAACGAACATCAGCAGCAGGAAGGCCGTGACCGCGAAGGGGCCCCAGAGGCTGTAGTCGGTGAGGGCGTAGCCGGTGGTGGTCACCACAGATACCACGTTGAAGGCCGACATCCGCAGGGCGTCCAGGAAGGGCTGCCCGGATCTCAGGCTCAGCCAGATGGCCAGGATCACCGACACCGTGGTCAGGAAAACCACGTAGCCCCTGAACTGCTCGTCACGCCACAGGTTCCACTGGTTCTTACGCACCGCGTTCACCAGCAGCAGGAAGGGCATGCCCCCCGCCATCATGAAGAAGGTACCCACCCAGTGGCTGGCCGGGCCGAAATGGGCCATGGAGGCGTCTGAGGTGGAGTAACCGCCGGTGGAGACGGTGGTCATGGCGTGGTTGATGGCCTCGAACCAAGTCATGCCGGACAGCCAGTAGCAGAGCAGGCAGAGGCCGGTCAGGGTCAGGTAGACCCAAAGGATATCCCTGGCCAGGGTGGCGGTACGGGGCGCGCTCTTGTCGCTCCACTCCGAGGACTCGGTGCGGAACAGCCGCATGCCGCCCACCCCCAGGAAGGGCAGTACCGCTACCCCCATGACGATGAAGCCTACCCCCCCCAGCCATTGCAGCAGGGACCTCCACAAGAGGATGGAGCGGGCCATGGTGTCCAGCCCCGACAGCACGGTCGAGCCGGTGGTGGTGATGCCGGACATGGTCTCGAAGAAGGCGTCGGTGTAGGTAATGTGCTCCACGAACACCAGGGGTAGGGCCGAGAAGCCGGACACCAGCAGCCAGGTCATGGAGGTGAGCAGGAACATGTCCCGCACCTTGAAGCGGCCTATTTCCTTGCTGCCTTTTGCCATGCAAATCAAGGCAGCGGCATAGGTGATGATGGCCGACTCCAGGAACTGCATGGTGCCGTGCTCACCGTCCCAGAAGGCCAGGGCCGTGGGCAGCAGCATCATCACCGCCAGTACGTTCAGGAAGACACCGATGATGAAGAGCACGGGTTTGTAGTTGAACATGGCGGGCCTAGAAGAAGAGGGCGCTGGGTTGGAAGAGCTTCTCGACGGCGGTGATGTGCTGCTTGTTCACCAGGAACAGGATCACATGGTCGCCGCTCTCTATCACTGTCCTGTCGTGGGCGATCAGCACCTCTTCCCCCCGAACTATGGCGCCGATGCTGGCCCCGGGGGGCAGCTTGATGTCGGCCACGGCCCGGCCCACCACGTGGGAGGTGCCGGCGTCACCGTGGGCCACTGCTTCGATGGCCTCGGCGGCGCCGCGGCGCAGGCTGTAGACGTTGACGATGTCGGCGCGGCGGATATGGGTCAGCAGCGCCGATATGGTGGCGGTCTGGGGCGATATGGCGATGTCGATGGTGCCGCCCTGCACCAGGTCCACGTAGGCGCTGCGCTGGATCAGCACCATCACCTTGTGGGCGCCCAGCTGCTTGGCCAGCATGGCCGACATGATGTTCACCTCGTCGTCGTTGGTGACGGCGATGAAGACGTCGGTCTGGTCGATATGCTCTTCCTGGAGCAGCTCCTGGTCGGAGGCGTCACCGGTAAAGACGATGGTGTTGCTGAGCTTCTCGGACAGGTAGGCCGCCCGGGCCGGGCTGCGCTCGATGAGCTTGACGGCGTATTTCTTCTCCAGCTGTTTGGCGAGGCCGGCCCCTATGTTGCCGCCGCCTGCGATCATCACCTTGCGGTAGGGTTGTTCCAGGCGCTGCAGCTCGCTCATCACGGCGCGGATATGGCCGGAGGCGGCGATGAAGAAGACCTCGTCGTCCGCCTCGATGACAGTGGTGCCCTGGGGTTTGATGGCCCGGCCCTGGCGGAAGATGGCCGCCACCCGGGTGTCCACGTTGGGCATGTGCTCGCGCAGGGTGGACAGGGCGTTGCCCACCAGGGGGCCGCCGTAATAGGCCTTGACCGCCACCAATCCTACTTTGCCGTCGGCAAAGTCCAGTACCTGCAAGGCGCCGGGGTAGTCCACCAGGCGGCGGATGTAGTTGGTGACCAGGGACTCGGGGGAGATGATGTGGTCGACGGGAATGGCATTGTCGCCGAACAGGTCGCCCTTGTACTTGAGGTACTGGTCGGCGCGGATGCGGGCGATCTTGGTGGGGGTGTGGAAGAGGCTGTAGGCCACCTGGCAGGCGATCATGTTGGTCTCGTCACTGTTGGTGACGGCGATCAGCATGTCGGCGTCTTCGGCACCGGCCCGCCTCAATGTCTCGGGGTGGGCGGCATGGCCGTGGATCACCTGGATATCGAACCTGTCCTGCAATTCACGCAGCCTGTCCAGGTTCTGTTCCACCAAAGTGATGTCGTTTTGTTCGCCTACCAGGTTTTCCACCAGGGTGCCGCCAACCTGGCCGGCACCCAGAATGATGATTTTCATGCCCAAATTCCCGTTTCAAAAGGGCTTATATGGTTGGACTAGGGCTTTTTTAGCACCCTTGCATAGAAGAAGCCATCCATCTGTCTCTCGCCTGGCAACAGTTGCCAGCCGGGTGCCGTCTCGCTTTCGCCCTCATGGATGGGCTGGAGCTGGGCGTCCGGGGTGCGGGCCAGGAAGGCTTTGATCTGCTCCCGGTTTTCTTCCGGCAGCACTGAGCAGGTGGCGTAGAGCAGGGTGCCGCCCGGCTTCAGCATGGTCCAGCAGTTATCCAGAATACGCGCCTGCAGGGTCGCCAGTTCCCTGATGTCGTTATCGCGGCGCAGCCAGCGGATGTCCGGGTGGCGGCGGATGACGCCGGTGGCGGAGCAGGGGGCGTCCAGCAGGATACGGTCGAAGGCTTGGCCGTCCCACCAATCCTGTTGGCTGGCGTCGGCCGTTACCAGACGGGCTTCGAAGCCCAGGCGGTCCAAGTTCTCGCGGACCCGCACCAGCCGGCTTTCGCTGACATCAAGGGCAGTGACCTTCACGTCGGCCAGTTCCAGCAGGTGGGCCGTCTTGCCGCCGGGGGCGGCGCAGGCGTCGAGGATGCGTTCCCCATCCTGGGGCGCCAGCAGCTCGGCGGCATGTTGGGCGGCACCGTCCTGGACGCTCACTTCGCCATCCTTGAAGCCGGGCAGGGCAGTGACGTCCTGGGCCTCTGCAAGGTAAAAGGCATTTTGGAGTGAGTCTTCGCTTACAGTCTCAATCCCGGCTTCATTGAGCCTGGCCAGGTATGGGTCACGTTGGGTCTTGCGTTGGTTACAGCGCAGCCAGAGCGGTGCCTGGTTGTTGTTGGCGTCGATGATGGCCTGCCAGCTGTCGGGGTAGGCCTTGCGCAGCCGGCCCAGCAGCCAGTCCGGATGGAGGCTGGCCACGGCCTTGTTGCGGGCAGCCTCGTCCAGCAGGGTCTGACCCTGGCGTTCAGCGTTGCGCAGTACACCGTTGACCAGGCCCTTGAGCTTGGCCTGGCCCAGCAGCGGCGCGGCGGAAACGGTCTCGCCGACGGCGGCGTGGGCAGGGATGCGGCTGAAGAACAGCTGGTAGAGACCCAGCACCAGCAATTGGTGCAGGATGCGGGTCTTGCCCTTGAGGGGTTTGTCCATCAGCTTGCCGAGGGCGGCATCCAGCAGCCGGTACTGACGAAGGGTACCAAAGCAGAGGGCCTGCAACAGGGCCTTGTCCTTGGGGTTGGCCAACTGGCTTTGTGCCTGGGGCAGGGCCTCAGACAGGGAGCGGCCCTCGTCCAGCACGGCGGCCAGCACTCTGGCCCCCTGGGCGCGGAGTTTGGCGCTCATGACAGCACTGTTCCGGCTTGGAACCAGTCCTGGCGGGCGTTGAGCACATCGGCGGCGGCCATGGCCTTCTTGTTCGGCAGTTGCAGTTGGGTGATACGCAGCACGCCATCACCCGTTGCCACATCGATGCCGGCCTTGCTGGCAGCCAGCACAGTGCCCGGGGCCTTGTCGCTTTGTTGGTCCAGTACCTGGGCTTGCCATACCTTGATGGACTGATCCTGGTACTGGAAGTGGCTGACCGGCCAGGGGTTGAAGGCCCTTACGCTGCGTTCGATGAAGGCGGCACCCTGGTGCCAGTCGATCTGGGCCTCTTCCTTGCTGAGCTTCTCGGCATAGTTGGCCTGACTGTCGTCCTGGGGCTCGGCCTTGAGGCCTTCCAGCTGGTCCAGGGTCTCCAGCAGGGCCTTGGGGCCCAGCTCGGCCAGCTTGTCGTAGAGGCTGGCTGAAGTGTCGGTGGCGGTGATTGGCAGGCTGGCCTTGGCCAGCATGGCGCCGGTATCCAGGCCCTTGTCCATCTGCATTATGGTGACGCCTGTCTCAAGGTCGCCGGCCCAGATGGCCCTTTGGATGGGGGCGGCGCCGCGCCAACGCGGCAGCAGTGAGCCATGGACATTGAGGCAGCCGAGGCGCGGCATGTCCAGCACCGCTTGGGGCAGGATCAGGCCGTAGGCCACCACCACCATGACGTCGGCCTGGTACTGGGCCAGCTCCAGCTGCCCTTCCGGTTTTTTCAGGCTCTGGGGTTGATGCACGGGAATGTTGTGCTGCTCGGCCAGAACCTTGACTGGGCTGGGGGTCAGCTTCTTGCCGCGGCCTGCCGGCCTGTCGGGTTGAGTGAAGACGGCCACTACTTGATGCTGGCTGTCCAGCAGGGATGCCAAATGGCGGGCCGCGAAATCCGGCGTGCCCGCGAAGACGATGCGCAATTTTTCCAAGGGAGCCCCTCAGGCGTTGATGGATTGACGGGCTACTTGGCGGGCTTCCTTCTCCAGCTTCTTGCGGATACGTTCGCGCTTGAGCGGAGACAGGTAGTCGATGAAGAGTTTGCCTTTGAGGTGGTCAAGCTCGTGCTGGACACAGACGGCCAGCAGGCCTTCGGCTTCCAGAGTGAACTCCTGGCCGTTTTCGTCCAGGGCCTTCACCACCACGTGCTCGGCCCTTTCCACTTCGGCATAGTTGCCGGGCACGGACAGGCAGCCCTCGTCACCCATGGCTTGGCCATCTTTGGATATGATCTGGGGATTGATGAAGACGCGGCGCTCATTGCGTTCTTCGGAAACGTCCATTACCACCACCTGCAGATGGACGTTGACCTGGGTCGCGGCCAGGCCTACACCGTTTTCGTCATACATGGTGTCGAACATGTCACTGACCAGTTCGCGGATGGCATCATTGACCTCGGCGACCGGTTTAGCCACAGTGCGAAGACGCTCATCCGGGTAGTGCAAAACGTTAAGAACTGCCATAAGTTTCTGATTACTGCGCTAATATGAGTGTGAAGCCAGATAGATATGCTGTAATTTTAGCCATTTGAACCTGGCAATGACAGCCATAATAATCAACCAAGGTTCTCAGCTGCCAGCGAGGGGCTGGTAAAAGGACGAAAAAAATGAAAAAAATCCTGCTTGCACTGGCTGCGGCGGCCGTTGCCTGGCTTGCCTTCGCCGACGAATTGCAACTCAAGAATGACTTTCCCAAGACCTATGTGGTGAAGAAGGGGGATACCCTCTGGGACATCTCCGCCAAGTACCTGAAAAACCCCTGGCTCTGGCCAAAACTCTGGCAATCCAACGAGCAGGTGGACAACCCCCACCTTATTTACCCGGGCGATAAGCTGAGCCTGGTGATCATCGATGGTGTGCCGCAACTGGTACGCAAGCCCATGGTCAAGCTGTCGCCCACCGCTCGGGTGATAGAGAAGGACAAGGCCATTCCCACCCTGCCTACAAACCAGATCCGTACCTTCCTGACCCACCAGCAGATAGTGGACGACGACCTGCTGAAAGGGGCTCCCAGGGTGACAGGTGGTGCTGACCGTACCAAGCGCCTGACCGACAGCATGGAGATGTACGCCAAGGGCGACAAGATTGACGAAGGCCGCCTCTATGGCGTCTATCGTAAGGGCAACAGCTACGTCGATCCCAAGACCGGCGAGGACCTGGGTACCGAAGCGATACTGGTGTCCGTGGTCAAGGCCATGGATGTCCGTACCCTTAAGGTCAGCGACGACGAAGATGCCCAGAGCTTCCAGTTGGCTTCCTTGAAGGTGGAGCAGGTGGAGCGTGAGATAAGCCAGGGCGATTACCTGCTGCCCTTGGACGATCACAGCCTGCCGGTCTACTTCCAGCCTCATGCTCCAGGTGCCCTGGTGGAAGCCCGTATCATCGACTCTTCCCGCAAGACCAGGGCCTTGGGCAAGTACGACGTGGTGGTCCTCGACAAGGGGGCTCGCGACGGCATCGACCCCGGCATGGTCCTTGAAGCGAAGCGGGACGGGGCCAAGGTGCTGGTCAAAGACAAGACCGAGTACGAGGAAGACGCCAGTGTCTTCGACCGCTGGTTCTCTTCTGACGAAGAAACAGTGACCCAGCCCAGCGAGGCCATAGGCCAGATG
This sequence comes from Gallaecimonas kandeliae, assembly GCF_030450055.1. Classification (NCBI taxonomy): domain Bacteria; kingdom Pseudomonadati; phylum Pseudomonadota; class Gammaproteobacteria; order Enterobacterales; family Gallaecimonadaceae; genus Gallaecimonas; species Gallaecimonas kandeliae. The sequence continues at coordinate 24,092 of NZ_CP118480.1, forward strand.
ATGGTGTTCCGCACCTTCGACAAGCTGAGCCTGGCGTTGATCCTCAAGGCTGAGAAGCCGATCCGGGAGATGGATCTGGCCACCAACCCGGAGTGACCATGAACGGTGCCAGGCAGCAGTTGGCCTTGTCCCTGCTGCCCGGCATCCGGGCTGCAAACTGGCGCCGGTTGGCCTCTTGGTCACCGGCGTTTTTGCTTTCTGCGTCCGAAGCCGAGCTCTTGGATGCCGGCGTCCCTCCTGCTTTCCTGGCCAAGCGTCGGCAACTGGACTGGCAGCGGGTGGACGACATCCTGACATGGATGGCGCGAGATGGTGTACAGCTGCTGTTCTTGGGCGACAGCGATTATCCGGCCTTGCTGGCCGAGAGTCCCTGGCCGCCGGTCAGGCTCTTTGTAAAGGGCCGGGTTGAACTGCTTGATAGCCCGCAACTGGCGGTGGTGGGCACCCGCAAGCCGAGCCCCGCCGGCCGAAGTGCCCTGGGCCTAGTGGAACCGCTGCTGGCCGCCGGCCTGATCCTGACCTCGGGCATGGCTCTTGGCATAGACGGCCTGGCTCACCAGTTGGCTCTCAAGGTGGGCGCTCCCACCGTCGCCGTCTTGGCCACGGGGCTGGACCAGTGTTACCCCAGGCGCCATCAAGCGCTTTTCGAGCAGATCGCCGCGCAGGGCGCGCTGGTCAGCGAGATGCCACCCGGTACGGCGGCACTGCCGGCCCTCTTTCCGCAACGCAACCGCATCATCGCCGGTCTGTCTCTGGCGACCCTGGTGGTGGAGGCGGGACTAAAGTCCGGGTCCCTGATAACGGCCCGCCTGGCGGCGGATGCCGGTCGAGAGGTCCTGGCGGTACCGGGAACGCCTTTCAATCCCCAGGCTCAAGGGTGCCACCAGTTGCTCAAGGAGGGCGCTGGCCTGGTGACGGAACCCGAAGATCTGCTGCTGGCCCTCAAGGGCTGGGCGCAGCGGCCGATCCAGAAGGTGAGCGAAGTGGAGTTGTTGCCAGAACATCCGGTTCTGGATACTGTAGGAGATGACACCACCCCGCTGGACCTGATCGTCGAACGGTCCCGGTTGGAAGTGGATGTCGTCCTCTCATATTTGCTCGAGCTGGAGATGCTTGGCCTTGTGAGCCGTGTCCCGGGCGGGTATGTCAGACAGAGGAGGCAGTCGCATGTTTGATGTCCTCATGTATTTGTTCGAAAACTATGTCCATTCCGAAGTGGAAGTCATGATGGACCACGAGCAACTCACCGACGAGCTTTCCAGGGCTGGCTTTCGCCATGAAGAGATCTTCAAGGCGCTGGCCTGGTTGGAACGTTTGGCCGCACTGCAAGAAAACGGCGATCACCCTTTCCTGGTCAATCTTCCCCAGCACAGCATCCGCGTCTACACCCAGGACGAAATGCTGCGCTTGGACACCCAGTGTCGCGGTTTCCTGATGTTCCTGGAGCAGATCCAGGTGCTGAGTGGTGAAACCCGGGAAATGGCCATCGACCGGCTGATGGACTTGGAACAGTCCAGCATCTCACTCGAGGATCTCAAGTGGGTGGTGCTGATGGTGCTGTTCAACGTACCCGGCCAGGAAAATGCCTACGCCAAGATGGAAAACCTGCTCTTTGAAGAGCCGGGCGAGCACTTACACTGAGCCGTGTAGGCGCCTGCCATGATCGGTGGCTTGCTGCCTGATCCACTTGGACAGCAGCCACTTGGTACCGGCTTCGGTCGACAGTCCCTGATGAAGGGATAACGCCTCCCGCTGGCCGTCGGCGTCGACGTTGTCGAAGGCCAACAGGTCACCCGTCCGCCCCCGAACGCGAAAGTCCAGGCGGGGGAAGTCCGTTTCACCCCCCGTGAAGTCCTCGTTGAGGTAGATCAGCACCGTCTTGGCCCGTTGACCGCCGTCGGCCAGCAGCCGCTCGGCGCCAGCCTGGCTGGTGTCGAAGGCATCGAAGTGGGGCTTGAAGGCCTGGCCCGGCTGGTAGTGCAATACCCCTGTGCTCTCCTGCCTGTCGGCAGGCAGGTCCACCGCCGTGGCGATACGTCGCTCCAGCCAGATCACGAAAGGGCAGGCCAGTCCTGAGCTGAAGCTCATGGAACCATTGGTGCGTACCAAATGCTTGAGGGGTTGGCCAGTGGTCGGATCCAGGGTCTGGGCCGGGGCCAGCCAGGGGGCTGCCGTCCAGCGCAGGTAGGCGCAGGCCATGGAGCTGATGAAGCCCGGCAACAACAACATGCCTTCCGGCAGGGAAGTGGTTTCGGCTTGCTGCGGCAAGGCTGTCTTCAACAGCTCTCGCTGCCTTTGTACCAATGGATGCTGGGCCGGGCTCTTGGCCAGCCAGGTTTCAGCGTCATCCTCGACATGGGACAACAGGTAGCCAAGCAACGGCAGTTGACTCGGGTTCAAGCTTTTTAGGAGGGTCCTGGCTTCATCTTGCTGCCCCCTGCAATCCAGTACCAAGGCCGCCAAGAGCGTCATTTCCGGGTTCTGGCTTGCCAGCAGCTCCTGGCACAGCCTGTCGTCATCCCAGTCGCTGGTGCCATAGGCCACTTTCAGGGTGATGGCCGGCGGCATCGGTTGCCCGGCCAGGTAGCGTTTGGCTGCCGGAAGGTCAGCTGGCACGAAAGGGGCGCAGGACAACAACATGGCCGCCTGCTGCCGCGCCTTGGTATCCCCAGCATCGGCTTGGGCCAGGATCTGGTTTAGAATGTGGGGCGGTATTGGGGCGTCGAGCATGGCTGTGCAGGCATCTTGGCAAACAAGCCTCAACCTTACCTTTGTCACGGCATTGTTAAAAGGTGGTGCATGTCCAAAATCGACCACAGTCTCTTCGACGCCTCGGCCCATGCCTTGGACCAGGTGGCCGGACCCTGCCCTCAATGTGGTGGCAAGTTGGTGATAAGGCATGTGGGCAAGCACAGTTTCATCGGCTGCAGCTCTTATCCTGCCTGCGATTACAGCAAGCCCCTCAAGGGCCAGGAGTCCAGCATCCTCAAGGTGCTGGACCAGGCGTCCTGCCCACAATGCGGCGCTCCCCTGGCGGTGAAGCAGGGCCGTTACGGCATGTTTATCGGTTGCACCGCCTTTCCTGCCTGCCACTACATCGCCGAGGATCAGGACGAGAAGGATACGGACACCCCTTGCCCTTCCTGCCACAAAGGCGAACTCTTGGAGCGGGTTAACCGCTTCGGCAAGACCTTCTACAGCTGCGACCAATACCCCCATTGCAAGTACGTGCTGAACGACCCGCCCGTGGCCCAGTCCTGCCCGAAATGCGGCTGGGGGTTGATGGTGAAGAAGACGCTTAGAGGCAAAGCCGTGCTGCAATGCCCGGCCAAGGGCTGCGGCCACATCGTCGAGGAAAGCAACTGAGCCCTGCAACGGCGGCGCAGTCGCGGTTAGAATGAGGCATCATCATTCAACCAGATGCTGACCATGTACGACGCTGTTATCGAACACCTGCAAAACGGCGGCCTTATCGCCTACCCCACCGAGGCCGTGTTTGGCCTTGGTTGCGATCCGGACAATGAGGAGGCGGTACGGGCGCTGTTGGCGCTCAAGGAACGGGACCCGGCCAAGGGCTTGATCCTGGTGGCGGCCAGCTATTCCCAGGCCTTGAGGTTTATCCGTGACAACGACATTCCCCAGGACCGCCGTTTCGCCGTCTTCTCCCGCTGGCCCGGGCCTGTGACCTGGGTCATGCCGGCCAAGGCTGAGGTGCCTTTCTGGCTCAAGGGCGATCATGACAGCCTGGCCGTGCGCGTCAGTGATCATCCCCTGGTTCGCAGCCTCTGTGACGCCTACGGCAAGCCCCTGGTCTCCACCAGCTGCAACAAGGCCGGCGAGCCGCCGCTGCTGACCGCCGAGGCCGTTCGCCAGCAGTTTGGTGACGCCGTGCTGGTGGTGGATGGTGAAGTGGGCGGCCTGGACAAGCCTACCTCCATCTTTGACGCCATCACAGGTGAACAACTGAGGGGGTGAGATGAGCCATCCGCGACTGGAAGAGGTCAAGGCCTTTCTGCTGGCCTTGCAGGACGATATCTGTGCCCAGCTGGAATCCGCCGACGGCCAGGCCCGTTTCATCGAAGATAGCTGGGAAAGGCCGGGCGGCGGCGGTGGCCGCACCCGGGTGCTGAGCGGCGGTGCCGTCATAGAGCAAGGGGGGGTCAATTTCTCCCACGTCTTTGGTGACAACATGCCGGCCTCGGCAACGGCCCACAGGCCAGAGCTTGAGGGACGCAGCTTCCACGCCGTCGGTGTCAGCCTGGTGATCCACCCCCACAACCCCCATGTGCCCACCAGCCATGCCAATGTCCGTTTCTTTATCGCCGAGAAGGAAGGAGAGGAGCCTATCTGGTGGTTCGGTGGCGGCTTCGACCTCACCCCTTTCTACCCGGTGCTGGAGGACGTCAAGCATTGGCACCAGGTGGCTAAGGACCTCTGCGCGCCCTTCGGCGAAGCCGTCTACCCCAGGTACAAGGCCTGGTGTGATGACTACTTCTCCCTCAAGCACAGGGGGGAGACCCGTGGGGTAGGGGGGCTCTTCTTTGACGACCTCAACCAATGGGACTTCGAGCGCTGCTTTGCCTTCATGCAGGCGGTGGGCAAGGGTTATTGCCAGGCCTACCTGCCGATCATCGAAAAGCGCAAGGACACCCCTTACGGCGAGGCCGAGCGGCAGTTCCAGCTTTACCGCCGTGGCCGCTACGTGGAGTTCAACCTGGTTTGGGACAGGGGGACCCTCTTCGGCCTACAAACCGGCGGCCGCACCGAGAGCATACTGATGTCCATGCCGCCCTTGGCGCGCTGGGAATACTGCTACCAGCCTGCGCCGGGCAGTCCAGAGGCGGCCTTGCAGGACTACCTGCGCCCCCGCGATTGGTTGTCGGAATAAAGAAGATAAAGAAGGCGGCCCAGGCCGCCTTCTTTACTGGTTGATCATGTGGGTTGCCAGAGGGGCGAGGGCGTTGTGTAGAGCTTCACGCAACTGAGGGTTCTCCACCACCTCTGCCATGGCCTTGTCCATGCAGTGCATCCATTGATCGCGCAGTTGCTGGTTGACGGTGAAAGGCAGGTGCCGTGCCCGCAGCCTGGGGTGGCCGTATTTTTCTTCGAAGAGGGCAGGGCCGCCCAGCCAGCCGGACAGAAACTCGAAGAACTTCTGGCGTATGGCATCCAGCGGCTGGGGGTGGATGGCCAGCAGCTCGGTGGCTACTGGATCCGTTTCCATGATGTCGTAAAAGCGGTTGGCCAGGCGGCGCACCGCCGCTTCGCCCCCCAGCATCTGGTAAGGGGTACGCTCCGGCGTCGGATGTTCTGGTATGCTCATCTTGCGTTTCAACCACTTGAACATGCTTAGCAATGGACCTCTACACAGTGATCGGCAACCCGGTGGAGCACAGCCGCTCCCCTTGGATGCAGGCCAGGTTTGCTGAACTGGCCGGGCAGCATATCAAGTATGACCGTACCCTGGCACCCCTGGACGGCTTCGGTCAGACCCTGACGGCGCTGGCGGCGGCAGGCCTCAAAGGGGCCAACGTCACAGTGCCCTTCAAGGAGGAGGCCTTTGCGCTGGCGGATGGCCTGACGGCCAGGGCCCGCCAGGCAGGGGCGGTCAACACCTTGATTCGCCGGGCTGACGGCACTTGGCTGGGGGACAACACCGATGGCGTAGGTTTGGTCGCGGATCTGCTGCGCCTGGGCGCCGACCCCAAGGGTAAGAGGGTACTGGTACTGGGTGCGGGTGGGGCCAGCCGCGGCATCTTGGGGCCTTTGCTAGAAAGGCAGCCGGCCAGGCTGATCTTGGCCAATCGCACCTTTGACAAGGCGCGGCGCCTGGCAGAACAGTTCCCCATTCAGGCTTCTTCTTATGCTGGCTTGGCTGGCCAACATTTTGACCTGGTCATCAACGCCACCTCCAGTTCCCTCCATGACGAAGTGCCAGCTGTCCCTGCCGATGCCATGATGGGCGCCAGCCTGGCCTATGATTTGGTGTACCGCAAAGGCGGCACTGCCTTTGAGCACTGGGCCAGGGCACAGGGGGCCAAGGCCAGCGCCGATGGTCTTGGCATGCTGGTAGCCCAGGGAGCCGAGAGCTTCTATCAATGGCGCGGGGTTCGCCCAGACTGGCAACAAGTGCTGGCAGAAATGAAGGAGAGCCTATGAACCAGTCCATCCAGTTCCTGGAGTCTGCCGTCTTCGACGAAGCCAGTGGCGCCATTCGCCTGGATGTCACCATCAACGGCTGGCGGGTGCCCTGTTACTTCCACCCCAGCTGGTTTGATGAAAGCCAACTGGTGGTTGCCCAAGCGGAAGACCTCATCAACCGCGAGCAACTGCGCATGGAAGAAGTCATAGAAGAGGCCATAGGCGCAGAGGCCCTGGACGTCCAGGGCGAACTGCACTTCGATTAACCGAGGTACTCATCCTTGAGGCGCACATAGTTGTCGGCGGAGACAGCCAGGAAAGTGCGCTCCCCCTCGTTCAGCGGCCTGGCTTGTTTTACCGGTGAGCCCACATAGAGATAGCCGGACGCCAGGCGCTTGCCTGGCGGTACCAGGCTGCCGGCGCCGATGATCACATCATCTTCTACCACGACACCGTCCATGACGATGGCACCCATGCCCACCAGTATGCGGTTGCCGAGCTGGCAGCCGTGCAGCATGCACTTATGCCCGACAGTGACATCGTCTCCGATGATGAGGGGATAACCTTCCGGCACTTCCTTATGTTTACGGGTCACATGCAGCACTGAGCCGTCCTGCACATTGGAGCGTTCACCGATGTGGATATGGTTGACGTCGCCCCGGCCGGCCACCAATGGCCAGATGGAACTGTCCTTTCCTATATGGATGTCGCCCACCAGTACGGCACTTTCGTGGACAAAAACGCCTTCAGACAGGCTGGGCACTATGCCCTTGTAGGCTTCCAGGCTCATAAAGGCCCCTTCTTTGATGGAAATAACGACGATTTTGCGGTGCTTCGTTCAATAAAGCAGCGGTTGAAAGAAAACTTTCAAATAGCCCTTGCAGCGCCGCGCGCGCTCCCTATAATGCCACTCCACCAGCGGGACGTCAGCGAAGAAAGCCGAATCCCAAAGGTAAAAAACTTGAGAGATAACAACGTGTTAACTTAAGTTTTTTTGAGATTCAGGTATTGACATCGAATCTCAGGGGTGTAAGATACACCTCCTCGCTCGAGCAGAGCGACGCTCTTTAACAATAGAATCCAAGTAATCTGTGTGGGCACTCGCAGAGGGTAAGTTCTCGAAATATTGAGATTTACTCGATGAAGTTGAGTGTTCAACACTTCAGCAATTCATTGAGCATCAAACGCTTTTAATTGAAGAGTTTGATCATGGCTCAGATTGAACGCTGGCGGCAGGCTTAACACATGCAAGTCGAGCGGTAGAGGGGAGCTTGCTTCCCTTGAGAGCGGCGGACGGGTGAGTAATGCGTAGGGAGCTGCCCGATAGTGGGGGATAACCATTGGAAACGATGGCTAATACCGCATGATGTCTACGGACCAAAGAGGGGGACCTTCGGGCCTCTTGCTATCGGATGCGCCTACGTGGGATTAGCTAGTTGGTGAGGTAACGGCTCACCAAGGCGACGATCCCTAGCTGGTCTGAGAGGATGATCAGCCACACTGGGACTGAGACACGGCCCAGACTCCTACGGGAGGCAGCAGTGGGGAATATTGGACAATGGGCGCAAGCCTGATCCAGCCATGCCGCGTGTGTGAAGAAGGCCTTCGGGTTGTAAAGCACTTTCAGCGAGGAGGAAAGGGTGCTAGTTAATACCTGGTTCCTGTGACGTTACTCGCAGAAGAAGCACCGGCTAACTCCGTGCCAGCAGCCGCGGTAATACGGAGGGTGCAAGCGTTAATCGGAATTACTGGGCGTAAAGCGCACGCAGGCGGTTAGTTAAGTTAGATGTGAAAGCCCCGGGCTTAACCTGGGAATTGCATTTAAGACTGGCTAACTAGAGTCTTGGAGAGGGGGGTGGAATTTCCGGTGTAGCGGTGAAATGCGTAGAGATCGGAAGGAACATCAGTGGCGAAGGCGACCCCCTGGCCAAAGACTGACGCTCAGGTGCGAAAGCGTGGGGAGCAAACAGGATTAGATACCCTGGTAGTCCACGCCGTAAACGATGTCAACTTGGAGTTTGTGTTCTTGAAACGTGGACTCCGGAGCTAACGCGTTAAGTTGACCGCCTGGGGAGTACGGCCGCAAGGTTAAAACTCAAATGAATTGACGGGGGCCCGCACAAGCGGTGGAGCATGTGGTTTAATTCGATGCAACGCGAAGAACCTTACCTACTCTTGACATCCAGAGAACTTTCCAGAGATGGATTGGTGCCTTCGGGAACTCTGAGACAGGTGCTGCATGGCTGTCGTCAGCTCGTGTTGTGAAATGTTGGGTTAAGTCCCGCAACGAGCGCAACCCTTGTCCTTTGTTGCCAGCGCGTAATGGCGGGAACTCAAAGGAGACTGCCGGTGATAAACCGGAGGAAGGTGGGGACGACGTCAAGTCATCATGGCCCTTACGAGTAGGGCTACACACGTGCTACAATGGCGCGTACAGAGGGATGCAAGCTGGCGACAGTGAGCGGATCTCATAAAGCGCGTCGTAGTCCGGATCGGAGTCTGCAACTCGACTCCGTGAAGTCGGAATCGCTAGTAATCGCAGATCAGAATGCTGCGGTGAATACGTTCCCGGGCCTTGTACACACCGCCCGTCACACCATGGGAGTGGGCTGCACCAGAAGTAGATAGCTTAACCTTCGGGAGGGCGTTTACCACGGTGTGGTTCATGACTGGGGTGAAGTCGTAACAAGGTAGCCGTAGGGGAACCTGCGGCTGGATCACCTCCTTACTAAAAGAGACTGCCGCTGCGCAGTGTCCACACAGATTACTTGGAAAGCCTGCTCTCGAGCAGGCTTTCTTGTTCTTTAACAATTCGGAAAGCTGATAACACTGCAATTTAAACGAGATTCTCAATTTACTTTGAGCGTCCGGCGAAAACCAGGTGTTAGTCACATACGACATAACGGCATTAACGTTGCTGTTTATGGTTCGCAAGCATTGCCCGGGTCTGACAAGGCCGGCGACGAATGCGGGAGGGAATGTACTTCGGTACATGACTGACCAAATGAGGAAGCCAACGCCGTCAGAGACGAGGCAGGCGCAGCGAAACCCTTCGGGGTTGTATGGTTAAGTGACTAAGCGTACAGGGTGGATGCCTAGGCAGTTGGAGGCGATGAAGGACGTGCTAATCTGCGATAAGCATTGGTGAGGTGATAAGAACCGCTTGAGCCAATGATTTCCGAATGGGGAAACCCACTTGCATAAGCAAGTATCATTACGTGAATACATAGCGTAATGAGGCGAACCGGGAGAACTGAAACATCTAAGTACCCCGAGGAAAAGAAATCAAACGAGATTTCCTCAGTAGCGGCGAGCGAACGGGAAAGAGCCCAGTGTGTTTATCAGTGCTTGGTATAGTGGAACGGTATGGAAAGGCCGACGACACAGGGTGATAGTCCCGTACATGAAATGCCAGGTATTGTTGCATACGATGAGTAGGTCGGGACACGTGGTATCTTGACTGAATATGGGGACCATCCTCCAAGGCTAAATACTCCCAACTGACCGATAGTGAACCAGTACCGTGAGGGAAAGGCGAAAAGAACCCCGGCGAGGGGAGTGAAATAGAACCTGAAACCCTGTACGTACAAGCAGTAGGAGCCCTTCGGGGTGACTGGGTACCCTTTGTATAAAGGGTCAGGGACTCACAGTTTGTGGCGAGGTTAACCGAATAGGGAGCCGTAGGGAAACCGAGTCTTAACTGGGCGTCCAGTCGCAAGGTATAGACCCGAAACCCGGTGATCTAGTCATGGGCAGGTTGAAGGTGCCGTAACAGGTACTGGAGGACCGAACCCACTACTGTTGCAAAAGTAGGGGATGACCTGTGATTAGGGGTGAAAGGCCAATCAAACCGGGAGATAGCTGGTTCTCCTCGAAAGCTATTTAGGTAGCGCCTCGGACGAATACCTTGGGGGGTAGAGCACTGTTTGGGCTAGGGGGTCATCCCGACTTACCAAACCCATGCAAACTCCGAATACCCAAGAGTACTATCCGGGAGACAGACGGCGGGTGCTAACGTCCGTCGTCAAAAGGGAAACAACCCAGACCGTCAGCTAAGGTCCCAAAGTCATAGCTAAGTGGGAAACGATGTGGAAAGGCTTAGACAGCTAGGAGGTTGGCTTAGAAGCAGCCACCCTTTAAAGAAAGCGTAATAGCTCACTAGTCGAGTCGGTCTGCGCGGAAGATGTAACGGGGCTAAGCTATGCACCGAAGCTACGGGTTCACACACTGTGTGAGCGGTAGAGGAGCGTTCTGTAAGCCTGTGAAGGTGTGTCGGGAGGCATGCTGGAGGTATCAGAAGTGCGAATGCTGACATGAGTAACGTTAAAGCGGGTGAAAAACCCGCTCGCCGGAAGACCAAGGGTTCCTGTCCAACGTTAATCGGGGCAGGGTGAGTCGGCTCCTAAGGCGAGGGCGAAAGCCGTAGTCGATGGGAAACAGATTAATATTTCTGTACTTCTATGCAATGCGATGGGGGACGGAGAAGGCTAGGCAGGCATGGCGTTGGTTGTCCATGTGAAAGTGCGTAGGCTGGGGACTTAGGCAAATCCGGGTCCCTATAAGTCGAGACACGAGACGAGTCACTACGGTGACGAAGCTGTTGATGCCACGCTTCCAGGAAAAGCCTCTAAGCTTCAGTTGCATAGGAACCGTACCCCAAACCAACACTGGTGGTCAGGTAGAGAATACCAAGGCGCTTGAGAGAACTCGGGTGAAGGAACTAGGCAAAATAGTACCGTAACTTCGGGAGAAGGTACGCTCTTGTTTGTGAAGGACTTGCTCCGTAAGCAGACGAGAGTCGCAGTGACCAGGTGGCTGGGACTGTTTATCAAAAACACAGCACTGTGCAAACTCGAAAGAGGACGTATACGGTGTGACACCTGCCCGGTGCCGGAAGGTTAATTGATGGGGTTAGCCGTAAGGTGAAGCTCTTGATCGAAGCCCCGGTAAACGGCGGCCGTAACTATAACGGTCCTAAGGTAGCGAAATTCCTTGTCGGGTAAGTTCCGACCTGCACGAATGGTGTAACCATGGCCACGCTGTCTCCACCCGAGACTCAGTGAAATTGAATTCGCTGTGAAGATGCAGTGTACCCGCGGCTAGACGGAAAGACCCCGTGAACCTTTACTACAGCTTGACACTGAACATTGAGCCTACTTGTGTAGGATAGGTGGGAGGCTATGAAACCAGGACGCCAGTTCTGGTGGAGCCAACCTTGAAATACCACCCTGGTATGTTTGATGTTCTAACTTAGACCCGTTATCCGGGTTGAGGACAGTGTCTGGTGGGTAGTTTGACTGGGGCGGTCTCCTCCCAAAGAGTAACGGAGGAGCACGAAGGTTGGCTAATCCTGGTCGGACATCAGGAGGTTAGTGCAATGGCATAAGCCAGCTTAACTGCGAGACTGACACGTCGAGCAGGTACGAAAGTAGGTCATAGTGATCCGGTGGTTCTGAATGGAAGGGCCATCGCTCAACGGATAAAAGGTACTCCGGGGATAACAGGCTGATACCGCCCAAGAGTTCATATCGACGGCGGTGTTTGGCACCTCGATGTCGGCTCATCACATCCTGGGGCTGAAGTCGGTCCCAAGGGTATGGCTGTTCGCCATTTAAAGTGGTACGCGAGCTGGGTTCAGAACGTCGTGAGACAGTTCGGTCCCTATCTGCCGTGGGCGTTGGATGATTGAAGGGAGTTGCTCCTAGTACGAGAGGACCGGAGTGAACGAACCTCTGGTGTTCGGGTTGTCACGCCAGTGGCACTGCCCGGTAGCTAAGTTCGGAATCGATAACCGCTGAAAGCATCTAAGCGGGAAGCGAGCCCTGAGATGAGTCATCCCTGAGACTTCGAGTCTCCTAAAGGGTCGTTGAAGACTACGACGTTGATAGGCTGGGTGTGTAAGCGTAGTGATACGTTGAGCTAACCAGTACTAATTGCCCGTGCGGCTTAACCATACAACACCCAAAGGGTTTTGTAGGACGCCAAAGAAGGCGAGAAACTCAAAGCATTGTTATCAGCTAATCCGAATTGAATAAGTTGGCCCGCAAGGGCGGACTTAAATGAATTCGCCTGGCGGCAATAGCGCTGTGGAACCACCTGAACCCATTCCGAACTCAGAAGTGAAACGCAGCCGCGCCGATGGTAGTGTGGCATTCGCCATGTGAGAGTAGGTCACCGCCAGGCACCTAATAAACGAAGAACCCCAGCCTAATGGCTGGGGTTTTTTCGTTTATAGCGCCTGACGGCGCCCACCTCTCACATCACGGCCACCGCCGCTAGCGCGGTGTGGCATGACGCGCGCCATCCCTGGCGCTCGCCCTACGGGCCATCGTCGCAAGCGCCGATGTTCCAAATCGTTCCCGACGATTTGGTCGCCCTGTGATGCAGCTTCGACAAGCTCACATGGTGACATCAACAGCGCGGCCAACGGCCGCTTCAATACCATGTGAGAGGAGGGCGCAAAGCCGGTCGCGCAGCGAGAGGCAGTGCCGGTGGCACTGGCTCAGGCTTGCCGCGCGAAGGGCTTGCCCCTGAGCAGGCCACCGCCTGGTAGTGCTTCGGTTATTCTGCTCCAAGAACTCCCCCTGCGAACAACCACATGCTACTCACGTCCAAGCGCATACTCCGGCACCGTTGTCGTCATGGGAGAGCCGGTCTGCCTCACAAAACAAAAATCTTAGCCTGCAGCTGGCTACTTCCTTGCTTTCAATAGCGGCCATGGGGACCAGTGCAAGTGGTTGGAAATTGTCTTGATGCGGCTTCTGGCGGAGTAGAAGCCGCAAGGGGGGCTACTTACTGGGAATGAAAAGCTTATCTGCCGGGGCAGGCAGGTATTCCTTATTGGTCTTGCCTTTGAGGTTATAAATCTTACCCTCCTGATAAACCTCAAATTTCTCAGACAGCAACGCGATAATGTCATCTGAGCAGCTAGGGCTTTGGCAATCATAATCTGCGTAGGAAAGCAGTATGAAATGATCTTTTATTTTGTAACCCAATTCTACTTCGCGATAATCGCCCAACTTGCCGTTCGGCTTGCTATGGGCGCTGAATACATAGCTGCTGAACCCCTGCCCGGGGATACGCTTTACCGCGAGTTGGCTGGCGCTACAACATGCCTCATTATGCTTTAAAAAGGCTTGGTAGCGTTCTTGGATGAAGTCTCCCTGATCGGTACTAGGGGACTTCATTGTGAAGACATAAAGACCTTTATCATCAGAGGGGGAACTGTAAACGGGGGTATTCTTGTATTGCTTCAGTTCCCAGCCTTTAGGTAGCAGGAGGTAGTAGCTGCCTCGGAAAAATTCTTCATACTGAGGCTGGGGGGCGGTCACATCTGCTGTAACGTTGGCCGAGGTAGTCAGCATTATGGCTGCCACGGCGATTTTTCCTTTCATCAGTGTCATTCCATTCTTCTTATTTGTGTCGCTTTACTCGTGCGTTGAAGGAAGGGAGGCGTTAAAACTCCCACTCCTTCATCACCATGTGGGTTTTGACCCGCTGCATCTTCGGGTATTGCTCGATGACGGCGCGGACCTCGATCAGGCGTTCCATGGTGGCGGCTTCGACGTAGACCAGCATGTCGGTTTCGCCACTGATGGCCCTGCAGCGCTTGATCTCGGGGTGGGCTCGCATCAGGGCGACATAGTCTTCGCAGCGGTGCTCCTTATAAAAGAGCTCCAGGTAGGCTTTGACCGTCGGTTGCCCCGGTGCCGCTACCTGGGCATGGTAGCCAAGGATGATGCCCTGGCTTTCCAACTGTTGGATGCGTTCGCTGACGGCGCTGCGGGACAGGCTGACTTCCCTGGCTATCTGGGTTACAGCCATCCTGGCGTCTTTGCGCAGGAGGGCGATGATCTGCTGGTCGAATTTATCCATGGTCTTCCTTCGGCTTTTGTCCCGGTTGGCCTGTTCATCCTGCCGGCCTTTTCCGTCACTATGCCGGCCATTGCCGACGCTCTGCCAGCACCTTGGGTCTGGCAAGGCGATTACTATAGCAGCACCCCAGATCGGAATACGGGAGGCGGCCGTGCCTTTCCCGTTGTTTGTTTCAGGCCTACCAAGGAGTCCAGCCATGAGCCGTTTGAACAAGGAATTGAGCCTGCCACAGGGCGTAGGGCTGTTGACCACATCCCTGCTGGGAACGGGCATCTTCATAGTGCCGGCAGTAGCGGCAGCCATAGCGGGGCAGGCATCCCTCTGGGCCTGGCTGCTGTTGATCTTCTTGGTGCTGCCTATCGCCTTTACCTTCGCCCAGTTGGGCAGGCGCTATCCCCATGCCGGCGGCGCGCCACACCTGATCGGCAGGGCCTTTGGAGGCCGGATGGAACAGGCGGTCGCTTTTCTGTTCCTGGCTGTGATGCCGGTGGGGCTGCCAGCAGCCCTCAATATTGCTACCGGTTTCCTCCATGCGCTCTTCGATCTGCCCCCGGCCATGGTGCTCTTGGTGCAGCTGGGCACCCTGGGTTTGATGTGGCTGCTGGGCCTGCATCCGGCCCGGGCCTCAGGCCTGGTGCAGACGGCTATCGCCATCCTGATCCTGGCCATGGTGGCCAGCTTCTGGTGGTTTGGTGACTTGCCCAAGGCCCAGCAACCGCTGTTACCCGTTGTGGGCATTGACTGGCAGGCCATCCCGGCCGCCCTGGCCGTGATGTTCTGGTGTTTTGTCGGCATCGAAGCCTTCGCCCACCTGGGAGAAGAGTTCAAGAACCCCCAGCGGGATTTCCCCCTGGCACTGCTGTGCGGTGTGCTGCTGGCCGGCCTGGTCTATTGGGCCTGTTCGGTGGCGGTATTGAGTTTTGGCACCTTCGGCGACGAGCAGGCCAACGGCACCTCACTACCGCAGCTCGTCAGCCTGCTATTGGGGGAGAAGGCCAAGTGGCTGGCCGCCCTGGTCGGCTACCTGGCCTGCTTTGCCTCCATCAACATTTACATGCAGGGCTTTGCCCGATTGCTGTGGAGCCTGGCCGACGAGGGTAAGTTGCCTGCCGCGCTGGCCAGCCGCAACAGCAGCGGCGTCCCGGCCCGGGCTTTGATGGTGGTGATACTGGCCAGTTGCCTCTTCACGGTCCTGGCCTGGTGGCAGTCCCTGTCCATCGCCGAGCTCATCCGCTACGCCAACGGCAACTTTATCCTGGTTTACCTGCTGAGCATGGCGGCAGGCTGGGTTTTGCTGGATGGGGTATGGCGCTGGCTGGCAGGCTTCAGCACCCTGCTTTGCGTCCTGACCTTGGTGGTGCTGGGCTGGCAGATGTTCTACGCCTTGAGCTTCTTAGCACTCTTCTTGGTACTGGGGCGCTTGCGCTCTCGCAGGCAAAGCCCCCTGGTGGAGACCTGATCCCGGGCGGCGGCAGGCATCAGGGCTGGTGTCCGGGCCCTGGCCCCGGTAGGCTTGGACTTTCTTCGATGATTTTGGTGAGAGAACAAGAATGCAGGGGCTTTTGTTTGTCGCCTTTGGCGGGGCCTTTGGGGCCATGCTGCGGTTTGGGATCAACGAGCTCTGTATCTGGCTGCTGGGCCGGGGTTTTCCCTTCGGCACCCTGGTGGTCAATACCCTAGGCTCCTTCATGATGGGGATACTGATGGGGCTGGTATTCACAGGCCATATCGAGGCCCATCCCTGGCGACAGCTGGTTGGCCTGGGTTTCCTGGGGGCCCTGACTACCTTCTCCTCCTTCGCCATGGATAACGTGCTCTTGCTGCAGCAAGGGGACTTCTTCAAGGCCGGGCTCAACATCTTCCTCAACCTCACCTTGACCATACTCCTGGCCCTGGGCGGCATGGCGCTAGTCCGGCAGACCCTGGGGTACGCCATTCAATGAAGAAAGGCCGCATTCAGCGGCCTTTTTGTTTTCAGCGTTAAACCACCTCCTATGGAGGTGGTGATCATCAAGTCGGGGCTATGCCCGTAGAGAGCCGTCGCTAGACACCATGTAACTTTTTCTCTCTGTCTCGTAAGAAGACGAAGTTGTCTTTTAACCGAGGTAATACGAGGGCTCCAGCTAAGAGAGGCAGGGTCTGGCAAGACCTGTTGATGAGTGCAGCAGCAATCAAAGTCCTAGAAGATCTCATAAATACGAAAGCCCCCTTCTAGGGGGCCTTTTTGCAAAGCCACCTTCTAAGAAGGTGGTTTTTTACTGGCAGTGGGGGCAGTCGGGGTCCGGCTGCAGCTGCCACTGCCGCCAGGCCAGGCTTTCCCCGTCGAAAAGGTGCAACTGATCGGCAGCAGGCGCCAGCCCCACCAAGCGGCGCTGGGCCAGCAAGGCCTGGAAACTGCCGGCCATGCCCAGCAAGGGGCCGGCCACCCCCAGGCTGTCACAGCTCCCGTTGGCCCTGGCTTCGGCGCCATGAAGGCAGGCCAGGCAAGGGCCGCCATCCACCAGTTGCACCCGGCACTGCCAGCGGTTGGCGCTGGCCGTCACCAGGGGAATGCCCTTGGTGACGCAGAAGCGGTTCAGCAGCAGCTTGGTGGCCAGGCCGTCGACGCAGTCCAGCACCAGGTCGACCCCCTTGAGCAGCCTGTCGACGTTCCCTTCATCGAGGAACTGAGCTTCTTCTTCCACCTGGCACTGCGGGTCCAGGGCCTGGAGCTGGCGCCTGGCCATCTCTGCTTTGGGCCTGCCCAGGTGCTGGCTGCGGTAGAGTACCTGGCGGTGCAGGTTGCTGAGCTCCACCTGGTCGGCGTCGATCAGGCGCAGAGTGCCGACGCCGGCCGCGGCCAGATAGAGGGCTGCTGGGCACCCCAGGCCCCCCAGCCCCACTATGGCCACCCTGGCGCTGGCCAACTTTTGCTGGCCTTCGCTTCCCCAAAGCAGGGTCTGGCGGCTGTGGCGCATCTCAACTTCCACAGAGTGCCAGCCAGCGCCCAACCTCGGCCTTGAGGTTGCTGCTCTCGGTGACGGCCCGCACCACAGCCAGGCTGCCGGGCCCCTGGGCCAGCACCGCCTCGGCGTTGCCGAGGTCGATACCGCCTATGGCCACCGTCGGCAGGCCGTCCAGCAGGCGGCAGAAATGGCGCAGCCGCCTCAGCCCCTGGGGTGCCGTCGGCATCTGTTTAGTGGGGGTGGCGAAGATGGCGCCGAAGGCAATATAGGAGGGGCGCAGTGCCAGGGCCCTGACCAGTTCGAAGTCGCCGTGGTTGCTGATGCCGAGGCGGATGCCGGACAGGCTCAGCCTTTCGAGATCGGTGCCGTGCAGATCTTCCTGGCCCAGGTGGACACCATAGGCACCGGCATGCAGGGCCGCCTGCCAATGGTCGTTGATGAAGAGCCGGGCGCCGTGGGCCTCCCCGGCCACCACGGCGTCCCGCACCGCCCTGTCTACCTGGACCCTGTCATCGCTCTTGAGGCGCAGTTGTATGGTCTTGACCCCCAGATCCAGCAGCCGCTTGACCCAGTCGGCATCCGGTACCACGGGGTAGAAGCCCAGTTGCTGTGGGCAGCGCCCGAAGGGCCTGGACGGGGTCTCCCCCAACAGCCTGGGAAGGTCCTCCCTCTGCCTTGCCGGCCAGCGCCGGGCACGTAGGGCTATCCAGGCGTCGAGGCTTTGCGGCTGGGCCGGGAGCTGTTCCTGGCCATGGGCCAGCAGCAAGGACTTGCCGGCCAGCAGCAGCTGGTCCTGCTTGGCCCCCAGCCTCAAGCCGGCTGTTGCCGGTGTTGTGCAGGTCGCCGTCATGGTGCCTCCTAGTGCCAAAAGGGGGTGCCCACCACAGGTGTGCTGGCCTGAGCCAGATCCCTGGGGTTGATGGGGCCGGCCAGGTAGCCCTGGCGCCCGGCCTCCACGGCCTGGGCCATGGCCTTGGCCATGGCCAGGGGATCGGCGGCCTGGGCCACGGCGGTGTTGGCCAGCACGGCGTCAAAGCCCAGCTCCATGGCCTGGCAGGCATGGGAAGGGCGGCCTATGCCGGCGTCCACCACCATAGGCACGGCGGGCAGCCGCTGGCGCAGGGTGCGCAGGCCGTTGAGGTCGCATAGCCCCTGGCCTGAGCCTATGGGGGCCCCCCAGGGCATCAGCACCTGGGCGCCGGTGTCCAGCAGTTTGCGGCACAGCACCAGGTCAGTGGTGCAGTAGGGGAAGATCTGGAAGCCCTCGCGGCTCAGCTCCCGGCAGGCGTCCACCAGGGCGAAGGGGTTGGGTTGCAGGTTGTAGTCATCGCCGGTGATCTCCAGCTTCAGCCAAGGGGTGTCGAACAGTTCCCTGGCCATCCAGGCCAGGTTGACGGCTTCGTCCACGGTGCGGCAGCCGGCGGTGTTGGGCAGCAGCGGCACCTGCGCTTCTTTGAGCAGATGCCAGAAGCCCTCTCCCCCCTGGCCCTGGCGGCGCAACGAGCAGGTGATAAGGCCAGGCCGGGCGCCGCAGATGCAGTCCAGCAGGGCCTGTGGGGACGGATAGCCGGCGGTACCCAGCCAGAATCGGCTGGGAAGGTCGGTGTCGTAGAGGCGCATCAACCGCCCTCCATGGGAGACAGCACTTCGATGCTGTCCCCTTCCTTTAGGGGAGTGGCGTCGTACTGGCTCCGCGGCACAAAGCGGCCGTTGACGGCGACCGCAAAGGGCGGCCTGGCCTGGATCTCATCCAGGGCCGCCTGCAGCGAGGTTCCGGCGGCCAGTGTCCGTTGCTTGCCGTTGATCTCAATGTCCATGCACGCCTCCCAACCTGGCCACTATCTCCTGCACCGCCCGTTCGGCGATGACGGGCCCCACCATGAAGCCATGGCGGTATAGACCGTTGATGGACAGCTGCCGGCCCCGCCAGTCCAGCCGGGGCTGGTTGTCGGCGAAGGCCGGGCGCAGCCCCACCTGCAAGGCCTCGATGCGGGCTTCGGCAAAGGCGGGATGCAGGCTGTGGGCGGCGGACAGCAGCTCCAGGGCCGACTGCACCGACACCGGGCTCCGGTCATCGGTTTCCAACTGGGTCGCTCCCACCACGAACTGGCCCTTGGGCCTCGGCACTATATAAAGGGGGTAGCGGGGGTGCAGCAGCCGTACCGGCCGGCTGAGTTTGACCTCAGGGGCGTGGAGCCTCGCCACCTCGCCGCGCACGGCGCGTAGGCCAGGCAGGGGGGCGCCGGCACCGGTGCAATCCACCTGTATGGGGGCCTCCCTTTCCCCTTGGTCCTCTGCCGCCAGTTCGGCCAGGCGGTTCATCAGGGCGCCGTTGTCCAGGTAGCCCTCGCCGGCCAGCCAGAGCCCCCGGCCAAAGCGGCCGGCCAGGGCCGGCTCCAGCTCGGCGGCCTGGCAGGGCCTGGCGCCGCCTGCAGGCAGGCGCTGTTCGAATTCCCGCATCAGCCCCTGATCCTGGGCGTGGCTCAGCACCAGGGTGCCGTCGAAGCCGTGCTGGATATCACCCAGCTCGGCCAACCAGGCCTGCCAGAGGGGCAGGGCATCGAGGCCCATCCGGTAGAGGGCCTCGCCGCTGTGCACCGCCTCGGCCAGGGGGGCCAGCATGGCGGGGGGCACATGGGCGGCCGCCTGCTGGGGGTGGGGATCCGTCCAGGCCACCCTGAGTCCGGCCTGTTTGAGGCGCCAGCACAGCAGGCGCCCCATCAGCCCGAAGCCGCGGACCTGGACGTCAATCCTGGCTGACATAGAGCTGTGCTCCCTGTGCCTTGAAGCGTTCCGCCTGGGCCCTGAAGCCTTCCTTGTCGGCCGACAGTTCCTGGCTCAGCTTCATGGAGCAGAACTTGGGTCCGCACATGGAACAGAAGTGGGCTACCTTGCCGGCTGGGCTGGGAATGGTCTCGTCGTGGTATTCCCGGGCCCTCACCGGATCCAGCCCCAGGTTGAACTGGTCTTCCCAGCGGAATTCGAAGCGGGCCCGGGACAGGGCGTTGTCCCAGGCCTGAGCCGCCGGGTGACCCTTGGCGAGATCCGCGGCATGGGCGGCGATGCGGTAGGCGATGAGGCCTTCCTTCACGTCTTCCTTGTCGGGCAGGCCCAGGTGCTCCTTGGGGGTGACGTAGCAGAGCATGGCGCAGCCATACCAGCCGATGAGCGCCGCCCCTATGCCCGAGGTGATGTGGTCGTAACCGGGGGCTATGTCGGTGGTCAGGGGGCCCAGGGTATAGAAGGGCGCCTCATGGCAATGCTTAAGCTGCATGTCCATGTTCTCTTTGATGAGCTGCATGGGCACATGGCCTGGGCCTTCTATCATCACCTGCACATCATATTCCCAGGCGATCTTGGTCAGCTCCCCGAGGGTGCGCAGCTCGGCGAATTGGGCCTCGTCGTTGGCATCGGCGATGGAGCCTGGCCTCAGGCCGTCACCCAGGGACAGGGACACGTCGTAGGCGGCGCAGATCTCGCAGATCTCCCGGAAGTGGGTATAGAGGAAGTTCTCCTCGTGATGGGCCAGGCACCACTTGGCCATGATGGCGCCGCCGCGGGAGACGATGCCGGTGACCCTGTCCACCGTCAGGGGCACGAAAGGCAGCCGGACGCCGGCGTGGATGGTGAAGTAGTCCACCCCCTGCTCGGCCTGCTCGATCAGGGTGTCGCGGAATACGTCCCAGGTCAGGTTCTCCGCTATGCCTTTGACCTTCTCCAGGGCCTGGTAGATGGGTACCGTGCCTATGGGCACCGGCGAGTTGCGCACTATCCATTCGCGGATATGGTGGATGTTGCGGCCGGTGGAGAGATCCATAACCGTATCGGCGCCCCAGCGGCTGGCCCAGATCAGCTTCTCCACTTCCTCTTCCACGCCGCTGGACACCGACGAGTTGCCGATGTTGGCGTTGACCTTCACCCGGAAGTTGCGGCCGATGATCATAGGCTCGGCTTCGGGGTGGTTGATGTTGGCGGGGATGATGGCCCGCCCCTCTGCCACTTCCCGGCGTACGAACTCAGGGCTGATGGCGGCTGGGATGGTAGCGCCGAAGTCCTGGCCCGGGTGGCAGGCCTCGTCTTCGGCCAGACCGATGTTCTCCCTGATGGCGATGTATTCCATCTCGGGGGTGATGATGCCGGCCCTGGCGTAGTGCAGTTGGGTGACCCGTTTGCCGGCCTTGGCCTTGAGTGGTGCCTGGGTCCGCTGGAAGCGGGGCATGGTGCTTTCTTCCTCGGCCATCTGCCGGGCAAAGTTGGAACTCAGGCCGGCCAGCTGCTCGCTGTCGCCCCGTTCCGCTATCCAAGCCGCCCTCAGGGCGGGCAGGCCCTTGGCGATATCCACCTGGATCTCTGCGTCGGTGAAGGGCCCCGAGCTGTCGTAAAGGCTGGCCAGCAGTTGGCCGCTGCCGTTGCTGGCCAGCACATGGCGCACCGGGACCTGGATGTCGGCCCTGCTGCCGGCCAGGTAGGCCTTATGGGAGCCCGGCAGGGGCTGGGCCATTTCAGGGCTGACTTGGCCCTGGAGTAAGGATGAAGATGTAGACATGGCTAACCTCGTTTTCGAAACACCAAAAACGTTGCTGGCCGATGTGCACGGTGAGAGAGGCGCCAGTAGGCGCCCCATCCGGGAGACGGTTTCAGATTGTAAGGTCTCACTTGTTCCCTGCGCAGGCATTACCCCGATCAGGTTCCACGGATCCCACGCTATGGCGTGATCTCAGCCCTAAGGCACTCCGACAAGAACGATTTTTAGGCTAAACGCAAAGCATCCATCCTGTAAAGGGCCATGTTTTTGTGGATAAGTTGTGCCTAACTGGTGCGTTAGGTGTGTGAAAGCCGGTATTCGCATTTTTCTGCCAAAATCCCTTGCGGGCGCCGCTGCGATCCCTATAATGCCGCTCCGTCGCCAAGGGAAAGCGCTGAAGGGAAGGCTGTGAAGCCGGGTCAAAAAGGCCCTTGACCGGAAGAGATAAGCGAGTAGAATGGCGGTCCGCTTCGGAGATTGAGTCGAAAGCCTTGAAATCGGAAGTTTGGGTGTGAAGCGAAAGGGCTTGACACTGAATATGGAGGCGGTAGAATGCGCCTCCTCGCTCGAGCAGAGCGACGCTCTTTAACAATAGAATCCAAGTAATCTGTGTGGGCACTCGCAGAGGGTAAGTTCTCGAAATATTGAGATTTACTCGATGAAGTTGAGTGTTCAACACTTCAGCAATTCATTGAGCATCAAACGCTTTTAATTGAAGAGTTTGATCATGGCTCAGATTGAACGCTGGCGGCAGGCTTAACACATGCAAGTCGAGCGGTAGAGGGAGCCTGCTTCCCTTGAGAGCGGCGGACGGGTGAGTAATGCGTAGGGAGCTGCCCGATAGTGGGGGATAACCATTGGAAACGATGGCTAATACCGCATGATGTCTACGGACCAAAGAGGGGGACCTTCGGGCCTCTTGCTATCGGATGCGCCTACGTGGGATTAGCTAGTTGGTGAGGTAACGGCTCACCAAGGCGACGATCCCTAGCTGGTCTGAGAGGATGATCAGCCACACTGGGACTGAGACACGGCCCAGACTCCTACGGGAGGCAGCAGTGGGGAATATTGGACAATGGGCGCAAGCCTGATCCAGCCATGCCGCGTGTGTGAAGAAGGCCTTCGGGTTGTAAAGCACTTTCAGCGAGGAGGAAAGGGGGCTAGTTAATACCTGGTTCCTGTGACGTTACTCGCAGAAGAAGC
This sequence comes from Gallaecimonas kandeliae, assembly GCF_030450055.1. Lineage (NCBI taxonomy): Bacteria > Pseudomonadati > Pseudomonadota > Gammaproteobacteria > Enterobacterales > Gallaecimonadaceae > Gallaecimonas > Gallaecimonas kandeliae. The sequence continues at coordinate 46,781 of NZ_CP118480.1, forward strand.
ACCGGCTAACTCCGTGCCAGCAGCCGCGGTAATACGGAGGGTGCAAGCGTTAATCGGAATTACTGGGCGTAAAGCGCACGCAGGCGGTTAGTTAAGTTAGATGTGAAAGCCCCGGGCTTAACCTGGGAATTGCATTTAAGACTGGCTAACTAGAGTCTTGGAGAGGGGGGTGGAATTTCCGGTGTAGCGGTGAAATGCGTAGAGATCGGAAGGAACATCAGTGGCGAAGGCGACCCCCTGGCCAAAGACTGACGCTCAGGTGCGAAAGCGTGGGGAGCAAACAGGATTAGATACCCTGGTAGTCCACGCCGTAAACGATGTCAACTTGGAGTTTGTGTTCTTGAAACGTGGACTCCGGAGCTAACGCGTTAAGTTGACCGCCTGGGGAGTACGGCCGCAAGGTTAAAACTCAAATGAATTGACGGGGGCCCGCACAAGCGGTGGAGCATGTGGTTTAATTCGATGCAACGCGAAGAACCTTACCTACTCTTGACATCCAGAGAACTTTCCAGAGATGGATTGGTGCCTTCGGGAACTCTGAGACAGGTGCTGCATGGCTGTCGTCAGCTCGTGTTGTGAAATGTTGGGTTAAGTCCCGCAACGAGCGCAACCCTTGTCCTTTGTTGCCAGCGCGTAATGGCGGGAACTCAAAGGAGACTGCCGGTGATAAACCGGAGGAAGGTGGGGACGACGTCAAGTCATCATGGCCCTTACGAGTAGGGCTACACACGTGCTACAATGGCGCGTACAGAGGGATGCAAGCTGGCGACAGTGAGCGGATCTCATAAAGCGCGTCGTAGTCCGGATCGGAGTCTGCAACTCGACTCCGTGAAGTCGGAATCGCTAGTAATCGCAGATCAGAATGCTGCGGTGAATACGTTCCCGGGCCTTGTACACACCGCCCGTCACACCATGGGAGTGGGCTGCACCAGAAGTAGATAGCTTAACCTTCGGGAGGGCGTTTACCACGGTGTGGTTCATGACTGGGGTGAAGTCGTAACAAGGTAGCCGTAGGGGAACCTGCGGCTGGATCACCTCCTTACTAAAAGAGACTGCCGCTGCGCAGTGTCCACACAGATTACTTGGAAAGCCTGCTCTCGAGCAGGCTTTCTTGTTCTTTAACAATTCGGAAAGCTGATAACACTGCAATTTAAACGAGATTCTCAATTTACTTTGAGCGTCCGGCGAAAACCAGGTGTTAGTCACATACGGATATTTCCATTAACGGGAAATATGTTCGCGCCGGGATTTCGATTTCAGGCAACGCCGTCGACGAGCGAAGAAGGAAGTGTACTTCGGTACATGACCGCCTGAGCGAGGAAGACAAGGCCGCATGAAAACGAAAGACCAAGCGAAACCCTTCGGGGTTGTATGGTTAAGTGACTAAGCGTACAGGGTGGATGCCTAGGCAGTTGGAGGCGATGAAGGACGTGCTAATCTGCGATAAGCATTGGTGAGGTGATAAGAACCGCTTGAGCCAATGATTTCCGAATGGGGAAACCCACTTGCATAAGCAAGTATCATTACGTGAATACATAGCGTAATGAGGCGAACCGGGAGAACTGAAACATCTAAGTACCCCGAGGAAAAGAAATCAAACGAGATTTCCTCAGTAGCGGCGAGCGAACGGGAAAGAGCCCAGTGTGTTTATCAGTGCTTGGTATAGTGGAACGGTATGGAAAGGCCGACGACACAGGGTGATAGTCCCGTACATGAAATGCCAGGTATTGTTGCATACGATGAGTAGGTCGGGACACGTGGTATCTTGACTGAATATGGGGGGACCATCCTCCAAGGCTAAATACTCCCAACTGACCGATAGTGAACCAGTACCGTGAGGGAAAGGCGAAAAGAACCCCGGCGAGGGGAGTGAAATAGAACCTGAAACCCTGTACGTACAAGCAGTAGGAGCCCTTCGGGGTGACTGCGTACCTTTTGTATAATGGGTCAGCGACTTATATTTTGTGGCGAGGTTAACCGAATAGGGGAGCCGTAGGGAAACCGAGTCTTAACTGGGCGTCCAGTCGCAAGGTATAGACCCGAAACCCGGTGATCTAGTCATGGGCAGGTTGAAGGTGCCGTAACAGGTACTGGAGGACCGAACCCACTACTGTTGCAAAAGTAGGGGATGACCTGTGATTAGGGGTGAAAGGCCAATCAAACCGGGAGATAGCTGGTTCTCCTCGAAAGCTATTTAGGTAGCGCCTCGGACGAATACCTTGGGGGGTAGAGCACTGTTTGGGCTAGGGGGTCATCCCGACTTACCAAACCCATGCAAACTCCGAATACCCAAGAGTACTATCCGGGAGACAGACGGCGGGTGCTAACGTCCGTCGTCAAAAGGGAAACAACCCAGACCGTCAGCTAAGGTCCCAAAGTCATAGCTAAGTGGGAAACGATGTGGAAAGGCTTAGACAGCTAGGAGGTTGGCTTAGAAGCAGCCACCCTTTAAAGAAAGCGTAATAGCTCACTAGTCGAGTCGGTCTGCGCGGAAGATGTAACGGGGCTAAGCTATGCACCGAAGCTACGGGTTCACACACTGTGTGAGCGGTAGAGGAGCGTTCTGTAAGCCTGTGAAGGTGTGTCGGGAGGCATGCTGGAGGTATCAGAAGTGCGAATGCTGACATGAGTAACGTTAAAGCGGGTGAAAAACCCGCTCGCCGGAAGACCAAGGGTTCCTGTCCAACGTTAATCGGGGCAGGGTGAGTCGGCTCCTAAGGCGAGGGCGAAAGCCGTAGTCGATGGGAAACAGATTAATATTTCTGTACTTCTATGCAATGCGATGGGGGACGGAGAAGGCTAGGCAGGCATGGCGTTGGTTGTCCATGTGAAAGTGCGTAGGCTGGGGACTTAGGCAAATCCGGGTCCCTATAAGTCGAGACACGAGACGAGTCACTACGGTGACGAAGCTGTTGATGCCACGCTTCCAGGAAAAGCCTCTAAGCTTCAGTTGCATAGGAACCGTACCCCAAACCAACACTGGTGGTCAGGTAGAGAATACCAAGGCGCTTGAGAGAACTCGGGTGAAGGAACTAGGCAAAATAGTACCGTAACTTCGGGAGAAGGTACGCTCTTGTTTGTGAAGGACTTGCTCCGTAAGCAGACGAGAGTCGCAGTGACCAGGTGGCTGGGACTGTTTATCAAAAACACAGCACTGTGCAAACTCGAAAGAGGACGTATACGGTGTGACACCTGCCCGGTGCCGGAAGGTTAATTGATGGGGTTAGCCGTAAGGTGAAGCTCTTGATCGAAGCCCCGGTAAACGGCGGCCGTAACTATAACGGTCCTAAGGTAGCGAAATTCCTTGTCGGGTAAGTTCCGACCTGCACGAATGGTGTAACCATGGCCACGCTGTCTCCACCCGAGACTCAGTGAAATTGAATTCGCTGTGAAGATGCAGTGTACCCGCGGCTAGACGGAAAGACCCCGTGAACCTTTACTACAGCTTGACACTGAACATTGAGCCTACTTGTGTAGGATAGGTGGGAGGCTATGAAACCAGGACGCCAGTTCTGGTGGAGCCAACCTTGAAATACCACCCTGGTATGTTTGATGTTCTAACTTAGACCCGTTATCCGGGTTGAGGACAGTGTCTGGTGGGTAGTTTGACTGGGGCGGTCTCCTCCCAAAGAGTAACGGAGGAGCACGAAGGTTGGCTAATCCTGGTCGGACATCAGGAGGTTAGTGCAATGGCATAAGCCAGCTTAACTGCGAGACTGACACGTCGAGCAGGTACGAAAGTAGGTCATAGTGATCCGGTGGTTCTGAATGGAAGGGCCATCGCTCAACGGATAAAAGGTACTCCGGGGATAACAGGCTGATACCGCCCAAGAGTTCATATCGACGGCGGTGTTTGGCACCTCGATGTCGGCTCATCACATCCTGGGGCTGAAGTCGGTCCCAAGGGTATGGCTGTTCGCCATTTAAAGTGGTACGCGAGCTGGGTTCAGAACGTCGTGAGACAGTTCGGTCCCTATCTGCCGTGGGCGTTGGATGATTGAAGGGAGTTGCTCCTAGTACGAGAGGACCGGAGTGAACGAACCTCTGGTGTTCGGGTTGTCACGCCAGTGGCACTGCCCGGTAGCTAAGTTCGGAATCGATAACCGCTGAAAGCATCTAAGCGGGAAGCGAGCCCTGAGATGAGTCATCCCTGAGACTTCGAGTCTCCTAAAGGGTCGTTGAAGACTACGACGTTGATAGGCTGGGTGTGTAAGCGTAGTGATACGTTGAGCTAACCAGTACTAATTGCCCGTGCGGCTTAACCATACAACACCCAAAGGGTTTTGTAGGACGCCAAAGAAGGCGAGAAACTCAAAGCATTGTTATCAGCTAATCCGAATTGAATAAGTTGGCCCGCAAGGGCGGACTTAAATGAATTCGCCTGGCGGCAATAGCGCTGTGGAACCACCTGAACCCATTCCGAACTCAGAAGTGAAACGCAGCCGCGCCGATGGTAGTGTGGCATTCGCCATGTGAGAGTAGGTCACCGCCAGGCACCTAATAAACGAAGAACCCCAGCCTAATGGCTGGGGTTTTTTCGTTTATAGCGCCTGACGGCGCCCACCTCTCACATCACGGCCACCGCCGCTAGCGCGGTGTGGCATGACGCGCGCCATCCCTGGCGCTCGCCCTACGGGCCATCGTCGCAAGCGCCGATGTTCCAAATCGTTCCCGACGATTTGGTCGCCCTGTGATGCAGCTTCGACAAGCTCACATGGTGACATCAACAGCGCGGCCAACGGCCGCTTCAATACCATGTGAGAGGAGGGCGCAAAGCCGGTCGCGCAGCGAGAGGCAGTGCCGGTGGCACTGGCTCAGGCTGGTAGCGCGAAGGGCTTGCCCCTGAGCTGGCCACCGCCTGGCTTCATCAGTGGCTTTGGCTTTGGGGTTTGTTCCCATTAACGCGTCCCCCCTTGGAAACCATCCCTGGCGAGACACCCGGCTCGCACATCCTCTGTGCTCGCGCTCAGCTGCACCAAGGCAGCGCCTTGGCTTCGAGCTTCGCCCATCTTCACTGCCTTCATGCAAGAAGCTAGGTGCAGAGGTAGGCCTATAACCGCTGCATTGCCGATCTCAGATACAAGAAAGGTGCGGCCTAAGCCGCACCTGGGGTCGTCGGGTTACCCGGCCCTAACGCCTTTTCTTAAAGATGAAGTAATCGTGGTTGCCGCTGAGGTCGAAGCTTTCGCGGCTGGCGCCGCTGCCGATGGCCAGCACGGCCTTGTTGTCGATGGCGACCACGTCGACGCCACCCAGCCACCAATTGTTGGTGGTGGAATAATGGCCTTGGCCCAGGTAGAGGCGGGTCTTGTTACCGCCGTAGGTGGTGATGTCCACGGCGTAGTAGAAGTTCAGCTCCTTGGGGGGCGGGTTGGCGCCGCCGTCGGGGGCGTAGCTGTTGTCGGCGCCGCCCGTCGCCTGCACCCACTGGGAGGCGACCTGGCTGCTGTTCTTGCGGCCGCAGTTGATGGACAGCAGCCACTTGGGAGCCTTGTGGGTGATGGAGGCGGGTTGGTCCGAGGGCTGGCCTTCGGTGATCACCAGGGAGTCGGGGACATAGTTCACCACCTGAAAGTCGGCGGCGTCCAAGGTGAGGCTGTTTTCGTGCTTGCTGGTCATGGGAACTCCTTTTACTTACCGATCCATGCCCCTTCTGGGGCTGATCAAGTTTAGTCCGGCAGGGCCCGGCCGAAGTCCATAGCTCCCCTTTGCTGCGAAAACTGCGATCTTGGTTGGAGAGCCGGCAAATAGTGGCGCCTGACTCCCCTTATCTGCTACGCGCCCCTGCTTTTAAGCAACAGCAGGCACTGCAACACCAGCACAGGCACCATCAGCAGCAGCCCGTACCAGCAGAGCCTGTTGGCCCAGGGGTTGAGCTTGGGGTAGCGCAGGGCGAAGGCGGGGGCGACGGGGATATAGAGCAGCAGCACGCCCAGGCCCCAGAGCCACTGGCGGCGGCCGAGGGCTGTGGTCATCAGGGCCAGCCAGGCCATCAGGGTCAGGGCCAGGCCGACGCTGGTGAGGCTGATCAGCCCCACCATCAGCCAGGGATGGTGGTATAGATAAGTGAGGGTGGCTTCCATGGCATCTCCTGGGCTGTTGCTGAACCTGGGCCGTCTTGGCGATCACATTCTTCGCCGTCCGCCGAGCGGCCCACGGATTTTCTTGTCACAGTTTTACTGACTTTCCCGTCTTAATACAAAACAGCAAGGAGCCAAGGTGGCCTCAGCTTTCGCCCTGAACATCGACAGCCAGACGGTCCTCCTTGCCGCCAAGGGCAAGAGGATGGCGCAGCGGCGGCTCTATGAGGCTTTCTACAGCCCCGTGATGCAATTGGCCCTGGCGGTGGCCCTCAATCCCGACGACGCCCGTGACCTGGTGCAGGACGCCTTCATCAAGGCCTTCGACCACCTGGAGGAACTGAAGGACGCGACGCGTTTCGGCCCCTGGCTCAAGACATTGGCCCTGAACCTGGCCATGGACAGGCTGAGGGGGCACAAGCCGACCCTGGCCCTGGACGACGAGGTGCTGCTGCCGGATTGGGACGCCAGCGCCGACGGCCTGGCTAGGCTGGACGACCTGGAGGCCTTGCTGATGACGTTACCGCAGTTGGAGCGGGCCCTGGTCTGGCTCCACTCGGTGGAAGGCTTCGAGCACAGGGAGCTGGCGTCGATGCTGGAGATGAAAGAGGCGGCGGTGCGCCAGCGTTACCGCCGGGCCCTGGCCAAGCTGGCCGTGGCCGCTCAACGAAGAGGTTGGCAAGATGCAGGCTGAAAAGCGCTTCGAGGACAAGTTGACCGCCAGGCTCAGGGCCCAGGCCCTGGCGCCGGACGACGAGCTCTGGCGCCGTATCGAGGTGGCCAGGCCCAGGCGCCACCTTTGGCCCTGGCTGGGCAGCGCCGCCGTGCTGGGCCTGCTGCTGGTGCAGGAATGGCCGGCCGGCGCTCCCGTCGCGCCCCTCTTTACCCCTTACGAATTGCTGGCCCAGGACAGGCAGCTGCAGCAGGCCTACCTGGATGACGCCAACGACCAACAGCTGGCTGCCCTCTGGCGGCAGCGCAACGCTTTGATGGATGAGATGGCCCAAGGCCACGGGGAGTCGAAATGAAGAAACCGATCTGGATACTGGCCCTGGCAGCCATGCTGCCGCTGGCCCAGGCCCTGGCAAACAACGGTGACGAGCAGCTGGCCCGGGAGCGGGCCAGGGCGGCGGTGATGGCGGCGGAGCAGGGGGACAACCTCAAGCCGAAGATCATCGAAGAACCGGCCAGGCGTTACTACGACTGGGGCGCCGTGCTCAACAAGAGCTTCGAGGTGATGGCCGTCACTCCTACGTCCGATGCCGCCAAGATGGGCATCCAGAAGGGCGACCAGGTGCTGTCCATCAACGGCAAGCTCACCGAGCGCCGTGACCTCAAGGAAGTGCTGGCCCAGTTCAGCGACCTGGACGACGGCGACGTGCTCAGCGTCATGGTGCAAAGGGGCAAGGACAAGCTGAGCTTTTCCAGCAAGGTGCATTTCCAGGTGATGCCGGCCTGGCGCCTGGAGATCCAGCCCAAGGACAACACCGCCGCGAGCGAACCCAAGGCCACAGGCCAGTGCGGCCGTATCTCGGTGTTCTTCACCCCGCCCCAGGCCCATGACCTCTACCCGGCCTTCGTCAATACCATCGACGGTGAGGGTGTGCTGCGCACCAAGGATTCTTTCAAGCTGAGCCCCGGTGACCACGACGTCGCCATCCATGAGCTGATCAACGACTACCGGCTGACTTACCGAGGTGGTGGCATGGAGCTGGCCAAGCACATCAAGATCCATGTGGAAGCCAACAACATCTATTACCTGGCCGCCAAGTTCATCCCCGAGAAAAGGTTCAAGACCTACAGGGACGAATACTGGGAGCCGGTGGTGTGGAAGGTGGCCACCAAGGCCTGCGACTGAGATCAATGAAAGGCGGCGTTTTGCCGCCTTTTACTTTTCTTTTGGCGCCGCCAAGGGCAAGGTAGGGGCTCTTCCAACAGCCCTTAACATTTATGCAATTTATCGACGTCATAGACCAGGCCCTGCCGGACGACTTCTGCGACACCCTGCTGGCCCGTTTCGCCCAGGAGCCGGCGGTGGCCCCGGGCCGTACCGGTGCCGGCGTGGATGAATCCAAGAAGCGCAGCCGGGACCTCACCCTGGACAGCCACCCCCAGTGGAAAGATCTGCACAGGGCCATCATCGAGTACAGCTACCCCCATATCCGCAACTACCTGGACAAGCACAACATGCTGCTGATGGGGGCCGTCTCGCCCCAGGTGTTCCACCCCAGGACAGGCCAGCCGGTGACCCTGACTCCGGAAAACTACCTGGAAGCGGGCCGCCCGAACCTGGACGCCCTGGTGCGCCACTTCTACCGCTGCGGCTACATCAACCTGCAACATTACCCGCAGCAGAGCGGCGGCTACCCGCACTGGCATTCGGAGATCTTCCCCCAGGCTCCCCACAACGAGCCCCTGCACCGGGTGCTGTTGTGGATGTTCTACCTCAACGACGTGGAAGAAGGGGGTGAAACCGAATTCTTCTACCAGCGCCACAGGGTTAAGCCCAAGAAGGGGCGCATGGTGATAGCCCCGGCCGGTTTCACCCACACCCACAGGGGTAATGCCCCCCTGTCCGGCGACAAGTACATCCTCACCTCCTGGGTGATGTTCAACAGGGCCGAGCAGCTTTACGCCCCCAAGGGCTGAGGCGATTGCCACAATCGGGGGCCACCACGGGCGCCGCTTTTGGGCATAATGCGCCCATGACCCAGGCGGCAAGGCCGCCCCGCAGTTTGGAGTAGAGCATGTTCCAGTATCAGTACGACCTCTTCGTCATCGGCGCCGGCTCTGGCGGCGTGCGGGCCAGCCGCATGGCGGCTGCCACAGGTGCCAGGGTGGCGGTGGCCGAAGGCAGCGCCATGGGCGGCACCTGCGTCAACCTGGGCTGCATCCCCAAGAAGCTCTATGCCTATGCCGCCGAGTACGGCCACGGCTTCGAGGAGGCCCAGGGCTTTGGCTGGCAGAGTGAAAGGCCGGCCCTGGACTGGGGTAAGCTCAAGAGCAACCGCGCCAATGAGATAGGCCGCCTCAACGGTATCTACGATGGCCTGATGGACGGCGCCAAGGTCAGCGTCTACCGCGACTTCGCCCGCATCAAGGACGCCCATACCGTCAGCGTCGGCGGCCAGGACATCAGCGCCGAGCGCATCCTGGTGGCCGTGGGCGGCTGGCCCTATGTGCCGCAGATCCCCGGCCGCGAGCTGGCCATCACCTCCAACGAGATCTTCGATCTGGCCACCTTCCCCCAGCGCCTGGCGGTGGTGGGGGGCGGCTATATCGCCTCCGAGTTCGCCTCCATCTTCGCCGGCCTCGGCAGCCAGGTGGTGCAGATCTACCGCAAGGAAAAGCTGCTGCGCGGCTTCGACGACGACATCCGCGGCTTCGTGACCAACGAGATGGCCAAGGCCGGGGTGGAATTCCGCTTCAACAACAACGTCACCGCCATAGAGCAGACGCCCAATGGCCTGCTGCTGCAGCTGGAAGACGGCGAGCAGCTGGAAGTGGACCAGGTGCTCTTCGCCACGGGCCGGGTGCCCCGCACCCATGACTTGGGCCTGGTTGAGGCCGGCGTCGAGTTGGACCGCCACGGCGCCATAGTGGTGAACGACCACTTTCAGAGCAGCGTGCCCAGCATCTATGCCCTGGGGGATGTCATCAACCGTTTCCAGCTGACCCCAGTGGCCCTGGCCGAGGCCATGACGTTGGTCAACCAGCTCTTTGGCGACGGCAGCCGCACCATGGATTACGAGTACATCCCCACCGCCGTCTTCACCCATCCCAACATCGGCACAGTCGGCTTGACCGAGGCCGAAGCCAGGGACAAGTACGGTGAGGTGATTGTCTTCAAGTCCGAGTTCAGGGCCCTCAAGCACACCTTGTCCGGCAGCCAGGAGCGCACCTTCATGAAGCTGGTGGTGGACAAGGCCTCAGACCGGGTGGTGGGGTTGCACATGGTGGGCGCAGAAGCGGGTGAAATCACCCAGGGCTTTGCCGTGGCCATGAAGGCCGGCGCCACCAAGGCGGCGTTCGACGCCACCATCGGCATCCATCCCACGGCGGCCGAAGAATTCGTGACCATGCGTACCCCGGCGAAAGCGTAAGGATTTATGTCGGAACTGTTCGTGTTTTTTTAAACTGAGGTAAAGTGTTGCCATAACCTCGAGGAGGCATGGATGAACGTTTTTACCTTTATTTTCCTGATAGTGGTGGCCAGCCTGGTAGCGGGTATCCTCAACAACTGGATGAAACACAAACAGCAACAGCCGCAGAAGGACGCAGCCCTGGACCAGGAGCTGGCCGAGCTCAAGGCCAGGGTGGCGGCGCTGGAGCGCATCGTCACCGACAGCGAGTTCCAGCTGAAAAGGGACTTCGAAAAACTCTAAGGGGCCAAGGGCCCCTTTTTTGTTTCCGGGCCAGCGCCTTCCCGGCGAACCCCTGGCCCTTGATTTTTGCGGCTGTGGCCCCATCCTCTCCTCATACCCGGACCAAGAGTAATCGTCATGTCGAACCCCCTGCTGGACAATGCCGTCCTGCCTCCTTTCAGCGCCATCCTGCCCGAGCACATCAAGCCTGCCGTCGAGGCCCTGCTGGCCGACTGCCGCGCCGCCGTGGAGTCGGTGGTGGCCAGCACGGCCGAGCCCAGCTGGGAGAGCCTGATCCTGCCCCTGGAGGAGAGCAACGACCGCCTGGCCAAGGCCTGGTCTCCCGTCTCCCACATCAATTCTGTGAAGAGCAGCCTCGAATGGCGCGAGGCCTACGAGTCCTGCCTGCCTCACTTAAGTGAATTCTCCACCTGGGTGGGCCAGCACCAGGGGCTCTTCGCCGCCTACAAGAAACTGGCCGAAAGCCCCGCCTTTGCAACCCTTTCCGGGGCCCAGCAGAAGGCCGTCAACAACAGCCTGCGCGACTTCCACCTTTCCGGTGTCGACCTGCCGGCGGACAAGCAGCAGCGCTTCGGCGAGATCCGGGCCCGCCAGTCAGAACTGGCCTCCAAGTATTCCAACAACCTGCTGGACGCCACCCAGGCCTGGCAGAAGCATATCGAGGACGAATCCATCCTGGCCGGCCTGCCGGTGGACGCCAAGGCCATGCTGGCCGAGATCGCCCAGGGCAAGGAAAAGGCCGGCTGGCTGCTGACGTTGGACGTGCCCGTCTACCTGGCGGTGATGACCTACGCCGATGACCGCGCCCTGCGCGAGGAGATGTACAAGGCTTACTGCACCCGCGCCTCAGACCAGGGAGATGCCCAGTTCGACAACAGCGCCATCATGGAAGAGACCCTGGCCCTGCGCCATGAGCTGGCCCAGCTGCTGGGCTTCGGCAACTATGCCGAGCTGAGCCTGGCCACCAAGATGGCAGAGAGCCCGGACCAGGTGCTGGGCTTCCTGAACGACCTGGCCGCCAAGTCCAGGCACCAGGCCCAGGCCGATCTCGACGAGCTCAAGGCCTTCGCCGCCAAGCTGGGCTGTGACGATCTGCAGTCCTGGGATCTCGGCTACTACGGCGAGAAACTCAAGGAAGCCCGTTACGCGGTGAGCGACGAGAAGCTCAAGCCCTACTTCCCCGAGACCAAGGTGGTGCCCGGTCTCTTCCAGGTGGTGAACAAGCTGTTCGGCATCGACATCAGCGAGCGCCGGGACGTGGATCTCTACCACCCGGAGGTGCGCTTCTTCGACATCCACCAGGCCGGCAAACACCTCGGCAGCTTCTACCTGGATCTCTATGCCCGGGAAGGCAAGCGAGGCGGCGCCTGGATGGACGACTGCCGCGGCAGCCGCGTTCTTCCTGACGGCAGCCACCAGAAGCCGGTGGCCTACCTCACCTGCAACTTCTCCAGGCCCATAGGCGGCAAGCCGGCCCTCTTCACCCACGACGAGGTGCTGACCTTGTTCCACGAGTTTGGCCACGGCCTGCATCACATGCTGACCCGCATCGAGGTGTCTGAGGTGGCCGGCATCAACGGCGTGCCCTGGGACGCCGTCGAGCTGCCCAGCCAGTTCCTGGAGAACTGGTGCTGGGCCCCAGAGGCCCTGGCCATCATCTCCGGCCATGTGGACAGCGGCGAGCCCCTGCCCCAGGCCTTGCTGGACAACCTGCTGGCGGCACGCAACTTCCAGAGCGCCATGCAGATGGTGCGCCAGCTGGAATTCGCCCTCTTCGACTTCCGCCTGCATCGGGAATACGACCCGGCCCAGGGCGGCCGCATCCAGGCCATCCTCGACCAGGTGCGCGACCAGGTGGCGGTGGCCAGGCCCCCGGCCTACAACAGGTTCCAGCACGGCTTCGCCCACATCTTCGCCGGCGGCTACGCGGCCGGTTACTACTCCTACAAGTGGGCCGAGGTGTTGAGCGCCGACGCCTTCGGCCGCTTCGAGGAGGAAGGCGTCTTCAACGCCCAGACGGGCCAGGACTTCCTGGACTGCATCCTCAGCCAGGGCGGTTCCCGTGAGCCCATGGAACTCTTCAAGGCCTTCCGCGGCCGCGAGCCCTCGGTGGAGCCGCTGCTGCGTCACAGCGGGATAGCCGCCTGATGCGTGAGCCCTTCGACAAGATCTGGGCCCGCGCCGCCGAGCGCAAGGGCGGCGACGCCGCCCTCAAGGCGCTGCTGCGCCCCCCTGCCTATTTCGGCGACCTGGACAAGCTGACCGACGACCGCCTGCTGGCGGCCTTCACCAAGCAGGTCTTTCAGAGCGGCTTCGTCTGGCGGGTGGTGGAGCAGAAATGGCCGGACTTCGAGGAGGTCTTCTTCGGCTTCGACGTCGAGAAGATGCTGCTGTTGCCGGACGAGATCTGGGGCCAGAAGGCCCAGGATCCGCGCATCATCCGCAATGCCACCAAGGTGATGACCATCCGCCACAACGCCCAGATGCTCCAGGATCTGGCCGAGCGGCACGGCAGCGCAGCCGCCTGGCTGCGGGCCTGGCCCAAGGACGACCTGGTGGGGCTCTGGCAGTACCTCAAGAAGCATGGCGCCCGCCTGGGCGGCAACACTGGCCCTGTGGCGCTACGCCGGGTGGGCCTGGACAGCTTCCTGCTCAGCCAGGACGTGGAGCACTACCTGCGCCACACCGGCATCCTCGAAGGGGGCCTCACCAGCAAGAAGGCCCTGGACGCCGTCCAGGCCGCCTTCAACGCCTGGCAGGCAGAGACGGGGCTGTCTTTCAACGAGCTCAGCCAGTGCATCGGCTACAGCGTCGGCGACAACAGGGTGATGGCCGAGGCAGAGAGCCATTGACTAAAAGTTAATGCGCTTTGGGGGGCCGCCGGCCCCCTGGGGTACACTGTCGGTCAAGGAATCAACGACAAGGAGTTGTCATGGGTAAGCCCGCCGCCGTCATCGGCTCAATGCATGTCTGCCCCAAGGTCACGGGTAACGTCCCCCATGTGGGTGGCCCCGTCGCCATGGGTTCTTCCAGCGTCTTTATCGGCGGCATCCCCGCTGCCCGGGTCGGCGACATGTGCGTCTGCGTCGGCCCGCCGGACAAGGTCAGCAAGGGCTCCAGTTCCGTCACCATAGACGGCAAGGCTGCAGCTCGTCTCGGCGACGACACCGACCACGGCGGCAAGCTGGTGGTAGGGAACCCGACTGTGCTGATAGGGGGCTAAGGCCTTTATTCGAGATGAGATCAGGGGCGGCTTTGCCGCCCTTTAGTACTCTATGTACCTGTGGGACGACAGTCTGGTAATTCAGGGCTCTTGCTTTGATGGATGGTGAGCTTGATTCTGAATTATTGAAATATAGCTGAAAGTTCTTCGTAGACTCCTTTTTCTAGCGTGATCTCATGGCAATCGGCATAGTGAACTGCGATAGAAGGAATTAAATACCTCTTGTTCCCGCATTGAATAGGGATGTGACTTTCTAAAATAGCATTTTCAGAAAATGAACATCCACTAACTAGTTGGTTGCAAAAGGGACATAGAGGGTATCTTCTGACAACCCAGATTTTTTTCCCTTCTTTATAGAGCTTGAGTAAGCTTTTAGCAAAACCAATAGCCTCTTCTTTGCCTAGCTGCTTCCCGTTTTTGGTCTCGATGTCGACGACAAAATCATCTTTTTCTTTTTTGAATATCATGGCTAGATGTCCTCCTCTTTTTGCCACTGCTGACCATCGTGCTTGAAGATCTCCTTCGTCTGTCTGTCATAGTGGTAAGTACCTGAATCATCGTGAACAACTTTATTGTTTTCATGACCTTGGCTGTGGAGGCAAGCCGCGAAGTGATAGTCGCCGCCACCGGCTTCCATCAAATCAGTGACGGGTATGGGTCTGTCTACAGTGACTGACGAGGGTTGCGCAGAGACGTCCCCATCAGGCGCCCAAAGCCAAATATCCGGCATTTCCTCGCCGGCTTGGAAGGTTCTCCTGAAGACATCTTCAGGTACATTCCGCGTTTCAATTGCTACACCAAGGGAATCTGATATGGATGCTCCTGCTACAGCATAGACGGTCAATGATGCACCTTCGGGTACAGTCCTCTTGGGACCCTTTAGATCAACCGAGCCATGTCCAGCGAAGATGGTGTCGTAATTGAGTGAGTCATTTAGCTCTTTAGAGTTGGCAAGCTTCAATTCCTGCATGGCCGGCAGGGCATCAGAGTTACCGGCGCTTCCACCTCTAGTCTGAGAAAGGCTACTGCTCACCTCGCAGAGGCCCAGGGGATCTATATAGTCCACCGGGTTGGGGGTGTAGCGGTAGCTGTTGAGGCCGCCCTTGATGCCCAGGGGGTCGGGGGTCAGGTAGCGGCCCGTCCTGGGGTCGTAGTCCCTGAAGCGGTTGAAATAGAGGCCGGAGAGCTCGTCGGCGAACTGGCCGGGCAGGCGCAATGGCTGGCGGATGTCGCCGCTCTCTGTGACTTGGCCCCAGGCGTCGCTGTCGCCCTGCCAGGCCACTTGGCCGTCGCCGGACCAGAGCCGCACCGGCAGGGCCCGCCAGTCCAGCTCATAGTAGTAGGGCTTGCCGTCCACCAGGGTCAGCAGCGGCTCGCCGGTCTCGGGGTCACGCAGGAACCATTGCCAGGCGCCGCCCCGCTCTTCCCCCAGCAACAGGTCGCCGTCCCAGAGGTAGTTGACCTGGCCGTCCGGGCCCTGGCGCCAGGCGCGGCGGCCCAGGGCGTCATAGCCGTAGCGCAGCTGCATGCCGCCCTTGTCGAAGGCCACCAGGCAGCCTTCGGCGTCGAAGCGGCGCCGCTCTTCTTCCTCGCCGCGCCAGGCGATTTCGGCGCCCAGCTCGTCGAAGCGCCGCTTGCCGGCCAGCCTGTCTAGGAACAGCTTCTGGCCGTCCGCCTCCAGGCGGTTGCCGCCGTCGTCATAACGGTATTGGCCCCGACCGTCGCCCAGCAGCTGGCCGGCGGCGTCGCGCTGGAAGCGGCGTTCGCCCAGGCGGCTGTCTTCCAGCCATTCCAGGCGGTTGTCGTCGTCCCAGCTGTAGCGGCGGGTCACCGCCTCCTGGCCCTGCCATTGGCGGCTGACCAGCAGCTTGTTGCGGTCCCAGACCTGGTGCTGGACGTTGTGGCTGGCCTGGCGCTGCTGCTCCTGGCCGCGGCCGTCGAAGCGGCGGTCGATCATCGGCTCGCCGTTCACCAGCAGCTGCTGCCAACGGCCCTGGTCGTCATGGCGGTACTGGATCTGGGTGCCGTCCGGCAGCGTCATGGCCTCCAGGCGACCGGCCTGGTGGCGGTAGTGGACGGCAAACTGGTCCTGGCCGTGGCGGCTGACATTGCCCTGGCCATCGTACTGCCAGTCCAGGCGCCGCCCCTCGGTGGTGGCGCGCACCAGCCGGCCCAGGTGGTCGTGCTGAAAACGCTTGGTGACCGGCTGGCGGCCCTTGCCCTGGCTGGCCTGCTGCTGCACCCGGCCACCGGCGTCGCGTTTGAGGTGCTGGACCCAGGTGCCGGGCTGCTCCCGGTGCACCACCTGGCCGGCGGCGTCGTAGCGGAAGCGGATGTCCCGGCCGTCCGGGGCCTGGCAGCGCTCCACCCGGCCTTGTTGGTCGTAGCCCAGCTGCCAGCGGCCGCCGTCGGGGCGCACCACCTCGGTCAGGCGCTCGGCCTGGTCGTAGCCGTAGTGGACCGTCTTGCCGTCCGGCCTGTGGTAGCGCAGCGGTTTGTCGATGCCGGCGTAGTCGAAGCCGTGCTGCCGGCCCGTGGCGCTTTGGAATTGGACGAGGCGGCCGCCCTGGTCGTAGCGGTAGTGGCGGCTGGCCTTCTGTTGGGGGGATTGCTCGGGGTAGCGGTGCTCGGCGACCAGCTTGTCGCCCTGGTATTCCCGCTCTATCACCAGGTCCTGGACCAGGGCGCCGCGCAGGCGGCCGGCGCCGTCGTAGGCGTAGCGCACCAGTTCGCCCTGGGCCTGGCTGGCCAGCAGCCGGCCTTCGCCATCCCAGCCCTGGAGCCGTTGCTGACCCTGGTCGCTGTAGCCTTCCTTGAGCCAGCCGGCGCTGTCGTAGCGGTAATGCCAATGGCTGCCGTCGGCGCGGCGCTCCTCCAGCAGCCGACCCATGGCGTCCAGGCGGCGGCTGAGGTAGCGGCCGTCCGGCAGCCGCTCGGCGATGCAGAAGCCGAGATCGTTGAAGAAGCGCCTGTGGCAGCGGCCGTCCGGCAGCCAGTCGCAGGCGGGCCTGCCCTTGGCGTCGAAGTCGAAGCGGTGGCTGCGGCCGTCGGCCAGGCGGTGTTCGCGCAGCCGGCCCAGCTCGTCGAAATGCCACTGTTGGCGGGAGCCGTCGGCGTCCATGCGTTCGGTGACGCGGCCGGCGGCGTCGAAGGCGAACAGCTGTTGGGCGCCACCGGCCTGGGTGACTAGGGTTTGGCCGTCCTGGTAGTCCAGCCGCACCTCGTGGCGGCCGTCCTCGCCCCAGCTGCGCAGGCAGCGGGCCTCTGGCCCCTGGCCCTGCCACTGGAAGAAGAGGCGGTAGCCGGAGGGGCGACGGCGCACCACCAGCAGGTGGCCGTCGTAGCCGTAGCGTTCGCTGCCGCCGTTGGCGCTGGCGCTCTGCAGGTCGCCCTTGGCGTCGTAACGGTAGCGGGCCAGCACTTCCTTATGGTCCTGGCGACGCAGCAATACGCCCGATATGTGGCGGCCCTGGTAGCCCAGCTCCAGCCAGTGATCGGGGCCCAGGTCGATGCGGGTCAGGCGGGCCTTGTCGTCGTAGTAGAAGAGCCATTGCCGGCCCTGGCGGTCCAGCCGGGAGTCGAGGCGGCCGAAGCCGTCCTCAAAGAGGAGGAAGGTCCAGACGCTGCCGTCGGGGTCGGACAGCAGCAGCCGGCCGTCTGCCTTGTATTCCAGGCGCTGGCCAGTGGCGGCCTGCCAGCCGAACTGGCCAGGGGCGAGCCGCGGGAAGCGGACGGCCCTGCCTTCCTGATCTTCCACCCAGCAGTGCTCTTCGTCCTGCCAGAGGCGGCGCAGCAGCGGGTTGTACCAGCCGTGGCCCAGGCCCCAGTCCTGGTCGCTGAGGCCGGAGCGGTAGAGGCGCTGCCAGCGCAGGGGCAGGGCGGCGCGGGCTTCGAAGTCGGTGAGGGCCAGGATCTCCTCCCCCGTGCTGGGGGAGACGGGGTCGCCCTGGCATTGCTGGGCCTGGATGTCGGCGGCCGGCACTGTGGCGTCGACCCCGGCACTGGTGGCACCGCCGGCCGGGGCAGGAGCAGGGGCCTTGGCCTGGGCGGCGCCTTGCTGGCTGCGGCCCGTCTCGGCCGCCCCAGGGGCGGCGCTGGCCTTCTTGGCGGGGGTCGGCTGGGCCGGAACCTTGGCCACGGCCAGCTTGCCCAGGCTCAGGGCCTCGGCGACGCCGGCGAAGACATGGTCTGGGTTGTTGCCCAGCAGCTCTTCGCTGTCCCAGAGTTTGGGCAACTGCTGCCAGCGGCCTTCCTGGCCGCCGAAAGTGAAGCCGAAGACGTCGGACAGCCACTGGCGCCAGTCGCGCCTGTTGCCGTGGCGGATCGGCTGACCCTGGGCCTGGGCTCCCTGGGCGGGGCTGAAACGGTAGCTGCCGCCGGCGCCCTGGATCTGAATGTGCGTGTCCTTGCTCATGCTATCCCTTGCTCATGCGTCCAACCCAGCACGGCCAAGGCGGCCATGGGGCTCGAGTCCAGCTCCAGGGTCACCGCCTTTCCTGGCAGGGCCCCTTCCATAAAGTCTTGATGCAGCTGCCAGAGGCGGTAGAGGCTGCCGACGACGTCCAGCTCCCCTAAAGATGCCTCCGCAAACTGCCACTGGGCCTGGCTCCAGTCCCCCAGCTTGCCGAGGCAGGGCCAGAGCCAGCCGAGATCCGCTTCCCGGCCCATGCCGGGGCAGCTCAGCAGTGCCGGCCTGGGGCAGGCGGCCTGGCCCTTTTCCAACAGGGCGCCGAGATCCAGCTGGCCTTGGGGCTGGCCGTCCAGGGCCAGGTGTTCGAGGCGGAGGCCGCTGGCGGCTGGTGTCCAGTCGATGGCCAGCCAGGCCGGCCGCTTCGGCGCCAGGGCCAGCAGCCGGGCCGGCGCCTTGGCCTTGTCCAACTGGGCCAGGACCCAGGCTAGGCCGGCGCGGCCAAACTGGAGGTTAACCTGGCCCCAGGCCTGCCACTGGGCCTGGCGGGGGCGCTCGTCCTGGGGCAGCAGCAGCCAGGTCTGGCCCTCAAGCAGGGCCTGTTGCCAGCCTGCCAAGGTAGCCGGCTCCTGCGGTTGGGGCAGGCCGGCCAGGGCGTCAGGCCAGGGTAGGGCGCCAAGCCGGCCGCCGTGCAGGCTCAGTTGCCAGGGCATAGCCGGCCTCCGAACAGTGTCCAATGGTCGCCGCTGCCGCCGGGCTGCAACCAGGCCCAAAGCCTGGGCTGCCAGGCCAGGGCCAGGCCCTGGCTGAGTTGGGGCAGCAGCTCAGGTGTCGCCGCCTGGCCCCAGAGTTGGCGCTCATGGCGCTCTGTGTCGCGGCCGCCGGTCAGCCAGTTGAGTTCCTGCCGGGCCGCCTCTGCCAGCTCGGGGTTGGCGGCGAAGTCCCGCAGCCAGGGCACGAAACGGCCGAGGCCGCTTAGCCCCAGCCAGGGTAGCAGTTCCAGGGCCGGCAGCCTGGCCGCCAGGGCGTTGATGAAGCGCACCAGCTCGGCCGGCTCTGTCCGCACCAGCAGCGGCGCCAGCCTTTCCTGGGCGTGCTCGGCCAGTTGTTCATACAGCGTCAGCAGCTGGGCCGCCGTGGCGCCCCCTTGCCATGCCTGCCACCAGCCGTCCCAGGGAGCGGGCAGGGCGATGGCGCGGGCCGGGGCCAGCAGCTGGGCCCTGGCCATCAGCCAAGTGTCGGCGGCCTCGGCCTGGGGCAGCGGCAGCCAGGGCAGCAGGGCCGCCAGTTGCCATTGCCGCTCGCTGTCGCTTGCGGCGAAGAAGGCCTTGAGAGCCGTGCCCTGGGCCGGGTCCGCCGCCTGTGCCAGCAGCAGGGCCTCTTCGAAGGGGCGGTCTTCTTCCGCCGGTGGCTGGGCCCGGATCAGCTCCCTGTCCAGCTGGCAGAGCATGGCCTTGCTGGCGGCTGGGCTTGCCAACAGGGTGCGGCGCTGGGTGAAGAAGCAATCCAGGTCCATGGCTTAGTTGAGCTTGACGGCCGGGGCCTTGATCGCCACCAGGGCGCTGCCGTTGACGCTGACGTTGGCCCCCTTGAGGTCGATCTTGCCGCTGGAGTCCATGGTCAGGCTGGAGGAGCCACACTTGATGGTGATCTTGTCGCCGGCCTCTATGGTGATGGTCTTGCCGACCTTGACCTTCTGCAGGCCCGTCACTTCCAGGCTGTCGTCGTTGCCGACCTTGGCCTTGCGGTCGTTGTCTACCTGTTCGCTGTGGTCGTTCTCGACGTGGACGGCCTGGTCCTTCTCGGCATGGATGATCAGCTGTTCCTTGCCCTTGGTGTCGACGAAACGGATCTCGTTGAAGTTGGCGTCGCCGCCGCCCTTGGTGGAGCGGCTGCGGATCCCCGAGTGCTCCTTGTTGGCCTTTGTGGCGTAGGGCAGGGCGTTTTCGCCGTTGTAGACGGAGCCGGTGATGATCGGCTGGTCGGGGTCGCCGCCGAGGAACTCCACCAGCACCTCCTGGCCGACCCGTGGCAGAAACTGGGCGCCGAAGCCCTTGCCGGCCCAGCCCTGGGCGACCCGGATCCAGCAGGAGCTGTTCTCGTCGAACTTGCCTTCCCTGTCCCAGTGGAACTGCACCTTGATGCGGCCGAACTCGTCGGTGTGGATCTCCTCGCCCTTGAGCCCCGTGACCTTGGCGGTCTGGGCGCCGGCGATCAGCGGCTTCTGCAGCTGGCGGGGGCGGTAGAGCACCTCGGCCGGCATGGCCTGGAACTGGTTGGCGAAGTAGTGCTCGCCGCCGTGATCCCCCGCCTCGCTGTTGGAGGGCACGGACGCCGTCATCACATAGTCGGTGATGACGAAGGCCTTGCCCTCCATGGCCTTGTTCTCGTGCTCGTCGAAGCTGAACTTGAGGCCGGCGCCGAAGGAGCGGCAGTTGGAGGTGCCGGTAAAACTCTCGGCGTCCTGGGCCAGGGCGTTGAGCTGCACCGGGGCCAGGGCCTCCGTCTTGTCCTTGAGGGGATCCTCGCCCAGGTATTCGAACAGCTCCCTGGGCTGCAGGCTGGCCCCCGGCACCTTGGCCTTGGCGTTGCCGATGTTGTACTGGCTGGGCTTGGTGAAGTCGAAGCTGCGCTGCACCAGGCTGGCGACTGTGGCGCCGGCGCCGCAGAACCACTGGTAGACGTGGGCCTCGCCGTGGTCGCCGCTGCGGTAGTCCACCTTTTCTTCCAGGGCCTTGGCGTAGGCCTCTGTCTGGTCGGCCAGCACCAGCTCGTGGCTGCCCTGGTCGTGGCGGAAGAAGCTGAAGATCCCTTCCTTGGCCAGCAGCCGCCTACAGAAGTCCCAGTCGGACTCGTTGTATTGCACGCAGTAGTCGTAATTGGGGTAGGACCCCAGCTTGGCGGTGTTGAGTTTGACCCCGTGTTCCCCAAGCACTTTTTTCACGATCGCCACCGAGCTTAGCTGCTGGAAGATGCGGCAGTTGACCCTCTGGGTGGCGAACCAGGCGCGGGGCACCAGGCTGGCCTCGTAGCGCAGCCCTTCGCTGTTGTGCATGGGCCTGCCCAGCTCGCGGATCCTGTTGATGTGACCGTGGAAAAAGCGCTCCTTGGCGCCGGCCTGGTCGCTCAGGGCCAGGCTGATGGTGACCCCTTCGCCGATCAGGGCGTCCAGCTTGGGCAGCCGCTGGTTGGCGACGAAGGTGACGGTGATGGCGAACAGCGCGCAAAGCCGCTCCTCGACCTGCACCCTCTCCAGCACCAGGGCGTCCTTACCCAGGGAGCTGTGCATCTTCAGGTAATGGTATTGCTGTTCCTTGCTCATGGTGACTCTGCCATCCGTTGAAGGTGGGAGGGCCGAAGCCCTCCCGGGAGACGAAGACGAGCAGATTTAGATCTGCTGGCCTTTGACGCCGCTGTAGCCGTAGACCAGCGGAGCCTGGACGTTGTTTTTGTCGTCGGTCGGGGTGACGGTCATGGTCATCTCGGTGTAGGAGATGGTCATGGTTTCCACCGGGCGGTCACCGGAGATGGAGACGGAGTAGTTGGAGATCATGGCGTCGGTCAGCTCGATCTTCATGATTTCTTCGATCTTCTCGCCCTGCTTGGTGACGTGGAAGGTGGCCTTCTTGCCCTTGCCGACAGTGGCTTCCTTGAACAGGTCGGTGGAGGCCTTGTCCTGCAGTTTGGTGATGGTGATGTCGCCCAGACGGGTGGCGGAGGCCTCGCGGTCCATGGCGGTACCGGTGTAGGAGGAGATCTCACGGTGAACGTTGAAGTCCATGGACAGCACTGTGATCATGTCCTTGTACTGATCAGCAGTGGCTTCGCCTTTGACGCCTTCGTAGTCCAGGTAAGTATTGGCTTGCATGGTATTGCTCCTTTCAGTGCGAGTTACGTCCTGTAATGAGGACAAGTTGATCCGTTTGGCCCCTTGCCGCACGGAATCTTACTGATCAGTGGACGGCGACCCTGAGTTGGTCGTCCTCCACCGATAGTTCCACCCTGACAACGGGGCTGTCCCCGGCCACCTTGGCCAGGATCTGCTCGGACATGCCGGGCAGCAGCTCCCGCTGCAGTATCTGTTGGATGTTGCGGGCGCCGCTGCTGGCCTCCTGGCAGCGGGCCACTATGGCCTCCACCACCTCGGGGCCATGGTGCAGTTCGGCGCCGTGGTGCCGGCGGACGCGGTCCGCCACCCTGGCCAGCTGGAGGCCGGTGATCTCGGCCAGCTGCTCCTGGCCCAGGGGCTGGTAGGGCAGCACTGTGGTGCGGCCCAGGAAGGCGGGTTTGAAGATGGCCAGCAGGTCGTCCCAGATGGCTTCCTTGAGCTTGTCCGGGGCCGGCGCCGTCAGCGGATCGGCAAAGAGGTCGCTGATGGTCTCGCTGGCGGCGTTGGAGGTCATCAGGATCAGGGTGTTCTTGAAGTCCACGTCCTGGCCCTCGCCGTCCCGCAGCACCCCCTTGTCGAACACCTGGTAGAAGATGTCCTGGACGCCGGGGTGGGCCTTCTCCATCTCGTCCAGCAGGATCACGCTGTAGGGCTTGCGGCGCACGGCGTTGGTGAGGACGCCGCCCTCGCCGTAGCCGACGTAGCCGGCCGGCGAGCCCAGCAGCTGGGACACCTTGTGCTCTTCCTTGAACTCCGACATGTTGATGACGGTGATGTTGGCTTCGC
Organism: Gallaecimonas kandeliae; assembly: GCF_030450055.1. Lineage (NCBI taxonomy): Bacteria > Pseudomonadati > Pseudomonadota > Gammaproteobacteria > Enterobacterales > Gallaecimonadaceae > Gallaecimonas > Gallaecimonas kandeliae. The sequence continues at coordinate 69,552 of NZ_CP118480.1, forward strand.
TGCCGTAGACCTGCTCGGCCAGGGCCAGGGCCGTCTCCGTCTTGCCGACGCCGCTGGGGCCGGCCAGCAGGAAGACCCCCATGGGTTTCTTCTCGTCGCCGAGGTTGGCGCGGGCGATGCGCACCGTGCGGGCTATCTCGTCCAAGGCGTGGTCCTGGCCGCGCACCCGTTCCTTGAGCCGGCCGTCCAGGGCCAGGATGCTGGCCACCTCGTCGGCCTGCATGCGGCCCAGGGGGATGCCGGTCCAGTCGGCCAGCACCTCGGCCACCAGCTGTTCGTCCACCTGCCAGTGCACCATGGGCTCGACCCGCTCTGAGAGCTGGGCACGCAGGGCGTTGAGGCGGGCCAGCAGCTCCTGGTTCTCCTCTTTCCCCAGCTGGTCGCGCAGGGCGCTGGCTTCCATCACCAGGGCCTGTTCGGCTTCCCAGGCGGTCTGCAGTTCGGCCACCTTGGCCTGGGCTCCCGCGATCTGGCCGCCCAGCTGGTCGCGGCGCTGGCTGTGGTCGATGCCGGCGCGGGCTTCCTTGTCCAGCACGGCCGCCTCCGTCTCCAGGGCCTGCAGCCTGGCCTGGACCCGCTCCAGGGCGGTGGGGATGCCGGCCTGGCTCATGGCCACCCGGGCGCAGGCGGTGTCCAGCAGGGCCACCGCCTTGTCCGGCAGCTGGCGGTCGGCCAGGTAGCGCTTGGACAGGGTGACGGTGGCGCGGGCGGCGTCGTCGCCGATGCTGACGCCGTGGTGGGCTTCCAAGGTCGGCAGCAGGCCGCGAAGTATCTGTACCGCCACTTCCTCGCTGGGCTCCTCCACCTTGACCACCTGGAAGCGGCGGGTCAGGGCGGCGTCCTTCTCGAAGTACTTCTTGTATTCGGCCCAGGTGGTGGCCGCTATGGTGCGCAGCTCGCCGCGGGCCAAGGCCGGCTTGAGCAGGTTGGCGGCGTCGTTCTGGCCGGCGCTGCCGCCGGCTCCCACCATGTTGTGGGCCTCGTCGATGAACAGCAGCACAGGATCGATGGAGGCCTTCACCTCCTCGATGACGCCCTTGAGGCGGTTCTCGAACTCGCCTTTGACACCGGCGCCGGCCTGCAGCAGGGCCAGGTCCAGGGTCAGCAGCCTGGCCTTCTTGAGGGCGTCGGGCACCAGGCCGGCGGCGATGCGCTGGGCCAGGCCTTCCACCACGGCCGTCTTGCCGACCCCGGCCTCGCCGGTGAGGATGGGGTTGTTCTGGCGGCGGCGGCTGAGGATGTCTACCATCTGGCGGATTTCGTCATCCCGGCCCAGCACCGGGTCCAGCAGGCCGTCTCTGGCCTGTTGGGTGAGGTCGATGGTGAACTGGCCCAGGGCCTGTTCCTTGCGGGGCCCCTGGCCGGGACGGGGGGCGGCCTGGCCCAGCTCGGCCTTGATGGCGTCCCAGTCCCCCAGCAGCCGCTGCGGGTCCAGCTTGTCCAGCTCCTTGGCGTGGCGGGTGCAGAGGGCGGCCATGGCGGCGTCATTGAGCAGGCTGTAGAGCAAGGTGGCGCCGCGCATCAGCGGCTCGCCGAACTCGATGCTGGTGTCCAGCCAGCACTGGCGCAGCAGGTCCACCAGCCGCGGCGACAGGGCCGGGGTGGCGCCGTTGCCTGTCTTGAAGCTGGCCAGGGCCTGGTCCAGCTCGGCGGCCAGGCGTTCGCGGCTGAGGCCGAAGCGGGCCAGCACCGTCAGCAGGTCCTGGTCCTCGGCCTCCAGCAGCGCCTTGAGGTAATGCTCCACCTCCACGCTGTGATGGGTGCGCTGGTAGCAAAGCCCCACGGCCCGCTCCAGGGCGTTGCGGGCGGAGTCGGTCATTTTCTCGACCAGGGCTTTCAACGTCATCGATGACATCTTGTTCATCCTTTCCTTGGCTTGAAGCTGAGGGTCAGCTGTTGGTCTGGCCGCGCCAGGGCGGCGATAAAACTGTCTTCCCCGAGGCGGCCCAATTGGCCGAGGCGGCTGCCATTGAGGTCGCCGGCGCGGACCTGCATCCGGTAGCCGACGCTGAGCTGGCGGCCGGCCAGGCGTCCCACCAGGGCGCCGACGGCGGCGCTCAAGCGGCCGCCCGGCAGCAGCTCGGCCAGGGCCTTGCCGTCCTTGGGGTGGAAGCAGAGGGCTATGCCCTGGTCCGCCACCCAGGCGCGGCTGCCGACCATGGCCTCGCCGAGGCGGGCATGTTGGCCCAGCGGCGCCCGGCGGCTGGGCAGGGCGGACTGCTCTTCGGCGGCGACGGGCTTCCAGCCACCCACCAGGGGTTTGAGGGTGACCGCCATGCCGGTCAGGTGGCGCAACGCCCGGCACAAGGTCTGGCCCGAGCAGGCCTGGCGGGCCTGGGCGCCGCCGTAGAGCAGCTGCCAGTGCTGATCGGCGCCGGTCAGGGTGCGCAGCAGGGTGGTGAAGATGTCCTGTTGCTCCCGCTCCTGGTGCACGGCCGGCTGGGTCTTCTCCCAGGCGCGGTAGAAGAGCGACAGCAGCCTGTGGTTGAAGATGTCCAGGAAGTCCTTGAGCTCGGGCGCCTTGTCCTTGAGCTGGGTCAGCACCAGCTCTGTGTAGTGGCTGGGCAGGGCGCCGCGGGCGCCGGTCAGCCCCAAGGTGTTGACGGCCAGCTCGGCCGTGACCAGCCCCTGGTCGTTACGGTCGAAGCGGGCCTGGGCTATGTCCTGGCCGGCGAAACCCATGTGCTGGCTGGTCTTGAAGCGCACCAGCTCCTTGTCCGGCCAGCCGTCGTGGCCGACCCTGTGGTACTGGCCACGGCCTTCGGGGATCTGCCGCTCTATGCGCCAGATCTGCCGGTAGAAGTTGTGCCAGTTGCCGAAGGCCGGGTTGCGGGTCATAGCAGGGCCCTCTCGCCGACCCGGGCCGGCCAGACGTGGTAGTCGCTGTTGTGGCCGGTGAGGCGGATCTTGAGCCGGGTGAAGCTGTTGACCTGGGCGAACTGGGCGAAGAAATGGTCCAGCACGGCCGAGAACAGGAAGACGCTGGCCCCGGCATAGCGCGGTTTGGAGAACTGCACCAGTATGTCGTTGCCCTGGCAGAGGCCGCGGCGCACGCCGCTGCCGACCCTGGCCACGGCCGGGCTGATGCTGACCTTCTCGATGCCGTCGATCAGCGCCTGGGACTCGGGGCTCTGGCGGAAGTCGTGCAGGCGCAGCACCTCCTTGAGGCGCTGGGTGGCCTGGTCGCCGTCGAAATGGTCCAGGGTCAGGTGGCGCAGCAGCTGCCAGCGGCTGGCGCCGTCCAGCTCGGGGCGGACCGGCGCCGTCGGCGCCACCAGGCCCTGGGCCGAGGCCACCATGGACTCCTCGGGGGCGCTGAATTCCGGCTGGCCGCCGCCGAAGGGCAGGTGGGTGGGCTGGTTGCGGTTGGAGCACCAGGCCCGCACCAGCAGCCGCTCGTCTTCCGGCAACTCGTCCAGGCCCTGGGCCTCCAGGCGCCTGTCCACCAGGCTCAGGTAGGTCTCGGTGCCCGGCTCGTATTGGCCGCCGGCCCAGTCGGCGCTGCGCCTGCGGCTGTGCCAGTAGAGGTGGTCGCCGCCCTGCCAGCGGGGATGGCCCATGCCGTAGAAGGGGGCCAGTTCCCGCACCTGCTCACCCTTGACCAGCTCGACCCTGTCGATGCGGATCACCTCGCTCTGCTCGGCACCCTCGTACTGGCGCACCAGCTGGTATTCGTGCTCGTTGTCGGCCAGGGGCACCGGCTCCAGTATGTCCTGGAAGAGGTTGATGACGGGGGCGCAGCAGAGCCGCAGGTGCTCGGGGCGCAGGTTCTTCTCCTGCTCCTCGGAGCCCTGGCGCAGGTAGATGTAGAGGTCCGCTTCCTTCTCGTCGGGCCAATGGCCGGCCAGATCGGAAAGCTCGCCGAACAGGAACTTCTCGGGGAAGAGGAAATGCTCCACCAGCAGCCGGTAGCCGGAAAAACTGCGGTCGCCGTAAGGCACCAGGGCCTCCTCGTCGGAGAAGCCCAGGGGCCGGATCCGGCTGGCCGGGAAGCTGGCCAGCTTGCGGCCGTCGGACAGGGGCACCAGGGCGAAGCCCAGGGCCTGCTGGTGCAGCAGCTCGTAGAGTTCGTGGCTCAAGTGGGTCTGGCCGCTCAGGAAGTACTGCAGCACCGGCAGGTCCAGGGTGGCCAGGGTGGCGTTGAGGCCGGTACAGCGCAGCCTCAGCCTGAGCACCGCCTGGGCGTCCTGCATGCCGGCCGGGCGCGGCGCCTGGAAGGGGGCGTTCTCGAACTTGGCCTCGGCCACCTCTATGGGGGCCAGCAGGGCGCTGGCGCCTGTGCTGAATTCGCAGCGCGGCACCTGTTCGCCGTAGCTCTTGAGGCGGGTGCCCCTCGGCAGCTCCAAGGCCTCCCCCAGGGCGCCGGTGGGCTTGAGGCTGACCACCGACATGGAGGGGATGGGGGCCTGGTAATCGGGGTGCAGGTTGCCCAGCAGTATGTCGCTGAGCTCGGAGAAATCGTCGTCCAGGCGCTGGCGGATCTGGGCGGTCAGGAAGGCGACGCCCTCCAGCAGCCGGGAGACATGGGGATCCTCCACCGCCTCCTCGCTGATGCGCAGGCGGCCGGCCACCTTGGGGTACTGGCGGGCAAACTCGGCCCCCTGGCGGCGCAGGTAGGCCAATTCGCGGTTGTAATACTTGAGCAGCGTCTCGCTCATCGCTCGTTATCCTGCAGTGTCACGGACAGGTTCAAGGGCTCCAGCTCGGAGTCGAAGGACACCGGCGTCGGCACGGGTGCGGCCAGCAGCACGGCGTCGATGCGCAGCCGCAGCACCCTGTCCAGGGGCGCGTCCTTGTCGCGCAGCGACACCTGCACCTGGGCCAGGCGCGGCTCGAAGCGGCCTATGGTTTCCTGCACCTCTTCGCACAGCCAGCGGCGGCCGTCCTCGGTGCTCATCTCCATGACGGTGAAGTCGGGCAGGCCGTAGCCCAGGGTGGACTTGGCCAGCTCGGGGTATTGCTTGCCGAGCGGCAACCAGGAGCGCCTGGCGTTAAGCAGGTTCTCCAGGTCCCGGCGCAGCGCCTGGCGCAGCAGGGCCAGGTTCTGGCGGCGGCTTTCGCCGTCCACCAGCCTGTCCAGCAGGCTCAGGTGCACTGCCTGTTCAGCCGGCATGGGCAGCCTCTTCCAGCCTCTCCAGGCTGCGCAGTGAACCCAGGGGCAGGGCCTCGTCCCCCAGCAGCAGCAGCTTCTGGCCGAGGCCCGTGACCAGGGCCGGGCCGTGCTCCTGCCAGTCGGTCTCGCGGCCGAGCTGCTGGTCTTCGTTCTGGTTGGCCACATAGACCAGGGGCAGGAAGACCTCGCCCTGGCGCTCGTCGGCCAATGTGACGGTGGCGCGGCGCCAGATCATCTCCACCGGCGAGGCGGGGGCGTGCAGCTCCAGCAGCCGGATCTGGTGCCACTGCCAGAGGTAGTAGTGGCCGTCGGTGCCCAGGCCTTCGACGAAGGGGCCCAGGCTGTCGTCGCAGTCGCGGATCTCGCCCTTGGCGTCGCCGGCCTGGAAATGGACGGGCTGGCGGGCCTGTTCCAGGGCTTCGGCGGCCTCGGCGGCCTGGTCCAGCTCGCCCTGGTGCAGGTGCAGGTTGAGGGCCAGCAACGCCTCCAGGGCCGGGCTGGGCTCGGCCTTGACGCCGTCGGCAAGGCGGCCTTCGCGCAGGGCCAGGCGGGCCTGTTGGGCGCGGATCAGCTGGCGCAGGTTGAGGGCGCCGGGGATCCAGTCGGGGTTGCGCTTGACCAGCACCGCCAGGGCGTCGTCGGCCCGCTCCAAGTCGCCTGCCAGGCACAGCAGTTCCACCAGGGCGGCGCGCAGCTCGACCTGGGCCGGGTTGTGGCGTATCGCCTGTTGCAGGGCCTCTATGGCGCTGTTGAGTTGGCCCTTGGCCAGCAAATCCTTGATTACTTTCATCGTCCTTTCCCTAGGCACCCTGTGCCGGTGTCAATTCCGTCACCAGCTTGACGCCGGTCACCATCTGATCGAGCTGGAAGTGGGGCTGCAGCCGGATCACCGAGTAATAGCGGCCCGGCTCGCCGGCCCGCTCCTTGACCTGGACCCTGGCCTCCCGCAGCGGGAAGCGGGAGCGCATCTCGTCCGTGGCGCCCTCGCTGGCCATGGTGTAGCCATGCAGCCAGCGCTGCAGCTGGCTCTCGCACTCCTGGGGGGTGCGGTAGCCGCCGACCCTGTCCCGCCCCATCACCTTGAGGTAGTGGGCGAAGCGCGACACGCACAGCGTGTAGTGCAGCATCGCCGACAGCCTGGCGCTGATCTGGGCGCCGGCCTCCTGGTAGCGGGCCGGCCGCTGCACCGAGGGCACAGAGGGCATCAGCAGCATGCCGGTGTTGGCCAGGGGCAGCAGCGGCAGGAAGCCCTCGTCGGCCAGTATCTTTTCCATGCGGTCCGTCACCTGCCAGTTCACCGGGCTGCGCCCGGGGTGGAAGCCGCCGGTGACGGCGCTAAGGGCCGGCAGGTTGTCGATGACGCCGTGGGCCACCTGGCCGGCGCGGTAGCCGCGGATCTGCGAGAACCAGCCGGACTGGCAGAAGGCGCGGATCGCCACAGTGCCGACCCCGAAACAGGCCGGCCCCCAGAGGTGATCGGCTTCGCGCTCCTGATGCTCGCGAAAGCGAAAGCCCTCTGGCCCCTGGCCCCGCTCCCGGTAGGGCGGGCGCATCAGGATGCCGGGCAGGGCCAGCCCCAGGAAACGGGCCTCCTCCATATCCCTGAGCGAGCGCCACTTGGCCAGCTCGGGGGCGTTGAAGTGGCTCTCCAGCTCCCGCACCCCGGTCAGATCCTGGAAGCTGTCCACCCCGAACAGGCTGGGGTCGGCGTTCAATATCAGCGGCGCGAAGGCCGCCGCCGCCACCCGGCTCAGTTCCTTGAGGCTGTCCAGGTTGGTGACGCCGCCCTGGTTGCGGTGGCTGACGGCGTAGGCCCCCAGCAGCAGCCCGAAGGGTTCGCCCCCCGGGGTGCCGAATTCGTCCGAATAGATCTTGGCGAAGAGCCGGGACTGGTCGAACTCCATGGCCTTGTGCAGGTCCTTGGACAGTTCCTGCCAGTCCAGATCCAGCACCTTGACCTTGACCTGGTCGTCGCCGTCGTCCTGTGCGGCCTGCTCAGTCAGCAGCCAAAGGCCGCGCCAGTTGGCTTCCAGGGCCTGGAAGTCAGACTGGTGCAGGATGGCGTTGAGCTGCTCATTGAGAAGGTCGTCCAGCAGGTTGAGGCTGGTCGCCAGCAGGGCCTTGACCCCTTGCTGGCGCCAGCGCTTGGCCGGATCTACCCGGCCAAGCCACAGCAGCAGTGCCTGCAGGGCGTCGTGCTCCGCCGAGACCCGCTTCATGAAGGCCAGGTCCGGCAGGGCCGGCCTGGCTTCGGGGGTGGCGAAGTAATCCTTGGCGACGAACTGCAATGCCGCTGACATGCTGCTTTCCTGCCTTAACCGCCTATCTCGGGGATCTTGGCCACCAGGCGCAGGGAGGTGGTCAGTTCCTCCATCTGCAGCCAGGGGCGCAGCCAGGCCACGGCGTTGTAGGAGCCGGGCTGGCCGGGGATCTCCCGGACCTGGACCTTGGCGTCGGCCAGGGGGTACTTGGCGCGGATCTCCTGGCCACCGCCCTCTGAGGCGTTGACGTAGCCGAGGATCCAGCGGTTCAGCCAGGATTCCACGTCCTGGGCCTCCATGAAGGAGCCGATCTTGTCGCGGGCCATCACCTTGAGGTAATGGGCGAAGCGGGAAGTGGCCATCATGTAGGGCAGCCTGGCCGAGATAGCGGCGTTGGCGGTGGCGTCCGGGTTATCGTACTTCTTGGGCTTCTGGCAGCTCTGGGCACCGAAGAAGACCGCGTAGTCGGTGTTCTTGTAGTGGCACAGGGGCAGGAAGCCCAGCTTGCCCAGTTCGGCCTCGCGGCGGTCGGTGATGCCGATCTCGGTGGGGCACATCAGGTCCGGGTCGCCGTCGTCGCTGGTGAAGACGTGGGTCGGCAGGCCCTCGACCTTGCCACCGCCCTCGGCGCCGCGGATGGCGGTGCAGAAGCCGTACTTGGCGAAGGCCTGGGTCATGCGGGTACCCATGACGTAGGCGGCGTTCATCCAGCAGTAGTCGTCGTGGGCCGTGTTGACCGACATGCCGGACTTGGCGTCCACCTCGAATTCCTCGAAGCCGAATTCCTCTATGGGCCTGGTGGCCTCGCCGTAGGGCAGGCGCGCCAGCACCCGCGGCATGGTCAGGGTCACGAAGCGGGCGTCTTCGGAGTCGCGGAAGGAGCGCCACTTGGTGTATTCGAGGGACTCGAACACCTTCTCCAGGTCGCGGGGCTTGCTCAGCTCCGTCCAGGCGTCGAAGCCGAACAGGGAGGGGGAAGCCGAGGACAGGAAGGGGCAGAAGCCGGCGGCCGCCACGTTGGACATCAGGCCCAGGGTCTCGATGTCGTTGGGGTGGTTGCTGAACTCGTAGTCGCCGATGATGGCGCCGTAGGGCTCGCCGCCCGGGGTGCCGAACTCGGACTCGTAGACCTTCTTGAACACCTGGCTCTGGTCGAACTCGACGGCCTTGGAGAGATCCTTGTGCAGCTCCTTCTTGCTCATGTTGAGCATGCGGATCTTGAGGGTGGCGCTGGTCTCGCTGTTCATCACCAGGTGGTTGAGGCCGCGCCAGGAGCCTTCCAGCTTCTGGAACTCCTCGTGGTGCATGATCTCGGACAGCTGGCCGGAGATCATCTGGTCCAGCTGCTTGATGGCCTCGTTGAAGGTGACGGTGAGGTTCTTGTTCCAAGTGACGGTGCCTTTCATCGCCTCCTCGGCGAGGGTGCGGATCAGCTCCTCGGCACGGCTGGACTCTGTCTGCTTGGTGGCACCTATGGCCTGTTCCAGCAGCGACAGGTTGACGCCTTCCTCGACCAGGGCTTCGGCAGCGACTTGCTGTTCTGCGCTCATTCCTTGTCCTCCCCTTCGGTGGCCAGTTCCTGGGCCAGTTTCTGCAGTTCGTCAGAGTTGTTGAGCACCCGCTCCAGCAGGTTCTCCAGCTCTTCGGAGCGGTCGACCTTGGTCATCAGGTCCCGCAGCTTGTTGCGGGTTTCCATCAGCTGGCGCAGCGGCTCCACCTGGTTGACCACGGCCGCCGGTTCGAAATCGGCCATGGCGTTGAACCTGAGTTCCACGGCCATCTGCGAGTCGTCGCCGGACAGCTTGTTGTCGACCTTGAACTGGATCTGCGGCGCCATGCGGCGCAGCACGTCGTCGAAGTTGTCGCGGTCGATCTGGATGAAACGCCTGTCCTTGAGCGGCTTGAGGTCGTTGTTGTTGTTACCCGAGAAGTCGCCCATGACGCCGACCACGAAGGGCAATTCCTTCTTGACCATGGCGCCTTCGGTCTCGACGTCGTAGGTGATGTGGACCCGAGGCTTGCGGACCCGGGCGAGCTTGTTGTGAATGCTGTCCATGTCTTCGTCTCCTTAAGCAGTTCACAGAAAAAACGGGCCTAGCCCTGGGCCTCCGAGGCCGGTACGCCGGTCAAACGGCAGAAGCCCTGGCGGGCGCCGTTGTCGTCGATCAGCTCGTTCATCAGCTCGGGCAACGACAGCCGGCTCCAGCGGATGGCCTGCTCTATGGCGTAGGACACGGGGGAATGGGGTTCGGTCTGGCGGAAAAAATCGGCCAGCTTGCGCAGCTGCTCCACGGCCTGGTCGCGGCTCTGGATGGCGACCCGGATCGGGTCCAGGTCGCTGGCGGCAGGGGCCTGCCCTGGTTCGGCCGCAGCCTCGCCGCCGTCCTCGGGCTGCGCCAGTTCCTGGGCCGGGGCGGCCGAGGCCAGCAGCTCCTTGAGCCGTTCGCCGCCCTGGAAATTGAAGGCGTCCAGGCAGCGCTGCAGTGCCTTGGCGATGCGGGTGGTGGGCTGGGGTTCGCCGCTTCGGTCGTCCAGCACCTGGGCCAGGGCCTGGTAGGCGGCGATGGCCGCTTGCAGCTGGCGGTAGTTGCCCAGCAGCTCGCCGTCGGGGGTCTCGCGCACCGCCTGGGTCAGCATCTCGTTGCTGACGGCGCCGGCCTTGACGCGCTGCTCGGCCTTGTCGGCGCTCAGGCGGCCTATCTCGGCGGCCTGCTCGCAGTGCCAGGCGGCCAAGGCCTCGCCGTCACCGCTGTGGAAGAGGGGGACGCTGAGGATGGGCTGGATCAGGGTGCCGTCGCCGTCCAGGCCGTTGAGGCCGGCCAGGGCCGCCAGGCGGGTGGCGACGCCGTCCTCGTCCGGCATGGGGTGCAGGGCGTCCCAGTGCTGTTCGATGAGCTGGTGGGCCAGGTCGAAGCCGGCGGCCAGGCCGGCAAAGCCGTACTCGCGGCACAGGCCCTCGATCAGCCAGGCCACCAGCTCCAGGTCCTTGGAACGGCCCTGGAGTATGGCCGGCACCTGGCGGACCAGCTCCCGCCACTGCTCGGGCGACTGGAAGTCGTCGTCCATCAGCTTGTGGCGTTCCTGGGCACGGGCCTGGTTGCGGATGTCTTTGAGGGTGAAATAAGGAGACTCGGGCGAAACATCCTCGCGGGTATCGTCACCGCAGGGGTTTTCATCCGAAACAGGCGCCAACAACGCCTCTATGTCAAAAAGGGAAGTGGAATTCACGAGCCATCCTTAGCCAAAAAAAGTCCACCGTTATCTAAAAACGGGAACCGTCACATCGTCATTCTGATTCAGTGCCGAAACAGGGTAACAATCATTTTCTACTTTAACAAGAATACAGGTGATGTTGTCTTTCGATTTCTTGACCAAAGCCGCATGCATTATTGCCATAGAAGCTTCATCTAATTTGCCTTCCCGGATAAAGGATTCGAGTTCCAAGGTTTTAAATTCTTTGGAAATTCCGTCGCTGCAAAGGAGGAAAACATCCCCTTCCTGGAGGGGGCCGCTGAGGCTGTCCACCTCCAGATCTTCGTCGACGCCAACGGCCCTGGTGATGACGTGGGCCAGGGGGTGCGACTCGGCCTGATCCTCAGTGATGACGCCCTCTTCGACCATGTCTGCCACCTGGCTGTGGTCGCGGCTGAGCTGGCGGAGTTGGCCGTCCCTGAGCAGGTAGCAGCGGCTGTCGCCGACCCAGAAGAGGTGAAATTCACCCTCATTTATCATCAAGGATACGACGGTGGAGCCGACGGTTTGGTCGTCAAGAAATTGCTTTCCGTATAGTCGTATTTTCTGATTTGCCTTTTTTAATGCATCGGTAATTTTGAGTGGCGTTAATTTGCCTTTTTCTAATTGCCTTATTTCCGAATCGACGGTGTCGCAAATTAACTGGCTGGCAACATCACCAGCTTGATATCCACCCATGCCGTCTGCAACAACCCAGACATTTAATTCCCTGAATTCCAGGAATGCATCTTCGTTATGATCCCGGGTTCCACCCCTGTGAGTAAAACCGGTTGAATTTATACGCATTTATTTACTCCGTTAGCATTCCCTGCTGCCAACCATGCTGCTGCCACTGGGCGGCCAGCATGGCGGCGAACTGCCCTACCTGGGGCAATCCCCGGGTCATCAGCATCACCGGCTCCACGAAGGCGGAGCCCTGGGTCCACCAGATCATGGGTTCCCCTTCCCTGGCCACCAGGCTCTGCAAGAGCTCGGCCTCGGAGGCGGCCGGCAGCACCAGGTTGCCCTGGGCCTGGGGCCAATGCAGGCGCCGCCCCTGGCCCTGGGGCAGAGGCACGGCGGCCAGGCGGCTGCGCCAGTCCCCTTCCTGCCAGTGATCGTCCAGCACCGCCGGCACCAGCTCCTCCAGCTCAGCCGACCATTGACCCTCCCGCCAGGCCTGCAGGGCCGAACCCTGGAACTCCCCCAGGGCCAGGAAGGGGAAGTGCCGGCCCACCTTGTCCACGGAAGGGATCAGGGTGCCCAGCAGGCCGGACTCGGCCAGCAGACCGGGGGCGGCGGCGAAATGCCAGACCGGCGAGGTCAGGTAGGCGTCGGTCCAATCCTCGCCCAGCTGTTCCCGGCTCACCGCCAGGCCCGCCTGGCACCACTCGAAGAACAGGTCTCTGACCTGGGGCGCCAGGTTGTGGCAGAGGAAGTCGCCCCTGTTGGGCACCTTGCCCATGTAGCCCCACTGCATCAGAGGGTCCTTGGCAGCTGGAAGCTTTCCAGCAGCGCCGTGGTGAAGGGGTTCTTCACCGAACTGGTGACCAGCTCCAGCTTGGCCTCGAAGTCCTTGACCTGGAGCTGCACTATCTGGTGCCTGTCCTGGGAGCTGATATGGCCGGCGTCCTGCAGCATCCGGAAGATGGCCCAGGGGCCCTGGTAGCTGGCCGCCACCGGCGTCGTTTCCTGGCTGGGGTTGAACACCACCCGGGTCATCTGCTCACCGGCGTTTTCCGGCCAGTTGAACTTGGTCAGGCGGGTCGGGCCGTGGCGGTAGGTCAGGTTCTGGCCGTCGATCTCCAGCATGAACTGGCTGACCCTCTGGTCCAGGCTACGGGGCTTGAGGCTGAAACTGAGCCTGGGGGTGCGGCTGCCGGGGGGGAAGAACACCTCGCGGATCTTCTGGGCCTCCTCGAAGAGGTGCAGGCTCTGCTCGCTGATGCCCAGATCCTTGGTCAGGCGCCAGGGGCTGCGGCTGGTGTCCACGTAGCTGCTCAGGTGTTCCTGGAAGAACTTGTCCAGCACGCCGCCGTAGCCGAAGAAGTCGCCGAAGTCCTGCAGCGCCACTTCCGACTTGGCCTGGCGGCGGAAGGGGTACTTGCCGGCGATGGCGCGGCGGTAGTCGCCGTAGACGCTGCCGCGCCAGATGTCGTTGATCTGGCGGGTTTCCGACAGCTTCACCACCTGGCGGGAGTCGCCCAGGAAGTCGCCGGCCAGGTGGTCGAGGCGGTCGGATTCGGAGTCGCGGATGGCGCTGTAGAAGTCGCGCAGGGCGTCGTCGAACTGGCCGCGGTCGACGGTGGCGATGGCGTGGGCGCGGGTCATGCCGCCCTGCTGCTCGAAGTAGCGGGCCGCTACTTTGGTGTCGGCCTGGAGGCGGTCGAAGGTCTCAGGCTTGACGCGGTTGAGCGCCTCGAAGGCCTTCTCCACCGGCGTCTTCTGGGGCTGAGCGTTGTCGTTTGCGGCCAGGTCCACCAGGCCGCTCAGCTCGCGCTTGCGCTGGCTGAGGCGGTTGAGGGCGGCGTCCTTGGCCTTGTCGGCGACGGCGCCCACCTTGCTCTGCTCGGGGTCGGTGAGCTGGGTGTTCTTCTTGACCAGGGCGAAGAGGCGGCCGATGGGGGCCTCTGGGCCCGACAGCAGGCCGGCGATGCGGGCGCCGTCCAGGGCCGAGTTGAAGGGCTTGAGGCGCAGGTCGTCGAGGAAGTTGTTCCAGACGTAGATGTAGTCGCGGAAGTAGCGCTCAGAGACCCCGGCCTCTATGACGTCCTCGTCCAGGTTGCGGAAGTCGGCGTCATTCTCGCCGTAGACCCAGGAGTCCTCGATCAGGCGTTTGACGATCTTGTCCTTCTCCGGCAGGAACACCGCCTGGTAACCGTTGCGGGTATAGAGGCCGGGGATACCCTGTTGCAGGCTGGTGCCGCTGCGGCGCTCGAAGACCCCTTCGGCCACGGAGCCCAGGGCCAGGGGCAGGCGGAAGTCGGGCAGGCGGCTGGCGTCGGAGTCCACCTTGATGCGCTGGTAGGCGCGCTCGGCCAGGGGCAGGGCGGTCAGCTCGGCCCTGGCGTCGGCCACCAGTTTCTGGTCCAGGGCCAGGGGCGGCGACATCTTCAGGTAGCGGCGCAGGTGCTCGTTGAGCTGGTTGCGGATGGGCTCGTTGATCTGCCCAGGCAGCCGCCGCTCCAGCATCAGCTCGAACCAGGCGTGGACCTGGTCTTCGTCCAGGTGGCTGCGGTCGGCCAACATCAGGTAGGTCTTGAGGGTCTCGTAGAGGTATTCGAGGTGGTTGAGGTTGCCGGCGATCTCCTGCTCCAGGGAGGCCTTGAGGGCGTCGGCGAACTGGCCCTGCAGCAGGCGGCCGTAGGCGCCCTCGGCGGCCTGGCCCAGGCGTTCACCCTGGAAGAGCCCCAGCTGCTGCGGGCCGCCGGCCGGCATGGGCTGGTGCAGCACGCCGGGCATGGAGGCGACGCCTCCCAGCAGCCGGTTGAGTTTGACCCAGTCCAGGTCCTTGTCCTGCAGGTCCAGGGACAGGGCCGACAGCTGGGCCTGGTAGGCCTGGATCAGCCGGCTGTTCCAGCCGTAACTCAGGTACCAGCCGCTGGTCAGGCCGACGGTGGCCAGCAGGGCGCTGGCCATGGCGGCGCGGCGCACCCAGATGAATTTCTTCTCGTGGTTGAGATCGGCGCTGGCCAGGTTGTGCTCGGAGAAGACGATGTCGTCGAAGAGCCGGCGCAGGAAGAAGCTGTCGTGGCTGGCCATGGCCGTTTTGGCCGGGGCCGGCTGCAGCCGGTAGTGGTTGTCCACCAGCTTGGCGATCTTGTCCATGGCCTGGCCGCTCTGCTCGGAGGAGACCAGGTAGATGCCGCGCAGCAGCGGCACCTCTTCGTAGGCGGAGGGGAAGAACACCTCCTTGAGCAGGTCCCAGAGCGGCGCCTGCAGCAGGGCCAGCTGTTTGGGGAACTGGTAGATGCGGCGCTGGGCGGCCGGGTTACGCTCCTGCTGCATCTTGTGCAGCACGAAGCGGCCGAGGCGCTGCTGCAGGGCGTCGAACTCGGCCTCGAAGGCCTGGGGCAGTGTCTGGGGGCTGCGCACCGCCTGCAGCGGGAAGGTGATGCCGAAGGCTTCCTGGCGTTCCTGTTCGCTGAGCAGGCCGAAGGTCTCGTTGAAGCCTTCCAGCAGGTCGAACTTGGTCAGCACCACGTAGACGGGAAACACCAGCCCCAGGCGGTTCTTCAGTTCCTGCACCCGTTGCTTGATGGCGCGGGCGTGCAGCAGCCGTTCGGTGGGGGTCTGCTCCAGCAGGTCGGCGACGCTGACGGCCAGCAGTACGCCGTTGATGGGGCGGCGGGGCCTGTTCTTCTTGAGCAGGCCGAGGAAGGAGTTCCAGCCCTTGGCGTCGCGCTTGTCGGCGCTGTCCTGGGTGGTGTAGCGGCCGGCCGTGTCGATCAGCACCGCCTTGTTCGTGAACCACCAGTCGCAGTGGCGGGTACCGCCGACGCCCTTGACGGCGTCTATGCCCATCTCGTCCTTGAGGGGGAACTCCAGGCCGGAGTTGAGCAGGGCCGTGGATTTGCCGGAGCCGGGGGCGCCGATGATCATGTACCAGGGCAGCTCATAGACGGACTTGAAGCGCCCGGGGCGCCACTTCTTCACCAGCGCCAGGGCGTCCTTCATGTTGTTGCGCAGCGCCTCCACTTCCTCGCTGAGCAGGGCGTCGTCGTTGCTGCTGGGGGTCAGCATCTCGTTGACCACCAGTTCGTTGGCCTGCTTCTCCCGCTTCAGGCGCCACAGCTGCCAGCCCAGCACCAGCAGCGCCAGCGTTACCAGGAAGAGGATGCGGGCGGCCACGCTGGCCAGGGGTTCCCAGCCGGCGATGGCCACCAGGGGGCCGCCGAACCAGGTCAGCAGTATGATGGCCAGGGCGCCCAGGGCCAGTATCACCTTGCGTGAACCCAGGCCGGCGCCCAGGCGACGTATCCATGTCATGCCACTCATTGTTCAGTCCTGCTCAGGGTATGAGGTCGATTTCTACCCGGCGGTTGCGGGCGCGGTGCTCGTTGCTGTCGTTGGCGAAGAGAGGCTCCGCCTCGCCTTTGCCCTCTGGCCAGAGGCGGCCGGTCAGGTCGCCGGTGCCGGCCAGGAAGTTGGCGACCGTCGTGGCGCGGGCCAGGGACAGGTGCCAGTTGGACGGGTACTTGCTGGTGAAGATCGGCTGGTCGTCGGTATGGCCCGTGATCTGGATGCGCCCCTGGGTGCTCTCCAGGGCCCGGCCTATCTTCATCAGCACCGGCTTGATGTCCTCGCGGATGGCCGCCGAGCCGGAGGCGAAGAGGGCCTCGTTGCCGATGCGCAGCCGGATGCGGTCCTTGAGGAAAATCAGCTCCAACAGGCCCTTGTCCACTTCGGTCTGCAGTATCTGCTGCAGGTATTTGCCGTCACGGGAGTCGGCCAGGCTGCTGGTGCCGGCCTCGGGGCCGGCCTGGGGCTTGACCGCCATCCGGGCTATGTCCAGGAACACCGGCTGGGCCTGCTGGTTGATGCGGTAGGCAAAACCCATGTAGACCAGCAGCAACGCCACGGCGCAGAGGGCGGCCAGCACCCAGAGCGGGAAGCGCTGGGCCAGTTCGTTGCCGGGCACCAGGCGGTCGCGCCAGTTGCCGTCGAAGGGGGAGCTGACCCGGCCCTGGTCGGCGCAGAGCTGCTGGTAGAGGCCGTCGCGCAGGGCGTCCAGCTGTTCCTGGCCCCGTTCCTCGATGCGGTACTTGCCCTTGAAGCCGATGGCCAGGCAGAGGTATTGCAAGGTCAGCAGCGCCTGGTCGTTGGTGCGCTGGGCCTTCTCCACCAGTTCGAAGAAGTGGGTGCCGGCCCAGGTCTCGGCGTGGAATTCCGACAGCAGCGAGCTGGCGGCCCACTGGCCGTTCTGGCCCCACTCGCTGTTGAGGACGATTTCGTCCAGCAAGGCGCAGAGGCAGTAGGAGGCCATGTCGACGCTGGCCGGGCTGCACTGCTGGCCCTGGAGGGCGCGCTGGTATTCGCGCACCAGCTCCATGGCCTGGCGGCGCAGGTTGGCCGTGTCGTCCACCTGGCGGATCTCGGCCAGACGGCAGGCCAGGGACAACAGCTTGGAGGCCTGGTCCACCAGGGGCCCCAGCTTGGTCTCCGGCAGCCGGAAGCGGCCACGAATGCCGTCGTCGGCCGGGGTGGAGAGGGCCGTCTTGTCCTCCGCCGCCGCCCGGGGTTGGGGCCGGGGTGGCGCCTGGCGGGCGCCGGGGCGGGGCTTGATGATGGTGCTGTCGTTCATCTGTCACATCCCTGTGCAATTTGGCGTTACTGGCGTATGGCCCAGAGTTCCAGGGCCAGGCCCGGGTAGTGGCCCGAGACGTGGACGGCCAGGCCGCCGCTCTGCCTGAGTTGCTGCCAACGGTCGCTGTGGCTGTCGAGCAGGAAGTAGTGGTAGCCGGCGTGGTAG
This sequence comes from Gallaecimonas kandeliae, assembly GCF_030450055.1. Lineage (NCBI taxonomy): Bacteria > Pseudomonadati > Pseudomonadota > Gammaproteobacteria > Enterobacterales > Gallaecimonadaceae > Gallaecimonas > Gallaecimonas kandeliae. Next base: position 86,629 of record NZ_CP118480.1, read on the forward strand.
GGGATCTGGCGCGGGGCCACCGGTAGGGCGCTGACGGCGATGCCGGGCAGGTGGTTGTTGACCAGATCGCGGATATGTTCGACGGCGCCCAGCTTGATCTGAGCCGGCAGCCGGCGGCGGATCTCTTCGGTGGTGAGGTCGGCTTTGACCGCCAACACCAGCTGCGCCGCTTCCAGCAGGCTCTTGTCCGCCAGGGGGGCAACCTTGATGCCGAACTGGGCCTCTTCCAGCTTGAGGGCCACGGCCGTCTGCTCCAGTACCGTGCTCAGGGACTGGCTCAGCACGGCGGCCAGGTCGCCGAAGGTGGCGGTCAGGTTGTCGTGGCGGTAGCCGGGCAGCTGCGGCGGGCGCTTCTCGGCGCGGGTGAAGGTGGCCATCTCGCCGGCCAGGGTGATCAGCAGCTCGTAGCCCCGCTCCGGGTGCACGCCTTTGCTTTCCTTGAGGTGCTCCAGCAGTGGCTGCCAGCGGTTGAGGGCCTGCAGCATCAGCACGTCCAACAGGGTGGAGGCCTGTTCGTTGCCCTTTTGCATGCGCATCGCCAGGGCGCCGGCGCGCTGTTTGACCATGGCCAGCAGTTCGCGCAGCAGGTTGGCCAGGGGCTGGACGGCGCCCATGTCCAGGCAGGGGGCGATGAAGGAGCGGTCCAGCTTCACCTCCTGCTCGTTGAGCACCTCGACGATGCGGGCTATGGGCAGGGACACGAAGCCGGCCTTGTCCTCCCGCTCCAGGCGCAGGCAGGGGTTGAGGTAGGCCAGGCCCAGGTCTTCCTCGAGGCCGTCCTCCAGGGAGTCGTCCATCACGGAGACGTCCTGCAACACGTAGCGGGCGATCTGGGCGCTGTCCCTGTCGGCGATATTGACGCCGGCCTGCTTCTCCAGGGGCAGGGCCAGGTAGAGCAGCTCGTCGCGGGCGTCGGCCGGTATGCTGAGGCTCAGGGATTCCTGCTGGTCGAAGCTGAAGGGCATGCCGTCGGGGAAGAGGCCGGCGGCGCGCACCAGGTTGACCTGGCCCAGGCCCAGGGCCTGCTCGTCCAGCATCAGCTCCGTGATGCCGTAGCCGTGGGGATTGAGCTTGACGTGCCGCTTGTTGGAGACCTGGTAGAGGAAGCGGTCCTGCTGCTGGAAGTGCTGGGGGCGCAGCAGCATGCCTTCGGACCAGGCGACTTTTGCCAATCTTTCCATGTCGTTAACCCTTGGTCTTGTGGATGGTCAGGGAGTCCAGGGCCAGGGCCAGGGTGTCGTAGTCCTCGGGGTCGGCCGGTATCACCAGCCGCCAGTCGGCTTTCTCGATATCCCTGAAGGCCACCACCACGCCGATGAAACGGGTCTTGGTGCCCAGGCGCATGCGGTGCACCAGGTGCTGGCCGGGCTGGACCTCCACGTCCTGCACCGCCACCAGCTCCTGGCCCAGGTTGGCCTTGGGGGATTCGTAGAGCTGGAAGAAGTCGCTGGACTCGAACTTGCTGCGGCCGCTCAGTTCGAAGATGCGAATGACGGCCGGTGAGGGGCGGCCCGAGATGTCGGGGTTGAGATCCTTGGCGACCTGGATGTCCAGGTCGGTGTAGGGCGCAACCACCTTGTTGGCCACGGCGCAGCCGCCGAGGGCCAGCAGCGTGGATAACAGCAGCAGGCGTATGTAGGAAAACATGGTGACTCCTATCTGTGGGTGCGAATGGCCGCTTCGTAGGCCTCGACAAAGGTGTCGCTCCTGAGCATGCGGTCGCTTTCACCGTATTCGCTGAGCAGGTGCTGACGTTGTTGTTGCCAACGGTCGAAGGCGCGGGCCTTGCCGATGACGGGAAGCTTGTCCAGGGTGTCGGCGCCTTGGCCGGCCTCGCCGCCCAGCAACTCGGCCACCACCCGCTCGACCCCGGCGAGCAGGGCGCGCTCATGGGCCTGGATGTCGGCGAAGGCCTCGTCCACGGCGGCGTCCGGGCCCAGGAAGGAGTTGTGGGGGCGCAGCAGCAGGGACTCTATGGCGTCCTGGGCCGTGGCCGAGAATTTCAGGGGGTTGTTTTCCTGGCGGCGGAAGGTGGTCTGCTGCACCCGCAGCTTCTGCTTCTGCTCGGCGCGCATGTGCAGCAGGTCCAGCAGCCGCTCCAGCAGCACCCGGGTCAGGTTGCCGAGATCGCGCATCAGTGCCGGATCCGGGGCCTTGTCCTTGAACTGCTGGGCCATGCCCATGCCTTCGACCAGGGCCTCGAACAAGGCGTCGTTCCTGGTGGGCTCCTCGGCCTGGGCGGGGGCCGGATTGCTCCAACCCCATTCGGTGGGAATGCCGCTGGCCGGCAGGGCCACATGGGCATCGTCCACCCTGTGTTCGGTCAGCCCCGAGGCCAGGGTCTCAACCGGCTTCTGGGTGTTTTGCACCGGCTGGGGAATGGCTAAATCGAGCGGCTTTTTCTGACGGATTTTTATTTCATCAGGTTGGGAATTAAGGGTAGGCATTTCCTGTTTTTCAGGGGTGCCTGAAATGCCTATTTCTTTCACTGATATTTCATAGTCACCGATGCGGATCTGGTCGCCTTCTTTAATTCTTTCTTCCCGATCCCGACCCAGTGGCTGGCCGGTGTTATTGATGAAAACACCATTTGTTGAGATATCCTTAAGCCAGAATTCATTGTCTTTAAAGGATATTTCCGCATGACGGGAGGAAATTACCCTGTCGGGATCAGGGAGCTGCCATTCGCACTCTTCTGACCTTCCAAGTGTATGATTTCCTTTTGAAAAAACCTTTTTTGCCTGAACGGTTGGCGATAAGCGGTGATAGCTTGTGATTTCAAGCTCCAGTTCCATGGCAATTACCTTTCCCTAGTAAACGAATTTGCCTAGAAGCACTGCTCCATTCTCAAGAGCAGGCTAAAGATATTATTCGTTGCATTTAGTGTCAACGCGTCATGACTTTCAGGTTCAGTTTTCTTGTTGTTAAGTGAAAAAAGCCGTTATCATTTAGCCGGGAATATAGGGAAATACAGATTCTCTTTAATTAGCAAAAATCAAATAACGGGAGAATAACGCATGGATGCAATGACCCAGACCCGCACTACAGTGCCCGGGCAGAGTTGTCCTGAACAGGATCTGCCCGTCGAGGCCCAGGCCCCCATGGACTGGCAGGGCAAGGTGCTCAAGGGCCGTTACCGCATCGCCTCGCTGCTGGGGTCCGGGGGCATGAGCGACGTCTACCGTGCCACCGACCTGCACCTGGAGGAAGCCGGTGCCAAGGACGCCCAGGTCGCCGTCAAGATACTGCGCAGCGAGCTGACCCGCGACGGCAATGCCTTGGGGCTGCTGGCCAAGGAAGCGGCCAAGTCCAAATGCCTGGCCCACCCCAACATCATCCGCGTCTACGATCTGGACCATGACGGTGACGTCTGGTTCATGGTGATGGAGCTGCTGGAAGGGGAGCCGCTGTCCAAGGTCATACAGCGGGCCAAGCCCCAGGGCCTGAAGTGGAAGGGCGCCAAGGCGGTGCTGGACCAGATCATCCAGGCGCTGGCCTACTCCCACCAGCGCGGCATAGTCCATGCCGACCTCAAGCCGTCCAATATCTTCGTGACCCGCCAGGGCAGCATCAAGATCCTCGACTTCGGCGTGGCCCAGGCCCTGCGGCCAGGCCACCAGGAAGATTTCCTCAACCAGTCCCTGGGGGACGAGACCACCGTCTACGGCTATACGCCGGCCTACGCCTCCACCTCTCTCATCGCCGGCAAGGAGCCGCAGGTGGAGGACGACCTCTACGCCCTGGCCTGCGTCAGCTATGAACTGCTGTCGTCCCGCCATCCCTTCGACCGCCAGCGCCTGGACGAGCAGCAGCGCAAGGCCTTCAAGCTGGCCAGGCCAGGCAACATGCCGGGGCGGCTCTGGGGCTGCTTCCGCCGCCTGCTCAAGGAAGAAGCCCGCCGCCCCAGCCTGGCCGAGATAGAAAAGACGACGCGGCCCCTACCCTGGGCCCACCTGATCTACCCGCTGGTGGTGGCCGCCGCCCTGGGCTCGGCCTTCTACGCCTGGCAACAGGGCGGCAAGGAAGTGGCCGCCGCCCGGGAGGAATTGAAGGCCCAGAGCGACCACCAGGCCGCCTTGGCGGAACTGTCCTCCCGGCCCGTCACCCAGCTGCTGGCCGGCCTGGGCGGCTTCAGCCCCCTGGAGCGGGCCGGCCTGCTGATGAGCAACAGGGACCGCATCATCGACCACTTCGGGCAAAAGGTGGACGAGGCTCTCAAGGCACCGGCCCGGGCCGACCTGCCCAACTTCCCGGCGGCGGCCAAGGTGCTGGTGGAAGCCCTGTCCTACTTCCCCAACGACGACAGCCTGCGCACCCTGGAGGCCCAGCTCAACCAGCGCCGCCTGGGGCTTTACAACGCCCTGGCAGAAGAATTGCGGGCCCGGTTGGTGCAGGGGGATTTCGGCTCCCAGGGCGCCGTCGACGAGCTGACCGGCCTCAAGGCCGACCTCCTCTTCCTCGGCAAGCAGCTGCCGGCCCTGGGTGACCAGGCCATCACCACCTACAAGGGCCAGATGAGCGCCGCCATCGACCAGGACGATGCCCCGGCAATCGCCCGGCTGCTGGCCATAGGCGAGACTTTCTACGGCCAGGAGCAAGGCGCCGCCGACACCATCAAGGCCGCCAAGCAGCAGGAAAGTGCCATAGCGGCCCTGGCCAACTACGACAAGGCCGTGGCCGAGGGTGGCACCGCCGACTACCCGGTGGACGCCGCCGAAGCCTTCTATGCCCGCAAGATTGGCGTCTGGAACGACGGCATAGCGGCGGCCAAGGACGGCCAGGCCCTGGACGCTGTCTTCGAGGCCGAGAAGGCCTTCGCCGCCACCCTGCCGGTAGACCTGCCGTCCCTCAAGGCACTGCGCCACAACCTGGCCAACGCCTACATCAGCCAGGCCAACGACCTGATAGCGCACCGCCGCGTCGTGGCCGCAGCCCCGCTGATGCAGCGCGCCAACGAACTGATGTCGGACTGACGGCGAGGGCACAAGGATGTCACCCCTGGACAGGACCCAACTGGGCCAAGGCGGCAAGGAAAGCCATGCCGCCGTCACCAAAGACTTACAGGCAAGGCCCTCGCTCAATGGCGTTCTTGTTAAAAAGAGCTCCGTTGCCGCTACATCTGGACTTATAAAGTCTAGTAATTTTTCGGAGCAAAGTCGGCATAGGCAGCCCGCGTCATCGAAAATCAAAGATGATGGTGTCAAACCAAGAAGGGCGAAGCCTTCGACTGACTTGTCTCTACTGACGGATCAAGATTCTGAGACAGTATACGATTTTGATAGCACCGTCAGCGTAACGTTCGAAGACTTCTGTCAGTCAGTCGATGAATTCAATAATAAAGGTCCCCAAGCGGAAGAAGCATTCAAGCTTTTCCGTGACCAGCAATGGGAAGAGCTTGAACAGTTTTTCTCTAAGAATTCTCTGAATGGGGGTTGGCCTCCCAATCGGGGAGCGATCTGCTCCAAAGAAGTATCGTTACAGGTTGGGGAGGTCATTGATCGCTACGGAGGCTTTATAGATAATGATACCGGCAAGTTCAGAGACTTGGGAACATTCGTAGCTAAGGCGGACGAACCCTTCGAGAACCGAGCTCTGCCCGAGAGTACTCTAGAAAAGCCATACAGGCGTTATCGCGTAGAGAAGGATATTATGGGAACCCAAGCTGGCAAAGCAGTGCCATGGTTTGGACAACCGGGGAAAGGGATGCAGTATGAACTGCCTCTTTCGGTTGAAGAGCTTGTTTCCTATGGCTTCCTTAAGGAAATTTCATGATTAGGCATCGAATGAAACTGTTTTCGAAGAAGGTGTTTGATGGTACAGACACTGAGCTAATGTCATCAGGGATAACGGTGAGCCTTGAACTATATGATTACAAGGTTGGCCTCAAAGACATAGTACCTATTAATAATATAGCCTCCGTATCTAGTGAGCTTGATGCAGACGAAATTTCTTCGTGTTTAGGGCTAAAGAAAACAAGTCTTGGGGAGGTGTTGATTTATCACGGGAGCATGCAGGGATTGAAGCTGACATATTGCCTTCTTAGTGGTAAAACTAAAAATAAATTGGCAGTGATGTCTTATGGCGAATATCAGCCTGGGCGATTTATTTGTATTCTTGAAGGTGTAATAGACCTTTAGCTTCTCAAGCTAAGGGTATTGGGTTCATCATGTTGAGTGCATAGCTCATGAACGACATACCCATAGTCACTTCACTTGCTTCACCACCTGAGGCCTTCAAAGAGCTCTTTCGATATCAAGACGGCGATGTTCATACCCTCTTTTCCTACAAAGATAAGATCGTAGTTTTACTTTCAGGTGAACCCGATGATGGCTTCTATTTGCAGATAGAACTACCGAAGCAGGCGATGTCATGGCTTGCCGATGTTATCGATGTGCAACTGGGCAAGGCGCCAAACGACGGCGGCCTGCCTGTAGGCACCGCATTGGTGGCGCAGGAGTTCGATGGCGAAATCATACAAGTCTGCCGCCTGGCCAACACCAGAGGGGGTGGAGAGCCGGGTTTCGAGGTTATGAACCGTTCAAGGCACTGCAACGTTGATGAAGATGATATGCAGGGCTTTGAGTTCACCGATGAAGTGATGCGCGCGGTCGGCTTGGTGGAGAAGTTCAGGGCCCTAGCCGGCTGCTGACAGTTGCCAGCAACTCCAATAGCCGAGCCCAGCTGCTGTCTAAGAGCCCATGCTCGGCCTGGCTGGTGTCAGGCCAATACCTCTTGTGGCGTAATGGGCAGTAGGTACAGGGAAGTAAAAAGGCCACCTGAGGTCAGGGGCTCGAAATACGAGATGGAGAGGTAAGTCACATGGAAAAACGCATCAGGCCTGAAATAAAGCACAGGGGCATGGAAGAAGACGACATAGCTCACTTCGAAGGACGACTGGATAAGTTGCTGAACTCCTTTCAGGAGAGGCCGGAGAATCTAGCCCGCTTTGATAGGGCTACAGAAGTGGCTATTACGGCGGATGCCCTGGGTGAGCCTGACGAGTTGAGCATTCAGTACCTGCAGTTGGCATTGTCGTTGGGGGTGGCCCACTTCGTCAGCGCCCTGGCCCTGCCGGTGACCTATGAGCTGGAATACTTGGGCCAGCACTATCCTTATGCAATCGGAAGGACAAACTATTCAACGGATCCTACTTCTTGGCTGTCGGTTTTCAGCCTGGCTTTAATACTCCGCGACCACCAGGCGCTGGCCATCCTTTGCCAAGTATCGACAGACGCCATGCGACAGGCAGAAACAGAGACCGATGAAGCAGCGTACAGTTATGTGGACTTCTTGAAGGGCCTACTCGACCCTGATTCGGACATCGGTGAGCTGCTATTCAATGCCCTGGATGCCACCAGTGGGCCTGATATCAGTGCTGCCCGCGATCGCTACCTCACCTACAACCAGGTACCTTTGTTGAGCCTTTACCGTTGCTTCCTGAGCGACGATGAGGCCGAGTTCAAGGAGAAGCTTCAGGAAGCCCTGGAGCTACACAAGACTTACTGGGCCGATGACCCCATGGAAAGGGCCGGTTGGATCTCACTGGAGCTGGTGGCGCTGCTGTCCCTGGTCCATGACAACAAGGACTGGCGGCTGGACATCGAGTCTGACTACATACCGGCCTGGCTGTGCTCAGGCCAGTATGTGTTGTAAGGCGGCCCTGCGGAAGTTTTAGTCCCATCCTTTGCCCAGGCCTTGGCCTGGGCTTTTTTCAGACGGCCAGCCACCTCCTGAAGTTCGGTGGAAGTGCTCTCTGGACTCCCACCGGACAGGCAATACGGGGCTGTCGAGACCTTTGCCTACGAAAGGAACCCCAAGACTTTCGGCGAGATGAAAAGCGGGGCCAAACCCTCGGTCGATGTCAGTGATGTATTGAAGGAAATCCCATGAACGATATACCGGTGCTCGCTTCGTTATCATCTCCGCCCCAAGGCTTCACAGAAGTGCTGTGCTACCGGGATCGGAGTCTTTACACCTTCTTTACCTATAGGGATGACTTCCTGATTGTGGTTACCGGGGATGCTGATTCCAAATTCCGTTTACAAACCGAGCTGCCAATATCCGCGCTGGCATGGCTTGCCGACGTTATCGATGTGCAACTGGGCTGGACGCCAAACGATGGCGGCCTTCCGGTAGGCACCGCTTTGGTGGCGCAGGAGTTCGACGGCGAGACCATCCAAGTCTGCCGCCTGGCCAACACCAGAGGGAGTGGTGAGCCGGGTTTCGAAATAAAGAACAGATCGAGATACTTCCAAACGACGAAGAGAAAAAGAGAGCAGTACTTTGAGTTTACTGACGAAGTGATGCGCGCGGTCGGCTTGGTGGAGAAGTTCAGGGCCCTAGCCCGCAGCTAGTCGTTGCCAGCAACGCCAACAGCCGGGCCCCCCGCTGCCTAGGATCCCATACCGGCCTGGCTGTGCTCAGGCCAGTATGTGTTGTAAGGGTAACGCCCTGCGGAAGTTTTAGTCCCATCCTTTGCCCAGGCCTTGGCCTGGGCTTTTTTTCAGCTTGCCTGCCGCTGGTGGAAGTCCCGGGCGGCCAGGGCCAGGGAGGCGGCGTCCAGGCCCTGGCTGCTGTCCAGGTAGACCATGCCCTGGTAGTCCATGCCGAGGTAACCGAAGGTCAGCCGGAAGGGCTCTTCGAAGCAGGGGGGCGGCACCCTGGCGCCGCCCGTGGCCACCACCCCGGCCTGTTTGCCCCGAAGGCGCCGGCCCAACTCCTTATGGTGGTCGAGCAGGTCGGTGATCCTGTCCAGGAACAGCTTCATCTGGCCGCTCATGCTGTACCAGTAGAGGGGGCTGGCGAAGAGGATACGGTCGTAGCCCAGCAGTTGCTCCACCAGCGGCAGGAAGTCGTCGCCGCGGCCGTCGCTGCGGTAGTCGTAGGGCCTGATGTTGAAGTCGTTGAGGTTGAGGGTCTTGAAGCCCAGGGCCTCGGCCAGGGTGGCGGTGTAGCCGTTGCCGCGGGCGCTGCCCAACAGGGTGATGGTGTTCATTACGTAACTCCTAGGATCGGTGCCAGAGCTGTTTCCCTGGACAGTGCTCAGCCATTCTTTCAAGCCGCGCTGATATAAGCTCTCCATGGCCAACTCTCATGCCCCATAGCTGTGGCGCTGGGCCGGGTCCTCATCGAGGTACTGGATCAGCTCCAGCATCAGGCCTTCCACCACCTTGACGTAGGCCCTGCGCCTGGCGGGATGGGCGGGTGAGGCCTTGGCCTCCAGGCCCAGTTCGGCAGCCCTTTCCAGGCAGCTGGCGAGATCGGGCACCACTATGCCCAGGTGGTTGAAATAAGGTTGGGGATTGGCGATGAAGGCTTCGCCGTCCGAGGGGGCCTGCAGGGCGATGTAGCTGTGGTCGTCCCCCAGGTGAGCCCAGTCGAGGGAGAAGGGTTTGTCGCCGAAGGTGGACTGCATGTATTCCTTGCGGCGGGCGCGCAGCCGCCATTGGGGGATCAGGGCCAGCACCCTGGCGATGGCCAGATCCAGGTCGGGGACTGTCAGGTTCTGGTGTTCAACGTAGGGATTGAGCATGGTGCAATTCCATTTACAAAGTTAATTGTTTATTTAATCTGGCCCAGAGCCCTCTTTTTGTAAAGTTATTTGTTTATTTAATAGGGCGGGTCTTTGTGGCAAGGCCTGGTGGGCAGTAGACTTGCCTCGCCCAAGAGGAGAACCCCATGGCCATTCCCCTGATCTGCCAATGCCCAGAGCGCCAGCAAGAGGCCGCACAGCTGCGGGCCCGCTACGGCTTTGTCGAAGCTGGGCAGTCTCCCTGCGCCTTGGTGCTGACCGCCGAGCGCCTGGAACTGCGCAAGACAGACGAGCCCAAGCTGGGCGCCGTTTATGTGGATTTCGTGGAAGGGGCCATGGCCCACAGGCGCAAGTTCGGCGGCGGCCGTGGCCAGGCCATCGCCAAGGCGGTGGGCCTCAAGAAGGGCGCCAACCCGACCGTCATAGACGCTACCGCCGGCCTGGGCCGGGATGCCTTCGTGCTGGCGAGCCTCGGCTGCGAGGTGCAGCTCATCGAACGCCACCCGGCGGTGGCTGCCTTGCTGGAGGACGGCCTGGCCAGGGCCGCCCTGGACCTGGACGTGGCGCCGATAGCCATGCGCATGAGCCTGCACCACGGGGTGGCGGTGGAACTGCTGCCGACCATGAGCGCCGATGTGGTCTACCTGGACCCCATGTTCCCGCACCGGGACAAGTCGGCCCTGGTCAAGAAGGAGATGCGCATCTTTCAGACCCTGGTGGGCAGCGACCCCGACGCCGACGCCCTCTTGGCGGCGGCCAGGCAGGCGGCGCGCCTTAAGGTGGTGGTGAAGCGCCCCGATTACGCCGAGCCCCTGGCCGGTGCCAAGCCCGCTTCCAGCGTGCCCACCAAAAAGAACCGTTTCGACATCTACCCGCAATAGGGCGGGGCCAAGCTGGTTGAGCGCCGCCCCGGCAGGGGTTAGGCTGACCAGAACCATTTTCAAGGAGATGACCATGATCCAGGTAGGCGACAAGATCCCCGCAGCCAGCGTGCAGGAAATGCAGGATGGTAAGCCGGTGGAAGTGAAAACCCAGGACTTCTTCGCCGGTCGCAAGGTCGTGCTGTTCGCCGTACCCGGCGCCTTCACTCCCACCTGCTCCGAGGCGCACCTGCCCGGCTACGTGGTATCGGCCGACCGGTTCAAGGCCAAAGGCGTGGACGCCGTCGTCTGCCTGGCCGTCAACGACGCCTTCGTGATGGGGGCCTGGGGCAAGGCCCAGAACGCCGAAGCCATCCACATGTGGGGTGACGGCGACGGCAGCTTCACCAAGGCCTTGGGCCTGGACATGGACACCGGCGCCTTCGGCGGCCTGCGCTCCAGGCGTTACGCCATGGTGGTGGACGACGGCGTGGTGACCCTGCTCAACGTCGAGCCGCCCAAGACCTTTGAAGGCTCCAAGGCCGAGGTGGTGCTGGCGGCGCTCTGATGACTCAACTGCAATCGGGGTGGCGCACCCTCTATGGCGCCCTGACCGGCTGGCTGGGGGAAGGCTGGCTGGTGGACGTGTTGCTGATCGTCGGCCTGACCCTGGTGGTGACCCTGCTGTGGCGGCTGCTGGCCAAACGCCTCTTCCGGCTGGCGGACAGGTCCACCACCAAGTGGGACGACATCCTCTGGGACGCCCTCAACGGCCCGGTCAACTGGCTGATATTGCTGGTGGGGGTCAGCCTGGTCGCCGATACGGTGGCCGAGCGCATCGACTCCAACCTGGCGGCCTACCTGCCGGTGATGCGCAAGGTGTTGATGGAGCTGCTGCTGGCCTGGGGCGCCTGGCGCCTGGTGGGCGGTGGCGAGAAGGAGTTCATCCGCCAGGAAAGGGACATCACCACGGTACAGGCGGTGGGCAAGCTGCTCAGGGCCAGCATCATCGTCATCTTCCTGCTGACGGTGTTCCAGAGCCTGGGGGTCAGCATCTCCGGCCTGCTGGCCTTCGGCGGCGTCGGTGGCCTGGTGATCGGTATGGCTGCCAAGGATCTGCTGGCCAACTTCTTCGGCGCCCTGGTGGTCTACCTGGACAAGCCCTTCAAGGTGGGGGACTGGATCCGCAGCCCCGACCGTCAAATAGAAGGCACAGTCGAGCGCATCGGCTTCAGGGTCACCCAGATCCGCACCTTCGACAAGCGCCCCCTCTATGTGCCCAATTCGGTCTTTACCCAGGTCTCGGTGGAGAACCCGTCTCGGATGCTCAACCGCCGCATCTATGAAACCATCGGCATCCGCTATCAGGACGCGGCCCTGATGGAAAAGGTGATCGCCGGGGTGCGGGCCATGCTGGAGCAGCATGAGGAGATAGACCAGGAACAGACCCTGATCGTCAACTTCAACGCCTTCGGGCCTTCCAGCCTGGACTTCTTCATCTACTGCTTCACCAAGACCACCGGCTGGATGGAATACCACAAGGTGAAGCAGGACGTGCTGCTGAAGATCATCCACCTCATCCATGAACTGGGGGCGGACTGCGCCTTCCCCACCCAGACGCTCCATATCGAGTCCTTGCCTGCCCAGGCGAGATAAAACAGCGCCGGCATCAGCCGGCGTTGTCGTCTCAGGACAGCTTGTGGGCGTAAGGGGCGGGCCTGGCGACCAGGGGGGACAGCTCCTCCTCGGGCAGGGGTTTTTGGAAGTAGTAACCCTGCACCAGATAGCAGCCTTCCTGGTGCAGGAACTGCATCTGATCCCAGGTTTCCACCCCTTCGGCCACCACTTCCACCCGCAGCCGCTCGGCCATGGCGATGATGGCCCTGGTGATGGCCATGTCGTTCTTGTCCCCCGGCAGGTCCGAGACGAAGGACTTGTCGATTTTCAGCACGTTGACCGGGAAACGTTTGAGGTAGCTCAGGCTGGAATAGCCGGTGCCGAAGTCGTCCAGGGCGATGGACACCCCCAGGTCGCGCAGCCGGCAGAGGATCTTGAAGGTGCTGTCCGGGTCCTGCATCAAGGCCGACTCGGTGATCTCCACCTCCAGCAACTCGGGGTTGAGCTGGTGCTGGGCCAGGGCCTTCCTGACGTTGTCCACCAGGCTCCGCTGCCGGAACTGGAAAGGCGAGACGTTGATGGCCAGCCTGGGCGTGCGCTGGCCAGCCAGGGCTTGCCATTGATGGAGCTGCTGGCAGGCCTGCTCCAACACCCATTGGCCCATGGGCAGTATCAGCCCCGACATCTCGGCGATGGGAATGAAGCTGTCCGGCGGGATCAGGCCGCGCTCGGGGTGGGGCCAGCGCAGCAGTGCCTCCACGGCGGCGATGCGGCCCGTGGACAGTTCCACCTGGGGCTGGTAGTGGAGCGCCAGGCCCTGTTTTTCCACGGCTTGCACCAGGTCCCGCTCCAGGTTGACCCTTTGCACCAGGCTTTCCCGCAGTTCCGGCTGGAAGAAGCGGCAGCCGTTGCCCCCTTCCTGCTTGACCTTCTCCATGGCCATGGTGGCGTGGCGCCGCAGCTCTTCGCTGTTCTGGCCGTCGTCCGGGTAGAGGCTGACGCCGATGCTGGCATGCACATGCAGGCTATAGCCGCCGAGGTGAAAGGGGATGGCGAAGTTGCGGTGCAGTTGCTGGATCTTGGCCAGCAGCTGGCTACGGCTGCCGATGTGCGGCAGCACCAAGGTGAACTCGTCGCTGTAAAGCCGGGCCAGGGTGTCTGAGGCGTTGGTGTTGCCGGTCAGCCGTTGGGCTATGGCCTTGAGCAATTGGTCGCCGGCCTGGTGGCCCATGCTGTTGTTGATGTCGCGGAACCTGTCCAGGTTGAGGTGTGCCACCGCCACCATGGTCCCGTGATGCATGGCCTGCTCCAGGGCTTGTTGCAGCCGGGCTTCGAAGAAGCTGCGGTTGGGCAGTTCGGTCAGCTCGTCGTAGTTGGCCAGGAAACTGAGCCGTTGCTGGGCCTTGCGGCGCTCCTGGCGTATCAGGGAATCCCGCAGTTCCCGCGAGACCACGGCCGGTACCCTTCCCAGGTGGCCCTTGAGGACATAGTCCTGGGCGCCCGACTTGACGGCCTCGACGGCGCGCTCTTCCCCTATGGTGCCGGACACGAAGATGAAAGGAACGTCGGGGTCCAGCTCCCTGACCACCCGCAGCGCGTCCAGGCCGTTGAAGGTGGGCATGGTGAAGTCGGAGAAGACGATCTGCCAGGGGTGCTGTAGCGCCTCGCGCAGATCTTGCTCGTTGTCCACGCAGAGGTAGTCCGGCTCGTAGCCGTGGCGCTCCAGCTCATGCACCAGCAGCAGGCTGTCGTCCTGGTCGTCCTCTACGAGCAGTGCCTTCAGGGGTAACTTGTCCATTTCCCATCCTCCTCAACCAGGCTGTTCGTTGAGCAGCAACCAATAGAGGCCCAACTGCCTGACCGCCTCGACGAAGTCGTTGAAATCCACCGGTTTGCGCACAAAACTGTTGGCGCCCAGCTCATAGCTGCGCACCAGGTCCTCGTCCTCCTTGGACGAGGTCAACACCACCACCGGCAGGGTGCTGGTCCGGGCTGTTGTCCGCAGCCGGCGCAGCAGTTCCAGGCCATCCATTCCCGGCAGCTTGAGGTCCAGCAACATCAGTGCAGGCTGCCTGTCCTGAGGCAGCTCATGGAGATAGTCCAGGGCGTCCAGCCCGTTCCTCTTGACCAGGATCTCGTTCTGCACTGTGCTTTTCCTGAAGGCCATCAGCACCAGGAATTCGTCGTCCGGGTTGTCCTCCACCAGCAGTATGGGTCTGTCGGTCATGAGCATGCTCCTGGCTCCTGGCCCGGCAGGCTGAAGTAGAAGGTCGCACCCTGCTGTGGAGCCGCCTCGGCCCAGACGCGGCCGCCATGGCGGTGGATGATGCGCTGCACCAGGGCCAGGCCCAGGCCCCGGCCAGGGTAGTCCCTGGCGTCATGCAGCCGCTGGAAGGCGCCGAACAGCTTGCCGGCCCTGGCCATGTCGAAGCCGACGCCGTTGTCCACCACCTGAAAGCAGGGCTGGCCCTGGTCAGGGCCTTTGCCGAAGCCGATGCTGGGAGTGGGGGTATTGGCGCTGAACTTCCAGGCGTTGCCCAGCAGCTGCTCCAGCACCGTCTTGATCTGGCGCTGGTCCCCCCAGCCACTGAGGCCGGGTGCTATCTGGATCTCCGGGTGTCGTTCAGGCTGGGCCTGGCGCAGCTCGTTCAGCACCTGGTCGGCCATGGCGCTCAGATCCAGGGGCTGCATGACCAAGTCGGCGCGGCCTGCCCGGGACAGGGTCAGCAGGTCGTCCATTTGCAGGCCCATGCGCTGCGCCGCCTTCCTTATCCTTTCCAGGTAATCCCTGCCCCTGTCATCGAGGCCTGGGCCGTATTCTTCCATCAGCGCCAGGCTGAAACCGTCCATGGCTCGCAGCGGGGCGCGCAAGTCGTGGGATACCGCGTAACTCAGGGCTTCCAGCTCGGCGCGCAGGGCGGCGATCTCCCGTTCCAGGCTTTGCAGGCCTGCATCCGAGGAAAGCTTTTGCTGGTCAGCCATAGGGGCCTCCCAGGTGGGCAAGATCTGTTGCAGCTGATGGCGGAAAGGGGAAGTTGGGCTGCGGCTGGCTCTTCCCTGAAAGCCTTAGTGTCATGAAGTGTCCATCTTCGGTGGAGGTATCACTTAACAGCTTAGTCGAGCCGCCCTGGCTCCGCTGGCGGGATAGCCTTTGGCCGGTTAGACTAGCGGCCCAAATCACAGGGGGAGCCATGGCCCAGTTCGACGTTGTGATCATCGGCGCCGGTGCCGCCGGATTGATGTGTGCCGCCCAGGCCGGTTACCGGGGCCGTTCCGTGCTGGTGCTGGACCATGCCAAGCAGGCCGGCAAGAAGATCCTGATCAGCGGCGGTGGCCGCTGCAATTTCACCAACATCAACGCCAGCCCGGCCAACTACCTCTGCAGCAACCCCCATTTCGTGAAATCGGCCCTGGCCCGCTACAAGGCCCAGGACTTCATCGAGCTGGTGGAACGCCACGGCGTCGCCTACCACGAGAAGACCCTGGGCCAGCTGTTCTGCGACGACTCAGCCAAGGACATAGTGCAGCTGCTGCTCACCGAGTGCGACTGGGCCGGGGTGACGGTGCGGCTGCGCAGCCATGTGGCGGACATCCAGAAGACCGGCAGCGGCTTCAGCCTCAGCGCCAACGGCGAAACCATCCACTGCCAGAGCCTGGTGGTGGCCTGCGGCGGCCTGTCCATGCCCAAGCTCTGCGCCACTCCCCTGGGCTACCAGATAGCCCAGCAGTTCGGCCTCAAGGTGCTGCCGACCCGGGCCGGCCTGGTGCCTTTCACCTTGGACAAGCCGGATCTCGAACCCCTGGCTGAGCTGGCCGGCGTCTCCCTGCCGGTAACGGCCCAAAGCCAAGACGGTACCCTCTTCAAGGAGGCCATGCTCTTCACCCACCGCGGCCTGTCCGGCCCGGCCATCTTGCAGATCTCCAGTTTTTGGCAGCCCGGTGAAGACGTCAGCCTCAACCTGTTGCCCGACACCGACCTGGCCCAGGTGCTCACCGCCATGGGCGCCAAGCACCCCAACCAGACCCTGAAGACAGCCCTGGCCAGGCTGCTGCCGAAGAGGCTGGTGGAGGTGCTGGCGGAGCAGGGGAGCATCGACGGCGAGCTGCCCCTCAAGGCCCTGGACGAGGGACGGATGAAGAAGCTGGTCCAGATGCTGAGCGCCTACCGGGTCCATCCCAACGGCACCGAGGGTTACCGCACCGCCGAGGTGACCCTGGGCGGGGTGGACACCGACGAGCTGTCCTCCAAGACGTTGGAAGCCAAGCAGGTGCCGGGCCTCTATTTCATCGGCGAGGTGATGGACGTCACCGGCTGGCTGGGGGGCTACAACTTCCAATGGGCCTGGGCCAGCGGCTGGGCCGCCGGCCAGGCGGTGTGAAAAAGCCCCGCATTGCGGGGCTTTTTTGTTGGCGTATCCTGGGGCCAGTGTCCGAGGAAAAGAACCCATGTCCTTCTACCAACTGCTGATACCCGATACCCCCATAGGGGCCCTGGGCCTGGTCGCCGACGACCAGGCGCTGCAGCAGCTGCGCTTCCTGGGGGCGGCGCCGGCCATGGCGGCTGGTGACAGCAACCCCATCCTGGAACTGGCAGCCGAGGAGGTAGGCGCCTACTTCGCCGGCACCTTGCGCCACTTCTCAGTGCCCCTGGCCCCCAAGGGCACGGCTTTTCAACTGGCGGTCTGGGCGCAGCTGTCCCTCATCCCCTATGGGGAGACCCGCAGCTACGGCGATATTGCCAGGGCCCTTGGCCAGCCTGGTGCCTCCAGGGCCGTAGGCCTGGCCAACAACCGCAACCCCTTGCCGCTGATAGTGCCCTGCCACAGGGTGATAGGGGCCGACGGTTCCCTGGTGGGCTTCGGCGGCGGCCTCGCCATCAAGCAGCAGTTGTTGGCGCTGGAGAACCCCGGGCCCCAGCTGGATCTCTTCTAAGTAACATGAAAAAGCCCCGCCGAAGCGGGGCTTTTTTGGTCTTGGGGCTGCTCAGTAGAAGCTGGCCTTGAATTCGATACCCAGGATGCGGGGATCGTTGACGTAGCCGGTGAGGTTATCGAAGTCGACACCGCCGGTCATGCTGTTGTCGTTGGTGATGTTGCGGCCGTAGGCGGCCACTTCGTAGTCGGTGTCGCCGCTGCTCCAGCGGTAACCCAGCCTCAGGCCGCCTTCCAGCTGGTAGTCGTCCTGATATTCCTTGGACTCGTAGAGGAAGAAGTTGACCTTGGATCTGTAGGCCCAGTCGGTGAACAGGAAGACCTCGCCGCCGCCCAGGGGGTGGCTGTAGGTGGCGGTGATGTTGGCGATCCACTTGGGCGCGTGGGGCAGGGGGTTGCCGTCGATGATGGCGTTGCCGTTGGCGTCGAGGGGATCGGTGACGGTACAGCCGCTGCCGCAGGGCGCCACGGCCAGGCCCGGGTCCTTGATCTCGGTCTTGTTGTAGCTCAGGCCGGCGGTGACCAGCAGGTCATGGGTGACGGCGAACTGGCTGTCCAGCTCGAAGCCGTAGCCGATGGTCTTGTCGGCGTTGATCAGGCGGTTGAAGTTGGCGCCGCCGCCGACGGCCGTCAGCTGCTGGTTGTTGAGCCGGTAGTAGAAGGTGTCGAAGTTGATGCGGCCGCGGTTGTTGAGAATGTCGGACTTGATGCCGACCTCACCGCTGTAGAGGGTCTCGGAGTCCGCCACCGTCACCACGTCGCCGAACAGCAGCCGGCCCTGGATGGAGGGGGCGCGGAAGCCCTTGGCCAGGCGGCCATAGAGGTTGACGTCGTCGTTGAGGGTGTAGAGGCCGCTCAGATCCCAGCTCAGCTTGGCGTCACTGGGGTTGGCGGTCAGGGGCCCAATGGGGCCGGCGCCCATGGGGGACTGCAGGCGCTTGGCGGTGAAGTCCTTCTTGTCGTGGGAGTAGCGCAGGCCGCCGGTGACCTTGAAGTCGTCGGTCAGGTCATAGTCGGCGGAGCCGAAGACGGCCCAGGCCTTGGTGTCCTGATTCTGCACCGCGTAGCCGTTCTGCACCCCTTTTTCGTCGTAGCTGAAGCTGTCGATGGTGACAGACTCGTCGAAATAGAAGACACCGGCCTGGTAGTCGAGGCGGCCCAGCTCGTTGCTGGCCAGGCGCAGCTCCTGGGTCCACTGGCTGTGGTCGGGCAGGCCGTCGGCGGACTCGGAGGTGAAGGGGATGAAGCCCGGGCCCATGGTGGGCAGGTAGGAGGCGCCGTAGCCGCCGTCGATATCACCGCGGGAGAAGGCATCGGCGCTCTCGTAGCCGGTGATGGAGGTCAGGGTGTAGTCGCCGGTGTTGTATTCGAGCTTGATGCTGCCACCGCGGTTGGAGACCGTCTGCTTGGCGCGGGCGGCGGCGTCTTGGTAGACGGTGTTGCGGTCATAGTATTGGGAGAAGTCGCTGCTGCCCTTCTTGATGATGTTGGCGCGGAAGACGCGGGGGGTGCCGTCCAGCTCGCGGAAGTGGGCGTTGAACAGGGCCTTGAAGTCTTCGCTGGGCTCCCACAAAAGCTGCAGGCGGCCGGCCTGGTCGTGGTAACCCTCGAGTTGGTTGTCCTGCTCGTAACCGGGGGCCTTGTTGTCCACCCAGTCGTCACGGCGTTGGTCCAGCAGGGAGATGCGGGCCGAGAGGCTGTCGGTCAGGCCGCCGCCCACGGCGCCCTCCAGGTTGGTGCTGTTATAGGTGCCGTAGGAGCCGGAGACATAGGCGTCGAAGGCCTGGGACGGCTTCTTGGAGTCGAACTTGACGATACCGGCAGTGGTGTTGCGGCCGAACAAGGAGCCCTGGGGGCCGCGCAGCACTTCGACGCGGTCGGTGTCGAACACCGGGAAGCCCTTGAGGATGGGGTTTTCCTGGACAACATCGTCGAAGATCAGGGACACCGGCTGGGAGGCGTTGAGGTCGAAGTCGGTGTTGCCGAGGCCGCGGATGTAGAAGCGCGGGAAGGTGCGGCCGAAAGAGGATTCGATCAGCAGGCTGGGCACCCGGGCCGACATGAAGCGCACGTCCATGCCCGAGGCGCTGAAGGCATCCAGGGCGTCACCCTTGAGGGAGGTGATGGACACCGGCACTTCCTGGGCGTTCTGGACCCGCTTCTGGGCGGTGACCAGGATCTTCTCCAGTTGGGGGTCCTCGTCCTTCTTGCTGTCATCTTTTTTGTCGGCGGCAAAGGCCAGTGAAGAGGTGGCCAGGAGGGCGGCCTGTACAGCCCAGAAGAGCCTGGATTTGTTCATCGTCATCAGTGTGTCCCTGTCCAAGAAAAGAAGTAATGCTGCATTTTTGTTGTTATGAAAAGGTTTGCGCCGCGCAATTTAATGCCTGGATAACATTTGTGGAAGTCATTCAGTGCAAAATTGTGACTGTCGACGGCTAAGTCTTTGACGCCAGGGATCTGCATTCGGGCCAGTTGTGTTAAAAGTGGCAACAGACTCCCTTCTCAACAGGACCCGAGATGAAAAAATTCCTGCTCTTGGCGGCCGTGCTGGCCGGCCTGGCTCCCTCCCTCCAGGCCCAGGACATCAAGGCCGAGCTGGCCACCCAGATCCACCAGCTGATGCCCCAGGTGATCGATTGGCGCCGTGACATCCACCAGCATCCCGAGCTGTCCAACCGCGAGGTGCGCACCAGCGAACTGGTGGCGGCCAAGCTCAAGAGCTGGGGCCTGGAGGTGCGCACCGGCATCGCCCATCACGGGGTGGTGGGGCTGCTCAAAGGGGCCAAGCCTGGGCCTGTGGTGGCGCTGCGCGCCGACATGGACGCCCTGCCGGTCGCCGAGCAGACGGGCCTGCCTTTCGCCTCCAAGCTCACCAGCCAGTACAACGGCCAGAAGGTGGGGGTGATGCACGCCTGCGGCCATGATGCCCATACCGCCATGCTGCTGGGGGCCGCAGAGGCCCTGTCCAAGCTGCGCAAGGAGCTCAGCGGCACCGTGATGTTCGTGTTCCAACCGTCGGAGGAAGGTGCGCCCAAGGGTGAGGAAGGGGGCGCGGCCCTGATGATCAAGGAAGGGGTCTTCACCGATCCCAAGCCCGACGCCATCTTCGGCCTGCACGTCTGGCCCATGGAAGCGGGCAAGCTCTATGTGCGCCCCGAGGGCACCATGGCCGCCTCTGACCGTTTCGAAGTGCACATCAAGGGCCAGCAGACCCACGGCTCCAGCCCCTGGCGCGGCGTTGACCCCGTGACGGTGGCCGGCTCCATGATCCAGGCCCTGGAGCTGATCCCGTCCCGCCAGGTGGACGTGACCCAGGCGCCGACCGTGCTGTCCATCGGCATGGTGCAGGGCGGGGTGCGCTACAACATCATCCCCGACGAGGTGACCCTGGTGGGCACCATCCGCACCTTCGACGCCAAGATGCGCCTGGATCTCATCGACAAGATGCAGCGCACCGTCCAGCACGTGGCCGAGGCCAGCGGCGCCACCGCCAGCATGGAGATCAGCAGCGGCGCCGCCGTCACCTGGAACGACGCCAAGCTTACCGACTGGGCCGAGCCCAGCCTGGCCTGGGCGGCGGGGAACAAGGGCGTGGGCAGCCTCAAGCCCATCACGGGCGCCGAGGACTTCTCCTACTTCCAGCAGCAGGTGCCCGGGGTCTTCTTCTTCCTGGGCGTGGCGCCGGACGGCGTGCCCCTGGACCAGGTGGCCCCCAACCATTCCCCCCATTTCATCGTCAACGAGAAGGCGCTGGAAACCGGGGTCAGGGCCCTGTCCGGCCTGGCCGTGGATTACCTCAACAGCCACGGCAAGGCCTAACCCCTGGGCCCGAAGCGCCAGTAGAGGGGCAGGGCCAGCAAGGCGCCGGCCAGGTTGCAGGCCATGTCGGCCTGGGCGTCCCAGGGATCCCCCTGGGCGCCCAAAAAGCCGATGCCGGCCCCGCCCCCCTCCAGCACCGCATAGGCCCACTCGATGATCTCGTAGAGGGCACCCACTGCGCCTATGGTGAAGACGGCGAACCAGGACGCCAGGGCCAGGCCGCACAGTCTCTTGCGCAGCAACACTTCCATCACCGGCAACACCAGCAGCCCCAGCAGCACATGGCCGATGCGGTCATAGGGATTACGCGCCAATCCCAACGCCTCCACCAGCCAGCCCATGGGCACCAGGGAAAAGGTGTAGTGGGCCCCCACCGTGTGCCACATCAGGGCGATGAAGACGGCCAGGTAGGAGAGGTTGGAAAAACGAAAGCGCCCTGCCGTCAGCAGCAGCCCCAGGTAGGCCAGCACCAGCGGCGTGACCTCGGCGTACCAGACGGCGCGGTCCGCCACCGTCCAGCCCAGCCAGGTAAAGAGCAGGGCATAGAGGGCCGCCAGGGCCTCGGGAAAATAGCCTCTGTCCATGGCGCCCCTCATTTTGGTCAGTCCATTCCAGTCTTGCCCAAGTTTGCCGCCAGGGCCAGAGGCCGCCCCTTGCCTCAGTAGTGGGCCTCCCCAAGGGTCTCCTGCAGGTAGTCCAGGGTGGCCCGCACCGCCGAACTCAGGTGCTTGCGCTCCGGGTAGACCAAGTGCATGGGCTGAGGCGGTGGCATGAACGCCTCCAGGGCCGTTTCCAGAACCCCCGTCTCCAGCTCTTTTTCCAACGAATAGCGGGGCATGTAGGCCATGCCCAGGCCTGCCAGCAGGCTGTGCCTCAGGGCCAGGTTGTTGTTGACCGCCACCAGGCTTTTCACCCTTACCTCGAGCAACTGCTGTTGCTGATAGAAACGCCAGAGCAGGCTGCCGGGATGGCTGCTGTAGGTCAGGCATTGATGCTGGCCGGCACTGGCCGCCAGCTCCTGGGGATGGTTGGGTTTGCCGTGGCGCTCGAAATAGCCCGGCGTGGCCACCAGGCAGATGGCCAGGGGTTTGACGGGCCTGGCGATCAGCGACGAGTTGGCGAGGGGGCCGCAGCGCACCGCTATGTCGATGCGTTCCTGCACCAGATCTACCTGGCTGTCGTTCATGGCCAGGTCCAGTTGCAGGCAGGGATGGCGTTCCAGGAGCCCCGGCAGCAGCGGCGCCACCTGCAGCGAACCCAGGGTGAAGGGGGCGCTGATCCGCACCAGGCCCTGGGGCTCGCTGCGCAGCTCCCCCAGGTGTTCTTCCGCCGCCTGGGCGCTGTCCACCACCTGGGTGCAGTAGTCGTAGAAGGCCTGGCCTTCTGTGGTGAGGCGCAGCTGGCGGGTGCTGCGGTGCAGCAGCTGGAGGTCCAGGTGGTCTTCCAGCCGACTCACCGCCTTGCTGACGGCGCCCTTGGACAGCCCCAGGCTGCCGGCGGCCTGGCTGAAGCTGCCCAGCTCCACCACCTTGGCGTAGACGGCCATGTCGCTGAGCCTTTCGATAAGCCCCATTATGCCCTCTTGGTAAACACCAATTTCACTTGTTGCCATCTAATCAAAACAAATGGAAACAGTAAACTGACATCAGTTCCCACAGTCGGAGAAAACGCGATGTTTATCAAGATGCTGAGCAAGGTCTACTTGGGTCTGCTGGAAGTGCAGGGCTACAGGCTGCCCACCGCCGTCGCGAGCAAGGCGGTCAAGGAAAAACAGGGCCACGGCCAGGCGCCGCAGCCCTGCTGCAAGGGGTGCTGCTGAGTCAGCCTTGAGCGGCCAGGTCTTCCTGGCTTGGCTCCTCGCCCTTGAAGGGGGTGATGTTGGTCTTGAGCGGCTTGGATTCGCCGAAGAAGCGGCCGCCCTTGCCGATGATGAGTTCTTCGCAGTGGACAGTGCCCTGTACCAGGCCGCCCTCGACGATCTCGACCAGCTTGGCCTGGATATTACCCTCTACCTTGCCGGCCACGGTCAGGCTCTCGGCCTGGATCTCGCCCTTTATCTGGCCGTCTCGGCCAACACGGATGGCGTGGTCGGCCCTGATGCCGCCGTGGATCTGGCCGTCGAGGTGGAGGTTGCAGGCGAGTTCAAGTTCGCCAGTGAGTAGGGTTCCTGCTGCGATAACGGTGGTTGCCATAGGGTCCGCAGGCTTTCGATTGTCGCTAGTAAAGATGGCCATGGCACTTGGCTCTCCGAGTCAAAAAGCTGTTCGTAGTGGTCCAGTTGCCAGTCCACGAAGGGTTTGGGGTTGAGCGGTATGCCGGCATAGGTCACTTCATAGTGCAGATGCGGCCCCGTGCTGCTCCCGGTATTGCCCGAATGGGCAATGACGTCCCCCTTGTGGACAAAGGCGCCGCGCTTCACCTCTATGCTCTTGAGGTGGGCGTAGCGGGTCTTGAAGCCGAAGGCATGGCTGATCAGGATCATGTTGCCGTAGCCGCTCTTGGAGCGGCTCACCATTTCCACCACGCCGTCGGCCGTGGCATGCACGGCCGTGCCCCTGTGGGCCACCAGGTCGATGCCGGCATGCTCGATGATGCGATCCTTGATGGGATGCATCCGCTTGCCGAACCCCGAACTGACGTAGGCGTAGTCCAACGGATGGCCGTTGGGGATCAGGTTCAGTGTTACTTCGCGGCTGCTCATGGCGATGGAGGCCAGGTCCAGGCGCTGGGCCAGGTCACCTGTTTCCAGGCTGGCCGGTGTGCCTGTGGCCAGCTTGTCTTCCAGGCTGTCGAGGCGATCCGAGGCCGCGGTCAATTCTTCGGTCTTCCGGGCAATACTGGTTTCCAGTAAGGCGCGCTGCTCCTCAACGTCCCGGTAGGCCGCCTTGGCGGTCTCCAGGTCCTGGCTGAGGGTCGCCAGCGCTTCCCGGTTCTTGGCAAGGCGGCTGCCGGCGTCGTCGGCCTGCCACTGCAAGAAACGGATGTAGCCGAACATGGCCAACAGAAAGACGGCAAAGCCCACCAGAAAGCCGAGCAAGGCATTACGGCGTCTGACGGTCAGGGCCAGGTGGCGGGTGCCGCTGGTGCCGCTGACGGTGATATGCAGTATGTCTTTCATGCCAAATGGGTTTTTGCCAGTGTCATTATCAGTTGTGTCGGCTGGCCCCATCCATGGGTAAGGGCACTATCCAAGTGCTGGCCGTCAGTGGCCAGAGCAGTAACAAGGGGCTAACAATACGTCATGCTTATTTCTGGATAAAGCCTTGAGATTCAAGGAAAGCACGAATATGTGGCCTGGATTCCTTTTTCAGGGTGGCGGCAACCTGCTCGCTCCAGGTCATCACCTTGGCGCTGCCAGGCCTTGTTTGGTAATAGCGACGTACTTGCTCGTCATATTTAGCCAGCAGGGCACGATCCAGTTCCTGCTGGTAACTATTTTCATGGACCACCAGGGCCTGGGGCAGGCGCGGACGCAGGCTGGGAGCCTGGTCGGGGTGGCCCAGGCACATGCCGAACAGGGGGATGACCTGCCGGGGCAGGCCCAGCAGCTTCACCACTTCGTCCGGGTGGTTGCGGATGCCGCCGATGAAGACGCCGCCCAGGCCCAGGGATTCGGCGGCCACCAGGGCGTTTTCGGCCATCAGCGCCGTGTCTATGGCACCGATCAGCAGCTGCTCTGTGTAGCCCAGTTTGGCCTCGGGGGCCACCTGCTGGTGGCGGTGGAAGTCGGCGCACCAGACCAGGAACTCGGCCGCCGAGCCCACCCAGGGCTGGCCGCCGGTCAATTCCACCAGCTTGGCGCGCTTGGCTTGGTCTGTGACGCGGATGACGGAGCCCGCCTGCAGGAAGCTGGAGCTGGAGGCGGCCTGGGCGGCCTGGAAGATGGCGTCCAGCTGCTCGGGCGCTATGGGCTGGCCGGTGAATTTGCGGATGGACTTGTGGTTGTGGATCAGGTCCAGGGTCGGGTTCATCTGGGGCTCCTCTACATCTGGGCCGCAGCATTGCAGCTGTTTACCGCAATGACAATCGTGACAATGGATTGAGCTTTTGGGCTGTGGCATGGTCATAGGGATTTTGAGCGTTAATTAGGACTATGCCATGCGGTTTAGAACCCTGCCCCTGGCCGCCATGCTGGGCCTGGCCCTGCTGGGCGGTTGCCAGAGCACCCAGCAGGCCCAGGACCCCAACCAGATCATCACCAGCCCCGCCGACACCCTGAGCTACCGTTACCTGCGCCTGGACAACGGCCTGCGGGTAGTGCTGGCCTCGGACCCCAACGCCGACAAGGCCGCGGCCTCCCTGGTGGTGCATGTGGGTTCCACCGCCGATCCCAAGGACCGTGAGGGCCTGGCCCACTTCCTGGAGCACATGCTGTTCATCTCCACTGCCAAGTACCCGATAGTGGATGACTACGCCAAGTTCGTGGAGGCCCATGGCGGCAGCACCAACGCCGGCACCGGCCAGGTGGACACCAATTTCTACTTCGACATAGCCCCGGACCAGTTCGCCCCGGCCCTGGACCGCTTCGCCCAGTTCTTCATAGCTCCGACCCTGGATCCCAAGTATGTGGAGCGGGAGAAGCACGCCGTCTACTCCGAGTACGAGCTCAAGAAGAAGGACGACGGCCGCCGCATCAACGAGGTGCTCAAGGCCACGGCCAACCCCGCCAATCCCGCCTCCCAGTTCTCGGTGGGGGATCTCAAGACCCTGGCCGACAGGCCCGGTGACAAGGTGTGGAGCGACCTCAAGGCCTTTCACGACAAGTACTACCATGCCGGCAACATGACCCTGGCTCTGGTGGGCAAGGGCAGCCTCGACCAGCTGGAAGCCCTGGCCCGCAAGACCTTCAGCGCCATCCCCGCCGGCAAGCCCAACCCGGTGAACCCCAGTGCCAGGCCCTTCCTGCCCGACCAGCTGGGGGTCCGCATCGACCAGTCCCCCCTCAAGGACCAGCGCAGCCTGTCGTTGCAGTTCCCGGTGCCCAACAGCCAGTCCTACTACCTGGCCAAGCCCCTGGACTACATAGCCCAGCTGCTGTCCAACGCCGCCCCGGGCGGCCTCTACACCAGCCTCAAGCAGAAGGGCTGGGTGGACAACATGTCGGCCTACCATTACGGCCCGGACGACTACGAGGTCTTCTACCTGGACTACAGCCTCACCGAGGAAGGGGCCAAGCACATCGACGAGATCACCCTGGCCAGTTTCGGTTATATCCACAAGCTGGCCAAGCAGGGGGTGACGGCCCAGTATTTCGACGAGCTGCGCAAGGCCGGCAACCTCGACTTCCGCTTCCAGGAGAAGGCCGAGCCGGTGAGCCTGGCCAACTACCTGGCCAGCAACCTGCAAAGGGTGGCCCCGGCCAACCTGATGAACGCCGGCTTCGTCTACCAGGACTTCGAGCCTGAACTGATCCAGCGCTACCTGGGCCGGCTGGTGCCGGACAACCTGCGCCAGCTGGTGGTGCTGCCCGGCGCCAAGACCGACAAGGTGGAGCCCCACTACCAGGCCCCCTACGCCATCCAGGCGCTGTCGCCCAAGCTGCTGGCAGACTGGGCCGGCGCCCAGTCCGACCTCAAGCTGCCGCCGCCCAATCCCTACCTGCCGGATGACCCCAGGCTCAAGGCCATGGCTAGCAACCGCAGTGAACCGGTCAAGGTGATGGACCAGCCGGGCCTGGAAGTCTGGGCGTTGCAGGACGGCGAGTTCCGGGTGCCCAAGGTGGAGAAGCGGGTGGGGATCTTCAGGCCCATCGGCAACCTCACCGACAGCGCCATGAACAGCCTCTATGCGGCCCTGGTCAACGAGGCCCTGGAGTCCGAGTCCTATCCCGCCGGCCAGGCCGGGCTCTACTTCAACCTGGACGCCACGGCCCGCGGCCTGAGCTACAGCCTGTCGGGCTACGACGAGAAGCAGCCGCTGCTGGAGGACAAGATCTGGACGGCCCTGGCCCTGCCCGGCCTGACCCAGGCCAAGTTCCAGCAATACCGCGACAACCTGGTGCGGGACTGGCGTAACGTCCGCCAGGAGTGGCCCATCAAGCAGCTGATGACCTCGGTGGGTAGCGCCTTCCTGCAGGAGGCCTACCCGCCGGCGGACAAGGCCGGCGCCCTGGCCAAGGTCAACTTCCGGCAGTTCCGCGGCTTCGTGGACCAGTATTTCGACCAGCTCCACGTGCAGGCCATGGCGCTCGGCAACCTCACCGACGCCGAGGCCGGCAGCTGGGGCAAGTCCCTGGACAACCTGCTGCTGCGTACGGCCAGGCGCATCGACAAGCCGCAGATCCACTACGCCCAGCTGCCCAAGGGCCAGGAGGTAGACCGCTTCTTCAAGGTGGACCACCATGACAGCGCCATCGCCCTTGTCTACCAGGGCCACGGGCAGGACGCCGAGGCCCAGGCCCGCTTCGCCCTCTTGGGGCACATCATGGGGCCGGCCTTCTTCGCCAAGCTGCGCACCGAACAGCAGCTGGGCTATGTGGTTCAGGCCGCCTACAGCGCCCTGGGCCGCGACCCGGCGCTGCTGATGCTGATCCAGTCACCGGCCGCCGACCCCCATGCCCTGCTCAGCCACATCGACGCCTTCGGCGGCGACTTCAAGGCCGAGCTTGAGGCCATGACCGACGAGCAGTTCGCCGGCCAGAAGGCGGGCCTTATCAACAGCATCACCCAGGCCGACAAGCAGCTGGGCGACAAGGCCGACCGTTACTGGGGCTATGTGGCGGGCAACAGGCCTTTCAACTGGCGTGTGCAGCTGGCCCAGGCGGTGCAGATGCTCACCAAGGAGCAGCTGCTGGCCTTCTACCAGCAGGCCATCCTCGACAAGGGCACAGGCCGCTTCGTGATCTGGAGCCAGGGCCAGCAGCCCAGTACCGGGCCCATGCCCAAGGCCTGCACCGACCAGGCCTGCCTGGACAGGCTCTGGCATTACCAGGCCGAATAAGGCTGCAAAAAAGCCCCCGGATGGGGGCTTTTTTATGGGCGGCCTTGGGGCTCAGGCGTTGGCGTAGCTCTCGCGGCCGGCCAGCCAGCGGTTGATCAGGGCCTCGGCCTGCTCCGGGCTGTCCTTCAACAGTTGCTGGGCGGCGTGCTGGACCTTGGGGATCAGGTGGGCGTCGCGCACCAGGTCGGCGATGCGCAGCTCGGCGATGCCGGTCTGGCGGGTGCCCAGCAGTTCGCCGGGGCCGCGGATCTCCAAGTCCCGCTGGGCTATGACGAAGCCGTCGTTGGAGTCACGCAGCACCCCCAGGCGGGCCGTGGCGGTGGGGGAGAGGGGCGCGTGGTAGAGCAGCACGCAGTGGGAGGCCAGGGCGCCCCGGCCCACACGGCCGCGCAGCTGGTGCAGCTGGGCCAGGCCCAGGCGCTCCGGGTTCTCGATGATCATCAATGAGGCGTTGGGCACGTCAACCCCCACTTCGATGACGGTGGTGGCCACCAGCAGGCTCAGGGTGCCGGCCTTGAAGGCGGCCATCACCTGCTGCTTCTCTTCCGCCTTCATGCGGCCGTGCACCAGGCCGATGCTGACTTCCGGCAGGGCCTGGCGCAGCGCCTCCAGGGTGGCCTCGGCGGCCTGGGCCTCCAGCACCTCGGATTCTTCCACCAGGGTGCAGACCCAGTAGGCCTGGCGGCCTTCCAGGCAGGCCTGGCGCACCCGGGCTATCACCTGTTCCCGCCGCCCGTCCGGCACCGCCACAGTGGTGACGGGGGTACGGCCGGGAGGCAGCTCGTCGATGACGGAGCTGTCCAGATCGGCATAGGCGGCCATGGCCAGGGTGCGGGGTATGGGGGTGGCGGTCATGATCAGCTGGTGGGGGTAATGCTCGCCCTGGCGGCCCTTCTCGCGCAGCGTCAGCCGCTGGTGCACCCCGAAGCGGTGCTGCTCGTCGATGATCACCAGCGCCAGGTTGGCAAATGCCACCTCGGCCTGGAAAAGGGCGTGGGTGCCCACCACCAGTTGGCAGGCGCCGCTTTGGATGTCCGCCAGGGCCTGGTTCCTGGCCTTGGCCTTGAGCTTTCCAGCCAGCCAGGCCACCTGCAGTCCAAGGGGCTCCAGCCACTGGCTGAAGTTCAGCGCATGCTGTTCGGCCAGGATCTCGGTGGGGGCCATCAGCGCCACCTGGTAGCCGTTGGCGATGGCGCGCAGCGCCGCCAGGGCCGCCACCAAGGTCTTGCCGGCGCCCACGTCCCCCTGCACCAGCCGCATCATGGGCCTGCTGAGGGCCAGATCCTGGTGGATGTCGGCCACTACCCGGCTCTGGGCGCCTGTGGGGCTGTAGGGCAGGGCGGCCAGGAAGCGCTGCTCCAGGTCGCCCTTCTCCCCCATGGCGATGGCCTGGTGGTGCTGATGATGGGCGCGCAGCTTCAAGAGCGACAGCTGCTGGGCCAGCAGTTCCTCCAGGGCCAGGCGCTGCTGTACCGGGTGCTGCCCTGCCTCCAGTTCGCTCAAGGCCACTTCCGGCGGCGGCCTGTGCAGGGTGCGCAGGGCCTCGGCCAGGGGAATACGGTGGGGGTTGAGCAACGGCGGCAACAGTTCCGGCAGCTGGGCCGGCAGGTAATCCAGGCCCTGCTCCACCACGGCGCGGAGCGTCTGTTGGCGCAGCCCTTCGGTGGTGGGGTAGACGGCGGTGAGGGCCTCTTCGAGCTCGGGTTCGCTGCCCTCGGCCATCAGCTTGTATTCGGGGTGGATGATTTCACAGCGGGCCTTGCCGGCCCTGACTTCACCGAAGGCGCGGATGGCCTTGCCGGGCACGAAGCTGGCTTTCTGGGCGGCGCTGAAGTTGAAGAAGCGTAAGCTAGCCGAGCCGGTGCCGTCCGCCACCGTCACCACCAGCATGCGGCGGCGGCCGAAGATCACCTCGGCCTTGATGACCTCGGCGAGGATGGCGATGTGCATGCCGGGCAGGAGGTCTGCTATGGGGCAGACCCGGGTGCGGTCTTCATAACGCAGCGGCAGGTGGAACCAGAGGTCGGGCACGGTGCGCAGCCCCAGGCGTTCCAGCTTCTCGGCCACCTTGGGCCCCACGCCCTTGAGGGCGGCGACGGGGGTCGCCAGGCCAAGATCCGGGGCCGCCATCAGTCGCTGGCCCCACTTAGGCGCATGGCCTGCCACCAGTCGTCATCGGCCTGCACCTGGCCCTCGGCGTCTATCAGGGGGTAGGGCAGGGCCTTGCGTTTGCATTGCCGGGCCAGGGCCGGGTAGCCCTGTTCGAAGAGCACCCTGTTGCGCTCCTCAACGGATAGCCTGGGCTGGCGGTAGAGGCCGGCGTTCTGGCGCTGGCGCTGGGCCTCGTAGAGGATGAGGGCGCTGGCCACCGAGACGTTGAGGGACTGCACCATGCCCAGCATGGGGATCACCACCTGGTGGTCGGCGAGATCCAGGGCCTCCTGGCTGATGCCTTGCAGCTCCTGGCCCACCAGCAGCGCCGTGGGCCTGGTGTAGTCGATGTCGCGGAAGTCTTTGGCCTGGTCGGAGAGGTTGGTTACCACTATCTGCATGCCCTGGGCGCGCAAGGCGGCCACGGCCTCGGCGATGGTGCGGTGGCGGTGCAGCCGCACCCAGCCCAGGCTGCCGCCGGCCGTGTGGGGGCGCATCCGCACCCCTTTCTCGGGAAAGACGCCGTGCACCTCGTGGATGCCGATGGCGTCGGCGGTGCGCACCACGGCGGAAAGGTTATGGCCCTTGTGGACCTGGTCCATGCAGAGGGTCAGGTCCGGCTGGCGGCTGTCCAGTACCTGCTGGATACGTTCGAAACGCTCCGGGCTCATCGCTTGGCCCTGGCAATGCGCACCACTTCCGGCACCTTGCGGATGCGGCGCATGACATTGGCCAGGTGCACCCTGTTATGGGTGGTGAGCTGCACGTAGATGGAATAGAGGCGGCTGTCGCGCTCTTCGGTGCTCAGGTTCTGGATGGAGGCGCCGGCGCCGCTGATGGCCGAGGTCAGGGTGGCCAGGGCCCCCTGGTGGTTGAGGATGTCCACCCGCACCTCGGTGACGAATTCGCCGTCGATGCCTTCTTCCCACTGCACCGGCACGTAGCGCACCGGGTCGGCCTGGTAGCCGGCGATGTTGCCACAGGATTCCTGGTGCACCACCAGGCCCTTGCCTGGACTCATGTGGGCCACTATGGGGTCGCCGGGGATGGGGCGGCAGCACTTGGCGAAGGTCACAAGCATGCCCTCGGCGCCGCGGATCGGCAGCCTGTTGCGGCCGGCCACGGCCTTCTTGGGTTCTTCCTCGCCCATACCCAGCAGGCGCCTGGCCACCACTATGCTCATGGCGTTGCCGAGGCCGACGTTGGCCAGCAGGTCGTCGATGCTGGTGCTGTGGGTGCTCTCCAGCACCGCCTTGACCTTGGCCTGGTCGAGATCCTCGACCTTGACCCCGCCCAGGGCGTGGTTGAGCAGCCGCTTGCCCAGCACTATGGCCTCTTCGGATTTCAGCAGCTTGAGGTGGGAGCGGATCTTGGCGCGGGCCTTGGAAGTGACCACGAAGTTGAGCCAGGCGGCGTTGGGCCTGGCCCCCGGGCTGGTGATGACTTCCACCGTCTGGCCGTTTTCCAGCGGCATGGACAAGGGATAGGGCTGGCGGTCCACCCGGGCGCCGACGCAGCCGTGGCCCACGTCGGTATGGACGGCGTAGGCAAAGTCCACGGCGGTGGCGCCGGCCGGCAGCTCGAGGATGCGGCCGTCGGGGGTGAAGACGTAGATCTCGTCAGGGAAGAGGTCGCTCTTGACGTTCTCGATGAATTCGAAGGAGTTGCCGGCGCTCTGCTGCAGGTCCAGCAGGCTTTGCATCCAGCGTCTGGCCCGCACCTGGGCCGTGGTGCCTGATCCCTCGCCGTCCTTCTTGTAGAGCCAGTGGGCCGCTACGCCGCGGTCGGCCATGAGATCCATGTCCTCGGTGCGCACCTGGATCTCGATGGGCACCCCATGGGGCCCCACCAATGTGGTGTGCAGGGACTGGTAGCCGTTGGCCTTGGGAATGGCGATGTAGTCCTTGAAGCGGCCGGGCTTGGGCTTGTAGAGGTTGTGCATGGCCCCCAGCACCCGGTAGCAGGTGTCGAGATCCTTGACGATGATGCGGAAGGCGATGATGTCCATCACCTCGTGGAACTGCAGTTCCTTGTTGCGCATCTTGTTGTACAGGGAATAGAGGTGCTTCTCCCTGCCTTTGACCAGGCCGGGGATATGCTGCTCTTCGAGGCGGGCGCTGATGCCGTCCCTGATGTTGTCGATGAGCTGCTTGCGGTTGCCGGTGGCGCGCTTGACCGATTCGCGCAACACCCGCTGGCGCATGGGATAGAGGGCCTCGAAACCCAGCTCTTCCAACTCGTTCTTGATGTTGTGGATACCCAGGCGGTTGGCGAGCGGCGCGTAGATCTCCAGGGTTTCCCTGGCGATGCGGCGCTTCTTGTCCGGGCGCAGGGCGCCCAGGGTCCGCATGTTGTGGGTACGGTCGGCCAGCTTGATGAGGATGACGCGGATGTCCTGGGTCATGGCCAGGATCATCTTGCGGAAGTTCTCGGCCTGGGCCTCTTCCTTGGAGTTGAACTGGATCTTGTCGAGCTTGGACACCCCTTCCACCAGTTCGGAGACCGAGTCGCCGAATTGGCTGGCGATCTGCTCCTTGGTGACGGGGGTGTCCTCTATGGTGTCGTGCATCAGGGCGGCGCAGAGGGTCTCGTGGTCGAGCCTCATGTCCGCCAAGATGCCGGTCACCGCCACGGGGTGGGTGATGTAAGGCTCGCCCGAAGACCGGGTCTGCCCCTCGTGGGCATCGCGGGCCAGTATGTAGGCCTGCCTGATGAGTTCCACATGCGCCGGATCCAGATAGCTGGTCAGGCGCTCCTTCAAGCCCTCAAACAGATACACGGCCACCCCTTGGTTTGTGGCTTATTCCAGGCCGCCGTTGGCGATGGCGGAGACAGCGGCCAGTTCAGCGGCTTCCTGCTCTTTCTGCATGCGGGCGTCTTCGGCGTCCAGCTTGGCGGCGTCGATCAGGCCCTTTTCGATCTCGCGCAGGGCGATGACGGTGGCCTTGTCGTTCTCGGGGGCCACCAGGGCGTCTTTACCCTGGGTGCTGATCTGGCGGGCGCGGCGGGCGGCCAGCAGCACCAGGTCAAAGCGGTTACCTACTTTATCTACAGCGTCTTCAACGGTTACACGAGCCATGGATCACTCCCATCAGGCAAAACAGGTCTTTCGAAGGTAGCCTGCTAGTTTACTTAACCGCCAACAAGGCGTCCAGCAGGGCGCCATGGGCCTGGCGCTGGCTGGCCAGCTTCTGGCGGGCCGAGACCACCACGGCGTACAGCTTTTGCAGGCTGTCGTCGAAGTCGTCGTTGATCAACAGGTAGTCGTATTCGTCATAGTGGGACATCTCCGAGACAGCCTCGGCCATGCGCTTGGCGATGGTATCAAGGCTGTCCTGGCCGCGGCCCACCAGGCGGCGCTCCAGCTCCTCGCGGCTCGGCGGCAGTATGAAGATGCCGATGGCCTCCGGCATCATCTCCCGCACCTGGCGGGCGCCCTGCCAGTCGATGTCCAGGAAGACGTCCACGCCTTTGGCCAGCTGCTGTTCCACGGCCAGGCGGGAGGTGCCGTAATAGTTGCCAAACACCTCGGCCCATTCGAAGAAGGCATTCTCTTCGATCAGCGCCTTGAAGGCCGGCACCTCGACGAAATGGTAATGGACGGCATTTTCCTCCCCAGGCCTCATGGCCCTGGTGGTGTGGGAAACGGACACCGCCAGGCTGCCGTCCTGGCCGTGCTTTTCCAACAGGGCCTTGATCAGGCTCGATTTGCCGGCGCCGCTGGGGGCGGAAAGGATGAAGAGGTTGCCGCGTCTCATGGAAATCTGTTCTGGTCAAAAAGTTGGCCCATTTTAGCACCAAGTGGCGGCCCCTGGCTGTACCAGGGGGCAAATTGCCAGAGCCGCCCTCTGTCAGCTGGGGGCGCGTAACAAAAAGCCCTCCGTGCGGAGGGCCTTGGTCTGTCAGGGCAGGGCTATGCCGTTGCTGCGGTAGTGGCTGCTGAGTGCCTTGGAGATCAGCAGGAAAATCACCCCGAAGGCGAGGGAGGCCAGGGCGAGATCCAGGTAGTAGTGGCTGTAGATGGGCAAGGTGGTTTCGGGCGACAGCTTCTTGGCCGGCAGGGCCACGAACTCGCTCAGTTCCCCCGAGGCCAGGTTGCCGAGGGAGGTGGTGAGGAACCAGACCCCCATGGCGAAGCCCAGCATGCTGCCGTCGCAGTAAAGGGAGATCATGCTCAGGCCCAGGGCGCTGACCAGCAGTTCGGCCACCGTCAACAGCAGGTAGGACAGGCCAATGTAGTCGCCGCTGACGATGCCGCCGTGCTGGTTCAGCGCCGCCAGGTAGAGCACCAGCATGCCGATGCCGCCGATGAAGATGCCCACCGGGAACTGGTAGGGCACGTTGAAGCGTGGGTAGCGCTTGTAGAAGCGGGAGATGAAGCTGCCGATCAGCACTATGGCGATGGGGTTGATCAACTGGAAGGACGAGGGGTAGAGGGAGAAGCCCAGCAGCTTCAGGTCAGAATTGTTCTTGGTGAAGAGGATGATGCTGGTGTTCATCTGGGCGTAGAGCACGAAGAACAGGAAGCCGATGGCCAGCAGGTAGATGGCGAACAGCTGCCTGTGGCGCACTTCACCTTCCAGCTTGAGGGTGCGGGCGGTGAACAGGCCTATGGCGAAGAGGATGCCGGCGCTGATGAGGTAGACCGACAACTCAGGGTGGGCGAAGAGGAAGGTCACCACCAGATAGGCGCCGACGACATAGCCCAGTACCAGGGCCAGCTTGGCGCCCGTCATGGGCAGCTGGTCGGCACCCTGGATCACGTCCAGGTAGAGGTCCTTGCGCAGCCGGAAGTTGAGCCAGGCCAGGAACTTGCCGGCAAAGGCCACCAGGAACACCGACATGGGGCCCAGGGCGCTGTGCAGCAGCCAGGGGGCCAGGGCCAGGCCCAGCATGGAGCCGAGGTTGATGGTGATGTAGTAGAGGGTCATGCCCCGCTTGGCCTTGTGGTCATCCTCCTGGTAGATGCGGCCGATCAGCGCCGAGGCGGTGCCCAGCAGCAGGCTGCTGCCGATGGGAACCAGGGGATAGGTGAACATGAAGGCCGCTTTGGGGTTGTCCTTGAACAGGTAGCTGGCCAGCACCAGGGCCAGGAAGGACAGGGCCAGCAACAGGGACCCGTAGAGGATGGAGCGCCGCAGCCCCAGCACCCGGTCCGCCAGGTAGCCCCCGGCCACAGGCAGTATGTAGCCCAGGGCCTGGATCACCCCATACAGCAAATAGGCGTCGTGCTCGCTCAGCCCCAGCCCGGCCTTCACCAGGGGCATGGTCATGAAGACGATCAGTATGGCGTTGAAGGTGTAGGTGGCGAACTGCCCCCAGAAGGTAATGGCGGCCACATTACCCAATTGCTTTGACTTGGTATCGAGCATGGCAAACTACTTATGTTGTTGGCTTTATATTGGCATGGAACCTGGGGAACCACCTGGGCAGGGGCCGGCGCTGCATGACGCATACCCAGGCCAAAAAGCCGTGGCGACCGCTGACTGCCAGCGGATCTGACCCCCGGACCGGCGCCTGGGTTCACTCGATGAGCCGGAGGGTGGCACCTCGGTGCCGAAACTGTGACGGGGATCGGCCTGGGCCGGAGCAGCTATAAGAAAACAAGGCCAAGCAGAAAAAGAGGAAGGGCCATGAAAGTCGGGTGCTGGTTGTTGCTCCTGGGTTTCGCCGCCAAGGGTGAGGAAATCATCGTCTGGGACCAGTTGGTGAACTACCCCAACCCCGCCATCTACCAGCTGCTGCGCCTGGCCCTGGACAACACCAAGGCGGAATACGGGGACTACAGCATCAAGCTGTCCGAGCCCATGGAGCAGGGCAGGGTGGTCCATGAGCTGGCCAGCGGCGCCAAGGTCCAGATAGGGGTCTTCGCCCCGGACCCGCAGCGGGTGAAACAGCTTTTGGCGGTGCCTGTGCCCCTGGCCAAGGGCCTGCTGGGCTGGCGGCTCTGCTTTATCCGCCAGGGCGACCAGGGCCGTTTCGACGCCATCCACAGCCTCAAGGACTGGCAGGCCAGCGGCCTTAGCCTGGGCCAACTCAAGCACTGGCCCGACACCCCCATACTCCAGGCCAACCGCCTCAAGGTGCTGACCAGCAGCCGCTACGAAAACCTCTTCCCCATGCTGGCCGGCGGCCGCTTCGACTGCTTTCCCCGCGCCGCCGTGGAGATCCTGGACGAGGCCCACCGCCATCCCGAGCTGGCCATAGAACGCCACCTGGTGCTGCGCTACCCCCTGACCCTGCTCTACTTTGTCTCCCCCAAGTACCCGAGGCTGGCCGAGCGCATCCACAAGGGCCTGGACATGGCCCGCCAAGACGGCGACTTCGACCGCCTCTTCGACCGCTACTTCGGCCCCGCCATCCGCGAGCTCCACCCCAAGGACAGGACAGTGCTGGAACTCAGCAACCCCGATGTCACTGAGCTTGAGAAGCAGATGCTGAAGGAGAAGGGGCTTTGGTATGGGGAGGGTCTTTCTCCCGATGGGCGGTGAGTGGTGCCTGGTGTTGAGTTCGAGCAAGGTGACTTGGGCCAGGCTCGCTTTCTCTTTAGAGTTGCTTTGAATGCCGGGTTTACTCGGACCACCCCTGGCCCTCGCCCTGCGGGCCATCGTCGCAAGGCTCCGATGTTCAACATTGTTCCTGACAATGTTGTCGACCCTGCGGGCGGGTCACTTTCTCTCTGTGCAAGAAAAAGGACGGGGCTGCCCAGGCCAAAGAGTGTACCTATATGCTTAGTGGATCTAGGTGATGAAGCTTTCCATGGTGCTCCGCTCGGCAGTATGAAATCAATGCTTTCACTACAAGCTCTGCCTCGGCACGTATCACCTGAGTCCGGTCGGTCCCCTGCCCACCTGCTTCGACTGAAAACTTGAATTCAGAGAATAATCCACTTCATGGTAGAGTCTTCCCCATGGATGGTGAAACAGTCATGGCTGAACAAACTTGGAATCAACGCGCCACCAACCTGCTGAAGTCACAGATGGTACTGGCTGGGGTGAGTTACGAGGGGCTTATAGAGCGCCTCGCTGCAATTGGCGTAGACGAAAGTTACAAGGGTATTGCTAACAAGATCAACCGAGGAGCGTTCAGTTTCGTGTTTTTCATGCAGTGCATGAAGGTACTGGGCGTTAACGAAATGCGACTGTGAGTCGATGATGTATCTAGAACTAACAAACCGACTGACCAGCGGTATAGTAAACTGTGTCACAGAAGAAGAAGTTCGTTTCCTATGGTTAAGTGAACTAAAAAACGCACTTTCCGTGCGTTTTCAGGCTGAGCGCGAACGTAACGATGCCTACTACAACGGTGTTGTCATAGAATTCAAGAATGCGGGCCTGTTTGGTGGAAATACCAATAGCTCCGCATTCAAGGAGGCGGTGTACGACCGATTAGATAAGTACATAAAGCGCCGTTCAGAGCTTGAGGGAGAAGATCCGGCAGACTACATTGGGATTGCGACTGACGGCTGCCATGTTGCCTTTGCTTTCATTCAGGACGACCAAATTATGCATCGCCACCTGATGCCGGTCTGCGAGTCGTCGGTATCATTGGTCGCACAGGCACTGAAAGACGCTAAGCGTCGAGCTGTTACCCCAGAAAACCTGATAGAAGATTTCGGTCACCAGTCGCCAGCTGGCAAGGGCATGATGCAGGTGCTGGCTGATGCGCTTATGAGCCAGTTGGCCGAGACAGGCCCGAACAAGATCAAAATGCTATTCGAAGAATGGCGTCATCTGTACGGCCAAGTGGCCGATCTATCAGCTAATCAGATCAATGACATCTTACGTAGTATTGGCTTTCACCTGACCTGCAAGCAAGCAAGCAACAGTATTATTCCGGCCTTGCTATTTGTCATTCACACCTATGATTCTCTCCTCATCAAGCTGCTCGGTGCCGAAATTGTCTCCATGCTTGGCGACAATACCGCTTACAAGGGATTTGCCGAGGCTGCATCGGCGCTTGACGATGACGAGCTAATTCAGCGCATGGCCACAGATATCGAACGTGGTGAATTCTTTAGCCGTGCAGGGATTCTGGGATTCGTTGAAGAGGCTATTTTCAGTTGGTATCTCGATGCGGCTGCCTCTCCAGCACATGGGGCCAACATCTGCAGTGGCCTGCGGCAAGTTCTGGTTGGCCTGGCGATGTACCGCACCGACAATCTAACTGTTGCCCGTTCAAGGGACGTTCTCAAGCATTTTTATCAAGGCTTGGTGCCCGATGCACTGCGTAAGAGCCTGGGCGAGTTCTATACCCCTGACTGGTTGGTAGAGGTTACCCTCGACAAAACTGGAGTGGATGACTGGACTGATAAACGTTTTCTCGACCCGACTTGTGGTTCCGGATCGTTCCTGCTGGCAACGATCAAGCGCATTCGTAAACAGGCTGAGGCGGCGGGATGGTCGAAGAAAGCCACGCTAGAACATATCACCCGCAGCGTGTGGGGTTTCGACCTTAATCCCTTGGCCGTGCAGGCGGCACGGGTCAATCTGCTTATTTCCATTACTGATTTACTATCGGCATGCCCTGGTTCTCGTATTGAATTGCCAGTTCTACTGGCTGATGCGGTGTATTCCCCTGCTCGCAATCCAGATAGCGATCAAGACACTGTGGAGTACACAGTCGGCAGCCAGGTTGCCAACCTGAAAGTAACCTTGCCTGCGGCGCTGGCGATGGATCGCAAGCGCCTCGACGCAGTGTTTTCGACCATGGGTGAACTGGTAGAAGAGGATACTGACTACCCTGATGTTGAGCGGAGGTTGACGGCTCGTAACCAGCTCAGCCAGGAGGAAGCCGATTCCTGGCGTTTTCCTCTGTCGGAAACCTATGGACGAGTGCTTGAACTGCATCGCAAGAATTGGAATGGCATCTGGTTCCGTATCGTGCGCAACTTTTTCTGGTCGGCCACTGCCGGTGAGTTTGAAGTGGTGATTGGCAACCCTCCGTGGGTTCGTTGGTCAAAGCTACCCGAGCTGTATAGGGAGCGTGTCATGCCAACCTGCCGCGACTATGACATTTTCTCCAGTACACCACGTCATGGCGGCAACGAGTTGGATATTTCAGCGATGATTTCGTACACGGTATCCGATAAGTGGCTAAAGGAAGAAGGCCGACTAGCCTTCTTGGTTACACA
The DNA here is from genome assembly GCF_030450055.1 of Gallaecimonas kandeliae. NCBI lineage: Bacteria > Pseudomonadati > Pseudomonadota > Gammaproteobacteria > Enterobacterales > Gallaecimonadaceae > Gallaecimonas > Gallaecimonas kandeliae. The sequence continues at coordinate 125,611 of NZ_CP118480.1, forward strand.
AACCCTGTTTCAGTCCCCTTCATCGGAAGGCTTTCGGCGCTTCCGCATCAAGGATGGCTATAACCTGATCCCCGAGTCGGTAGACGATCTCAAGTCGCTGAAACCCTTTCCGGATGCAGCCAACAAGACAGCCATTTTCGTTGCCAGCAAAAGCCGTTCTCGTGTGCCGAACTTTCCTCTGCCTTACTATGTGTGGAATGCCGCACCGGGAGCCAAGAAAGTCATTTCGGCATCACTGGACAAGGTCGCCGCGTTGTCTGGAGTGGTCATTGACCGGCAGGAAGCAACGCCCGTTGGTGGTGAAGGCTCACCTTGGGCGGTTCTACCGATTGGGGAGTTTGCCTCAATGGCCTCCCTGACTGGACAAAGCGAGTGGGCAAAAGGGCGCAAAGGCATTACTGTTGACTTGAACGGAATCTATTTCGTGTCCATCCCCCGCGTCAGCGAAGACGGCAACTTGGTGCAGGTTGAAACCCGTCCGGAGGCAGGTAAGACCAACATTGGGCCAAAGCAGCGCTATTGGATTGAGCCGGGCATGCTATTCCCGTTGTTAAAAGGAGCCAGTGACTTCTCGGCTTGCTACGTCAGCCCGAAAGACGAGTTGTATGCTTTAGTGCCTAACCGTGGCATTACTAAGGAAGAGTATGGTGGTGCTGAAGCACTGATCGATGCCAATATGCCACTGTTGGGCCGCTATTTCGCTTCATTCCGTTCGTTGCTAGTTAGTCGTTCAACCTATCGTGGGCGAATGCCTAACGCGCCTTACTACGCTGTCTACAACGTTGGAGATTATACCTTCGCGCCATGGAAGGTGATCTGGGCGGAGCAGAAGGATTTTTGCGCCGCAGTGGTGTCAACCGCCTCAGTTCCGGGTGCTGGCGAGCGGGTTGTCGTACCCGACCATAAGTTGTTTTTTGTGGATTTTGATGCGCCAGAACCAGCGTACTTCCTGTGTGGTATGCTGAATACCGTGAAAGTGCGCCAGTTTATCGAAAGCCATGTCATCAAGACCCAAATAGGTAACGTGTTCAAGCATCTGAGCGTGCCGCAATTCGACGCTACGAATCAAGGACATCAAGAGTTGTCCATGCTGGTTGAGCAGGCGCATGCAGAACCCAACCAGGGAAAGCGACAGGTGCTGCTGACGAAAATCAGTGACCTCGGTTGTAGCCTGCTTTCATAAGACATCATTGCTTATTTAAGTATGACGATTGATTTTTAAATTTTATGGTGAAGTATGAGTTCTTGTGGACATGTCCTCTAGTCTGATTATGGAGGTTTCTGGTCTCTTTCAGTGAAGTTCGGAGCCTGCAAGGATGGCCCGTCAGGAAGAAGGCCTGGGAAGGCCTGGGAAGGCCGGAGTAAGACCGGCGAATATGAGGTGGTTATCTGCTACACATGCCACGCAGTGGACAAGCTGAGTCATCTATACAAAACCCCGCCTGAGCGGGGTTTTTGTTATCAGGCAGAAGGCCTCGGCATCACTCGATATTCTGGATCTGTTTGTCGACTATGCTGGCTACTTCTCTTTAAAACAATAGGTTAGCCGTGGGTCTTACCTGCTCTTGAAGATCATACTACCCGACGTACTACCCACTTGAGATTGGCTTGGTTGAAGGCTCTGTCCAGCTACCAACCGGGTTCTTGGCCAGTAGTTTTTGGGGCAGGCAAACGGTCACTTCCACTTCACTGGCAGCCTGAGGGGGCGTTGTTTCCTAAATGCACTGAACCATTCTGCTTAGCTGTGATCCGATCCCCGACGTATCGATGGGGAAAAGCCAAATTGGCTAGGCCAAGCACAACGCCAGCAACTGGGCAGACTACAACCGCGCCTTGGTCAACCGAGGCTCGTTGACCTTCTGGATGGATGAGGCGGCCATCCGCCATTGGCATTGTCAGCACCACCACGGCAGCCGAGGGCGAGGCTTCGAATACAGCGACACCGCCATCGAGACAGCGCTGATGCTCAAGGGCTTGTTCGGCCTGCCGTTGCGCGCCCAGGAAGGCTTTATCAACTCGCTGTTTCAGTTGATGACCCTACCACTGGCCTAGCCCAGTTATAGCTGCATCTGCAAGCGGGTCAAGACGGTCAACATCAGTTATCGCCTACCCAGTAAAAGCCCTGTTACCCATCTCGTCGTCGACGTCTCCGGCCTCAAGCCCTATGGCGAAGGCGAATGGAAGCAACACAAGCACGGTAAGGAGAAGCGTTGGATCTGGTGCAAGCTGCATCTGGCCGTAGATACCCACACCCATGAGGCCATCGCTGCCGAAGTGAGCCTGGAAAACGTCAGTGACAGTGAAGTATTCCCCAACTTGCTGAATCCACTGCGCCGCCGAATCGGGCAGGTCAGCGCCGACGGTGTTTATGACAGCAAAGTCTGTCATCGGCTACCGAAAAGGAGAGGCGTCAAGGCGACTATCCCACCTCGCAAAACAGCTGAGCACTGGGAGGAAGGACACCCTCGGAATAAGGCCGTCGCTGCGCTGAAAGCCGGGCAACTGGCCGAGTGGACAAGAGAAAGCCGCTATCACCAACGCTCAAAAGCTGAAACGGCGATGTCCCGCCACAAGCAGCTCATCAGCCCGAAGCTGAGTTTGCGCGACTACAATGGGTAAGTAGCAGAGGCTTTGGCTGGAGTGAAGGTGATGAACAAGATGTTGGGCCTCGGCATGCCTATTCGCCAGGCCAGCTAAGGGCAGCAAGCCCTTTAGGAGCAGGCTTTCCAGGGGCTGATTTAATCAACAACGCCGATGGGCACTGCACTGGATGTAGAAAAAGGTTACCAGATGCATGGGTTTCGTTATACGTTAAGACTTGATACTCAAGGAAATGAGAATTGGTCGCCTACCACTTAAAGTACTCCCACGACCGGGGTGGATGTCGTGACCCATCCAAATCAATCTGGGTGTGACTAAGTTAACTCGGTGAATGGCGGCCCAGTATTAACTCAAGGGATAGAAAAACATTGAGCTCTCACCAGGATTATCTCAGAGCGTTCTCCTCTCATGCTCAAACCCTGTCGCGCTTAAATGGGAAGCAGCGTGACCCGTCAAGTCTAATCCAGGAAATTCTGGAATGTTGGAGCTGTAGTGAAGAACCTTTAGAGCGTGGAATCTGCGAATCCGAAGTCTCTTGGGAAAGAGCTGTGACGGACTTTCTGACCTGGCTTCAAACTTTAGACCACGAGAATGCGGCCTATTGGCTTGGATGCCTTTACGCCCACCTCCTGCCCGCAGAGCAACGCAAGCACCAAGCAGTCTATTTTACCCCTCCATTGCTGACCGAACCCGTGCTTTGGCGCATCCGTAATATGGCGCCCAAAGTTTTGTTAGGCCACATTGTAGATCCAGCTTGTGGCGGAGCTGCGTTCCTCGTGCCGGTTTTGGAGGTCGTACTTAGGCTTCCAGCTTTGAAGGCCATGAGCCCTGAAGCACGCATGAGCCATGTCGAGAAGCACATACATGGCGCAGATATTGACCCACACTTAATCGAGATAACTCGTCGGCTGCTCGATCGAAGCATGGCCAAGGACATCCGGGTGACAGGTCAATTTCCTCAGTGGGATCTTCGCGTGGAAGATGGCCTAAATGCATTTGACGATCTGAATGGCAAAGTGGACTTGGTTGTCAGCAACCCTCCCTATCGCAAACTCATCCGCACGGAAATCGAAACTTTAGCTGACCAGAGGCTTCGGTCATTGTGTGCCGGACAGTTCAATTTGTATGGTCTGTTCATGGGCCGAGCACTTGACTTGCTTCGACCAGGCGGACACGCCGGACTAGTAACTCCTATGAGCTATTTGTCTGGGAAAACTTTCTCGCATCTAAGGTCAAGGTTGATTGCAGAGGCTGCGGTGACAGACTTGGCCTTGGTTCACCAGAAAGGCGGGGTTTTCTATGGTGCCGAACAGGATGCGGTACTAACCATATTGCACAAGGGCGCCAAACAGGGCCAAGCACGCATCAGTGCTATCTCCAAAGATGGCAAATCTTTGAGTCTAGGTGCTGTAAAAATTGAAGACCAGGATATGCCTTGGGTCCTACCACGTCGCTCGGAGGATCTTGCTGTACTACAAGAATCGTCCAGATGGCATTTATCTCTCAAGGATTATGGTTACAGCATTCGGGTTGGCAATCTTGTCAACTATCGCGACCCTCGACCGAGACATGTTGAGCGTCCTCCAGACAAGGCCGACATCGTCCCTTTGCTCTGGGACAGTCACGTGCGAGCCGGGGCCCTTCGATGGACACCCATAGGTACAAAGGAGCGCCCCTCTTGGGTTGAGGTTGCGAACGGTGCGCAGGGTGTAATTTGCCGGCCAGCAGTACTAATCCAACGAGTATCCTCCCCCGAGCAATCAAAGCGTTTGGTCTGCGCCGCGCTGAGCGGGGCCTTTATAAAGGAACATCGGGGTTTCATTGCGGAGAATCACGTAATTGTATTGGAGGCTATCGATCCCAAGATTACCCCCGAGCGGCTGGCTCAATTGCTAAACCACCCCACAGTTGATCGCTTGTTCTCTATGCGTGCTTCATCCACTAACGTTTCGATATACGAGCTCCAGTATCTTCGCCTTCCAGATGTCTCCGCGCTGACCGGGTTTATCGGCGCTGCGGAGGTTCTATGACTGACACTTCAAAACAAAACAACATACAGCAGCTAGATTTACAGTTTTGCACGGCGGTGGAGCATCACTGGCTAGTCCCTGCTCAGGCGACTGAAGTGTTATGTTTGGCGATAGACTCTCTTGCTGGATCCAGTCAGGCAAAAAGTGACCTTGTGTGGCCCGGCCTGACCGAACACCCCGCGCTCCTGCATGCTATGGCTAATCTTCGCCGTCGAGGTCATGGTGACTTTCAAGGTTTTCGAACCTTGATCTACCCAGTAATGGATCGCGGCTTGTCAGATCTGCACCGATATTGCGTAGATAGAGACAGGCTAAAGAACCAGGGTCAATACTTGTGTTCACAAGGCATGTTTACATCAGCAGTGACTCAGTTCCTCTTCGACCCGGCTTCGGTTGAGGACCGCCCTGATGTTCCGCGCTTTCATCCGCCGATGCGCGATTTGATCCCTGTTTTTCAAATTCTAGACAATGAAATGGAGTGGCCTGGAACTGACCCTAGAGTCATGAGAGATACGATCCGTTCCGTGGCCCGTTCCCGCCGGAAAGCAATTCGCCAGAATATCCAGGCCTACAATGCGTGGGCCAAAGCACCTTCCGCAGTAATAGGTTTGGGCGGCCGATTGGATCGAAAGCACCGAATTAGACGGTTAATTGAAGCGTTCGGTGCCAAAGTAATGTCACCAGACCTTGTTATTTTAGATGGGCGACGGAAGGTCCTGAATGGGCTAAATATCTGTCCCGAACAGCTGATTCACTTTGTGCAATCTCTGGCGGAATCCTTCCCTAAACACGCCAAACCTCCTGGTTTATGGGTTTTCTTTGATCAGCCGGATGATTGGCTAGATTTCAGGATCCGCGTTCGTCAACGATTGGCCTTACTCGACGACTTAAGTGATCTTGAAGTCCGCTGGCTTCGAGAACTTCTTTCAGACGCAGCCATGCATATCCATACAGGTAATTGGCTCAATACCACGATAAGTGAAACGCCACCATCGACTCCAATCGGCTGGCCACAACCCTATGCAGTGGATAATGAAACTACGCGGCTTGCATCCAAGATAATAGGATTGATTCAGCATCCAGATTGTGGGGGGAGCTTGGAACCCAGTCTTTGGCGCGCCTACCTTTGGATAACAGGGGTGTCAAATCTCACAATTCCTTTGCGTTCAGTTGAAAACTGGCTGGTTGAACATCCTGATCAGCGTCGTATCCACCGCCAATGGGATGCCCTGGAGGCGAAGAAAGGACTAATTGAAGTTCTGCAAAAGGGGCAAGCCGGTCCACTACACGATGAACTCCATTACCTAGTGACGTCGATGGATACGCTCCATAAGCATTGGATCGCCCATGGGCAGCCTATGGTTTACGCCTTCAAGAGTTCTCTTGACCGAATTACATTGCAGCAGGATAGAAATGTACATGTCGTTGTGAAGACCTTTCTAGAAAAAGAATTGCTCGCACACGATTACGCGAATTGCGGCGTCCATTTTCATCGTTCCTCAGAATTAAAGATCTTGGGGAGCGAAATTTTTCATGAGCCCGTTTTATTCACAGACATGAACAAGCCATGGCTCGATCATCTCCTTTTTAAGACGGATTCTACTCCGTTCGAATGGTTATTAACGCCACGAACTCTACGCTGGATGAAACGTTACCTAGATGGTCTGCTAGAGGCCCCAGGTTTGGGGCCTCTAGAAGTGCGGGTAACGGGACTGCGCGATGTTGTCAAAGCTGTGTTGGAACAACCTGGCATGGATCTGTTTATGCATCGTCCATCCCCAGAGATCTTCGACCTACTTGAAGACACCTTGCCAGCATATTCCAGCCCCGGTTCTTTTTCCGACGGAACTATTCGGGTGACCTTGGATGATGGATCTACGCGAAGCTTGTGGGGAAATCAGACGGTCTATCGTTCTAAAGGTCTAGTCTCTAGCTTGAATCTTGAACCGGTCGTAGCTCGCCGATTAGAGGTTGGGGATGTCATCTTGTGGCCCGACGAGGTCCTCGAGATGGCCATGAATCAGGTACTGTCCGAAGATGCATTGGCTCGAATGATGGTGGCCAAAACATTCGTCGACTGTCTAAAAGCGTACCACGACAATTTGAGAACTGCTTACGCCAGACACCCTGCCAAACCAGAACTTCGGCCAGAAATCATACGTCAGGCTATGTCGGAAGCACTCCGGACGGACATCGAGCTGAGCAATATCAAAGACTGGCTCTCGCCCATACTGCAGCCAGACAATCTCCATGGCCGATCCCATGCTCCTCAAAGGTACGACATATTTCAAGAGTTTGCGCGTGCAGTAGGACTCCCGGAGCTGTTTGTGCCGACGTATTGGAAGGGCATTGTCCGCTATCGTGGGGCAAGGCGTGTTAAAGGCCGCGAACGTCATGCCGTGTTACTGCAGTGTCTTCTTCATCCAGAGAGTGCGGCAGCCTATTGTGGCAGTGAAGCCCAGGCTTTGTCTGACTTGCATCATGTTGCTCTTAGTCAACTTTTCACTCTGAATGCTATCCACACTAAGGAGGCTACCCGTGCCTGAGCGTATTGCGCCTTTAAAGATAGACGCATCACTTAAGGAGGCAGTATCCGAGGCTCTCTTGGGCCAAGTGTACCAGCGGATTTCCGGTGGGGGTGAATCCGGTAAGGTACTCTTCCGCGTACGCCCTCAGGATCAGCTGGTGTCGGGATTTCTGCTTCCACCGACACGTGAAGCTGACTTGGATGAGACTCGTCGCAATATTGTGATTTCTTCGCACGGTATTCGTTTAAAACTTCAAAAGTCGGTTCCCGGAAATTTGAAACTTCAGATCCAGGTTTCAGCCTATGTAAGGATGCTTCCTAAGAATGAGGATTTGATGCGTCCAGGTGTGCGTCCTGTACCTGTGTTGTCTCGGGAAGCGCAGAATTCCATGCGAGAATGGGTGAGTAGCCGACTATCTACTCCTCCAGATGATGTTAATGGAATCTCGCGAGAAGAACGTGCATTGAAATTACGTGAGATCTGGTTGATTGAGCATGGTGTTCCACCAGCTTTATTCCCACATGTCAGCCTTTCGGACCTTGATCCTGGCCCAGAAAATGAAAGCAAGCAGGACGAAGCTACAGCCATGGGTGGTCAGTCAGGCACAACAAATCTTGCGGACACAACTCAGATAAATGCGCTGTTTGATCCCCTTCCTGTTCCTCATCGTTGGGAACGGGTGGACTTGCCATTCCCCGAGTTAGACCTGGACCTTGAGAATATATCTACCTGGCCGAATATCACCCAAGCCTTTTCAGTAACTTTGAAAGAACAATTGGCCTCAGAGCTAGTGGCCTGGAGTCAGGCGCCAGAGCAAGCTGGGCGAGTCTATCGAAAAGGTCTGAAATGCAAGGTTGCAGATTTGCTGGACTGGAGTCAGTTTTTGGAGCGAACAGCACAAAGCGACGATCCAATGGTTCTACCACCCCTTGAGCCCGTCCTGATTTGCAGGGTTACCGACGATTGGCAAGTTGATGGCCAGACTAATCTGACACTTTTGGTCGAGAATCGTACACGTCCTCCGGCACAGGACATTGATGCCTACGATCCGGCGTTGTTTGGCGTAAGTATTACCGTGATATTGCCAAAAAATGCACATTTGCCGCTGCCCATGTCGCGAGTAAAGAGATCCTACGCAGTAGAGCGTTTCCTGAATTACCCAGCCATGGGGTTCAACGGAGGCGTTGAACGCCTACCAGCCAATCCTGGCGAATTGAGGCTGCGCACAACTTGGGCACCACGCTTCCATCAACCACGCATGCGGGCTCGAGACCATGAAGGCATAAACCGAAGATTTCGCCACCTTGCTCAAGCTGATGGCCATGAAAGTCTTATGCCTATGGTTCAGGCTTATGTTAATTGGATCCGAGAAGTTGATGCTGAATTCTCGCGAAGCGAGAGTCAAAGGAACAATGCGAATCATCAAGCAGAGCTAGACGCTTTCGAAAGAGACAGGGACCTTGGTTGGCGACGTGAATTGGATGGTATTCGCGACGGTCTAGTTATACTGGAAATCTCACGCAAGCACTGGTCCGGCCGAGGTCCTCAAAGTGACTCAAGAGGTGCACCTTATGAGGCATGGTTGGCTATGAATGAAGCAATGGCCGACATGATGAAGGACAAGCTCAAGAATGATGATGGGGCATGGCGCCTATTCCAGGTTGCATTCATTCTGGCCAGTCTGCCCTCGCTTGTTACCAGAATGAGTGATTTCAAGCACAGCTTTCAGCGCAACAGGGATGAGGCTGTCACGTTGCTTTACTTCTCTACTGGCGGAGGTAAATCTGAAGCCTTCCTTGGTCTGCTGCTTTTTAATCTATTTCTAGATCGTTTACGAGGTAAGGCTTTCGGGGTGACCGCAATGATGCGCTACCCGTTGCGGCTGCTGACCATACAGCAGGCCGTTCGTACAGCTAAGGCAATGGCATTCGCCGAAACCATTCGTATCAAAAGAGAATACTCTGGCGAGCCATTCAGCATTGGTTTCTGGGTGGGGAGTACAGGAACGCCGAACTGGCACAGTGACCCGAAGATTCAGAACATTCCTTACCTTGAGGATGTTGGTGTAGAAAGGCCGATTCCTGCTGGTCTGAAGGATAATTACAAGCAGGCTGAAGTCGATTGGCGTAAGTTGACCCACTGCCCCTTTTGTAGCTCAAAAACTGTTCTCCGGAGGGTGCGAGCATCAGGGGGGACACTTGCACATGTATGCACCAGTAAGTCGTGCATTTCCCATTGTGGTACACCCTACAAGGCACTTCCCTTTTATATCTGCGATGAGGATATTTACGCCTTTGCACCTTCCGTACTGCTTGGCACCGTAGACAAGTTGGCCCTTATTGGCCAGAGCACTCGTACTATCCGACATCTATTTAGTATGTTTGGCGCAGCCGCAACCCGAGACTCTTCAACAGGCCGTTTAGCCCCACCGCAAATTCAAAACCCCGGTCCACAAAGTGCTGCTGGTGAGGATGAAAACTACCCACTTGCCCCTGCGTATCCTTCTGGTGTCCCCCTCTTTCACGATCCTTTTCCATCAATGCTTATCCAGGATGAGGCTCACCTTCTGGATGAGTCGCTAGGGACCTTTGCTGGTCTGTTCGAGACTTTATTCGAGGCAATGCTGGACTGCCTGGGAAGTACGCGACTTGCTTCGGCTGGTATGGCTGTTGCCCCAGATGGTCTGCGTAGAAGGGCCAAAGTCATTGCGGCTTCAGCCACTGTTTCTCAGCCGGATAGGCAGATGGAACATCTGTACCAGCGGAGTACTCCTACCGTCCTTTTCCCCCATCCGGGCCCAGACATCTACCGATCCTTCTATGCCGAACCATTACTTCGTGAGGATGCAGTAATGCCAGACATCCAGGATGCCCAGGATCTTGAAGAGCATCGCACAAGTTGGTCACGCATTTATATTGCTTTCCTGACCAATGGTCGACCACATACAACAACTACAGTGGCAATCCTTGGTCACTTCCACCGTACTATCACGCTTTATTATGAAGGATTGAGGCAAGGAGATCTTGAAGAAGTCAGGTCCTTGATGAGGAATAGTCTGGATCCGGAAAGTCCAAACGGGCTTTATTTCGATGCCCAGCTGGCTGAAGCAAATGCCTCGCAGTTATTAACTTTGGTAGACCTTCATCGCATTGCTTTGACTTATGTGACCAATAAAAAAGGGGGAGATCAGGTTCAAGCAGCCGAATGGCCTGAGGCGAAACGTATCCATGCCTATGAGAAGTCAGACTACTCACCAATGCCTACCCGCCTGATAACATCCGAAGTCGAACAAGGAGAGATCCAGAGCATTATTGAAGATGCTCAGCGTCGTGTTGACACTGGCCAGGAGTTTCCACCGATAGTGGATCAGATGCGCTCGATCATCGCCACATCGGCAGTGTCGCATGGTGTGGATGTGGATGAGTTTAATTCGATGTTCTTTGCTGGCATGCCATCAGACATTGCTGAATATATTCAGGCGTCTTCACGTGTAGGAAGGACGCATACCGGCTTTTGTGTATTGATCCCCACCCCACAGCAAAGAAGAGACCGTTACGTTGTCGAGGTATTTGACGGTTTCCATCGTTTTTTGGAGCGAATGGTGCAACCCGCAGCAATAGATCGCTGGGCCGAGCAGGCCATCGTTCGGTCGTTGCCCAGTATGGTTATGGGGTATCTCGCGGGTGTACGCCCGATGATGAACTTTCTTAATCTCGACGACGATAAGGATGGTTGGCAGAGTGATCGCCTTGTCTCAAGCATACTGCAGGCATATAAACGCCAGCCAGTAACATTTCGAAGCGACATGGTGAACTTCCTGAGCGAGGCCATTGGCTTGGATAATGGATTCGAGCCGGCTGCTGAGCCACATTACCGAGCAATGATTCGTGAGACAGTCGATGAGCTCATCAATGGCATGCAAATGGAGCACCACTGCCCAAACTCATTCGAAAGTTATATGGCGACTTGTCCTTTGGGCCATGCCCCTATGACGTCACTTCGTGACGTCGATACCGGGGGAGTCATCGTTAAGGCTAATCATGACTACAAAGACCAAAGCCTGAAAGATGCGGATGTGCGTGCTCTTATGGACCTGATCCGTAAAGGACTCTGAATAAGGAGATACTCGTGGTCTATCGCCCAAACCAAATGGAAGTGGATTCTGAGCGGCAAAAGGAATCCAAGGCCAAAAGTATGAACCGTTCTCAGAGCCAGTTGGCAGGATCATATGCTCCGGGTGTGTTTTTTCCGTTTGAAGGTGGCCTTGGGGCGTGCATGGCGCTTCCACTCCCTCAGACGCATTACAACCTATATGAGCCGACTCCATCAGTGCGTGCACAGATCAGCCTGCGCTTGGATGAGGCCATTCAATCATGGGTGCGGCGTGCGCAGACTGCCTCTGATTCCGTGCCAATGGCGTCAATGTGTGTATCCGATTGGATTTTGAATCAAGGACAGCTGGGGAAGGTCACACTTGACCGATTCATGCTCGTGAAACCAGTCAATATGGGTTACACCCTTGCTCCATTAACATTCGTTTGCGAACACGAGGGATGCGGCTTATATCGAGGATTTGACACTGTAAAACAGACACGGAAGGAGATGGAGAATCTCATCCAATGCCCAAACTGTCATCGTCCTGCTCGTTGGCGACAGTTGGATGTCATTCATGTCCATCCATCTGGTCATTGGGAGCCTCTTCGTCCCGGACGGTACGACTGGCGTGTTGGAGAGGATGGTCAAGGTTACCTGCAACGCCCGAGATCCTACTGTGCTCAATGCAGTAATGACTCTTTTCGTTTGGTTATGGATCCGCGTGGATTAAGTCATTGGCGGTTTGTTTGTGCAAACTGTAACACCCCTGATTTCGCTCAGATGCGACAGAATGATCCTGTTACGCTCGAGAGTCTGAAGGACCAAGTCCAAAGTCGCCCAGGTTATGCGCGTATGGAAGCAATCTCATATCGTGCATCGGCGGCTCATTACGCTCAAAGCGACCAGTTCGTACTGTTTGGCCGAGACAATCCCGAGATCATGAGCCTGCTGGATCAAAGTCGTGAATCAGATCTCGTCCACTTTATCGCGACTCAATTCGGTTTTGGTCACGGTGAACGACCGACATTCGAAGAGTTAGCTCTAGCGCTGCGTGAGCGCGGCTTTGCCCAGGATGCCGATACTTTGGAAGGTGAGGCCAAGCGCTTTACCGATGCCCGTGATGCGCTGGCACTAGTGCCTGAAACAATTCGCCCGGTGCTTCAGGTCTCTGTGGACGAGCAGGCCGACAAACTCCGTATCAGCATGGATACTTTATTAAACCAACATCCTGATCTATTCCCTGAGCAACACGCGCTGAGTGCAGAAGCGGAAGCCGTATTCGCCCAACGTGCAAAATTCTCGATGCGTTTCGATCCCTTCCGTCTTGCAGTCGAGCATGAGGCCCTAGAAGTCAGTGTCCTTAGGCACCCAGGAAAGGCGGGTCGACGGCCCTACGTCTCCTTTGCAGCCCCAGACGCTGATCTTGCACCGCGCGATCCTGATGCTCGTGCTGATCAGATAGAGTGCATCAAGGCGTTACTTCCACGACTGGGTCTGGTCGATTGCGGATTAATTCGCGAATTCAACCTATGCCGCATGACATTTGGCTTCACCCGCGTCGGCAATCAGCCAATCTTAGAGCGCGACCGCTTTGGCCCGGGGGGAATGCCTGTGAAGCTGAATCTGTTCCCTCTAGAGAAGAACATTAAGGGCCGTTTCCGTTCGCCGATCTACATCATCGACCAGACTAATGAAGCGTATTATTTCCGACTAAAGCCAAGTCTAGTGTACGACTGGCTTCAGGCCATTAACCCAACACCAGCGGATAGTTTTGCTTGGTCACCGAGCGACACAATTCGATTCGGCGGGCGGTTGCTTGAGAATGCTGTTCCTTTTGGGCGATTCTTAGACAATATCGGTGCTGAGCAGATGAGCCAGGTCTATCCACTCGTGTATGGCCTGCTGCATAGCTATGCTCATGTGCTAATGAAAGTTGTGGCAGAACGCTCAGGGTTAGATCTAGGGTCGATGGGCGAATACATCTTCCCGGCAGATCTTGCGTTTGTCATCTATCGCAATGGTACAACCCTGGATTTAGGTAACCTTTCTTCCGTATGGCGCAATGATAACAAAGACATCCTGAAAGAACTCCTGGCTTCTCATACCACAGAGTGTGGTGCTGGAAGTTTGTGCGACGAGGGTGGTGGCGCTTGTCCCGACTGTCTGATGATCCCTGAAACAGCCTGTCTTGCCCAGAATCGCCTCCTCTCTCGGGCCTATCTGTGTGGCGGTCCAGTACCTTGGCAGATTTCCGCCCAGGACGAGATGCCAGGTTATTTGGAAATCGCGCATGCTGCTGTCGCCAAAACCAGATCTGTTGCTTGAGGCTTTGATTCCAGTAGGAAGTACTGCTGTAGTTCTTTTGTCCGTGATGGAGTCTACGAGATCAAGTGGGATTCGGTTGGATCGTCTGATTAGTGAAGCAGGCATACCTCTGGCACGCCGTCAGGATGTTTTTCGAGTCTTGCAGATACTCGCTAGACAAAATTGGCTGATAGAGCGCGACGGCTATTGGCAACGGACTAAGAGGTTTGAACCGACACTGCGATGGCGGCTCACAGGGGCCTTACAAGCTCTAGCATCTCGGGAAAATGAACAGGCTGATATAGTCCTTACTCAGGGCTCGCATGCACGAGCGCTTCGCGATGCGATCTCTACCTGTGTACCATGTTCGCCGATCCTTCGTACCGATGAGCTATTCCGCGAGATGGTATCTACCACCCCAAAAGGCAGTCCGGTTTATTTTGTCATGCCGTTCTTTGACGAGGAAGGGCTGTGTTTCTTAGGTGAGCTTACCAGACATGTTCCGGAAGGCTCTAAAATCCGACTCATTACCCGTGTCCAGCAGATTGAGGACGAGTTAAGGCTCAAGGATCTACAATCCAAGGCTAAACATCTACTAACCATTAGAATATATCAGCGAGCAGCCGAGAAAGGATATGAGACATTTCATGCAAAGCTGGTAGCCCACAACACATCAGCGTATGTTGGATCCGCCAATTTAACCCGCGCATCTCTTGGAATAAGTGCGGAACTAGGTATTCATCTCAAGAGCAGAAGCGCAGAAACAGTATTTCAGTTAGCGGATGTGCTCTGGGGAATCTCAGAAGCTATCGAATAAAATTAATAGGCAAGTTATTGTTGTTGCATCTTGAATGATTTCGGAGTTAAACTTTGCTATTCTAAGTTTCCTCATCTGAGCGTATCTTTGAAAAGTAATATAAAAATATTAAGATTTGTTTGATTAGGATGGTGAAATTTTTTGTTTTACTATCTCCGAAACGCTACTCCTAGCGGGAATTTATACGTAAGTGCCGAAAAAGTTGAAAAATAGAAAAATCTTATTTTGTAGTGTTTTTAAATTCGCTGGTTTAATTTCTCAACTATCCAAGCTTCGACCTCCTCTTGATTCCACGCAACGTTCCTTGGGCCTAACTTAGCCTGACGCGGAAATCTTCCATCTTTCATGTAATTGTATATGGTTGGACGAGACAGTGCGGTCATGCTCATTACCTGAGGAAGTTTTATCAGTTTCTTGGCCATAGTTGTATCTCTGAAATGATGTCACCGTTGACCTCTCCCGTTTACAGATTCGGATCTGCTAAGGGCGGACTGGTGAACTGGAAGTTCTGACGAGCGAAGAGTTCTTGGTGTCAGCTCGCTCGTCAGCAGGAGCGGAATGCCCCTGTTCCTTCCGTTTACAGATTCACGAAGCCAAGGAGAGCGGGTCAGAACTATTGAACCGCTTCAGGGCGATTGCGCTGATGGTCTGCAACTTGTGACCGGATGCGAACGACCGTGCCAAAGTTCTTTTGGCCTTCGGTATGCGGATGACTTCGTTCCAGCAACACAGGACTGGCGAAGCGAAACTGGGGTCCAGGCAAAGTATGTCCACAGAACTATCGGTTTCGCAGAAGCCGACCGCGCAGGTCATGTGTGCAAAGTTCTCTACTGCCGTGTAGGCCAGTAGAATCGGGGCGTTCGACTTCAAAGTATCGATTAGGAACTTTGGATCGAGGTGGCAGAAGTTCTGTAGTTCTACCGAAAGTTCCTTGCCGTAAGAACTATGGAGCGCATGTTCAACGACATGTATCTCCTGGCCTTCACGCAGGAGGAGGTCGCTTCGGTTCCACCAGGAAAGAAGTTTCCCGAAACGTGTACGGCCATCGAACCGATGGCCATACTTCACTTCGAACAGATCAACTTTGCCGAGAAGTATCAGCGCCGTAACCACGGCATAGAGCGAGCATGCACCATCCAGGTCCCCCTGCCTGAGGTGCATCGAAAGTTCCGGGTTATACGGAGAGAAGTGAACTACCGACAGCGGTTCAATGATGTGCATGTTTGGCATACGAGTGTCTGCCTCTTCGCTTTGTTGAGTTTGATGAAGACATCAAGCATCGTCACCTGATGACAAAACTGGGTATCGAAAGAAGGTGGCCCATTCCTTGATATGAAGATTCGCCTCTTTAGATAGTTGGAGATAGGGAAACTCTATCAAGTAGTTGTTCAAGCGATTTCTGAACCTCCTCAGATATTTTTTATCCCTGATAGTATCTAAGTAGCTGTCCAATCCATCGTTCAAAATCTTTTGACGTTGCTCCTTCCTTTTTACGTGATCTATGATCCCAATGTTATAAAACTTCGTACCCATGAAATATTCTCTTGGAACTTTGAACTTACTTAACTTACGCGATGCTAGCCTTTTTAAAAGAGGGCTCTTTCCTGGGATGATCTTCCACTCAATGCGGGTTAAGAAATGACCGAAATCTATCCCCTGAGTAGAAAGTAATTCTGTAGCCTTATCGTATATTTTTAGCTGGCATCCATGCTTGGAGCCCAGAGTCCTTGTCTCTGTTATTCTATTCATAGGTGTTTCGGGATCTGGTTTGTTACTACCAGAGAATTTCATTATTTCATTGCTACGACTATTCGATATAACACTGTGGATAGGGGCATCCTTAATATCTATGGCGATATCTACCCTAGTAACCTTAAGGCTGTCGTAGAAATCACAATAACTCTCAGAGCCAATTTTTTTCTTTATGAACGTTAGTAACTTGATAAGATGCCGTGGCTGAAGCTTGTCAGGGTTGAACTCTAATCGTATTTGGTTAGGGTTTCTTTTTTTGTTGTATAATGATAGATGTATTACTTGTGACTTTACCTCAACGCAGTATGCATACAGATAGAGATTACCATTTTTGAATTCTCGTCTTACTTTAGCCTTTTTGCCGAAGCATCTTTTCAGACCATCAAAGAGACCCTGTCTCAGTTTGGTCATTGCAATCTGCTCAATTTCCCCTACCACACTCAATTTATCGAAAATGACGTAGAACTTTTCTTTGTCGAAGATAAACTTTTGGAATTTACTATTGCCCTCTCTTATTTTCTTCATGTATGGACGGTTACTTAGGTAGATAGGGTGAGAGAGGTGCTTGAAGCTATGATTGCATATGCTTCTACTATCATTCAAAGGTACATTATTGCTTATAGCTTCTAATGCTCTGCTATTAGAGGGGCCGCTTTGCTTTCTCTTTGCCTGTTCAAGCAACTTGAGTCCATCCTTACTCCTCAGGTACCGATCGAGTTTTTTCTTGGTAATGAAGCCATGGATATCAAAGTTCTTTCGGGTGATACCAACACTGTTGAAGTGCTTGGTCAGGCCTGGATGCTTTCTGTATCGTATCCATTTCTTGATTGTAGTCGGTTGAACTGAGAGTTTTTTCGCTACTTCGTCAATGCTGAACAGAAGTTCTGTATGGTTAGTCATCCTTTCCTCCTGATGATGTTGGTGACTAACCGTATTTACAGATTTTCGTTTTACAGAGCGTCATGTGGCTGGACGTGGTTGCGCAGGCCTTAGTTATAGATATAATCGTTGATGTTAGTAAAAGGCTGGCCTACCCAAGCGTGGCTGTTCATACTTTCTAGCGTGACTTCACCGCCTGACACGGACCACTGAACCTCTACCGCTTCACCAGCCTTCCATTCATTCTTCAAGCACTCTATCAAAGCGTTTCTGGCTACGTCTTCGCCTTTCTCCAGTAAGTTGAAGGCGGGGCCGAGAAACATCATTTTGCAGGCGCTTCCAATCACATGTGATCTGTACATAGGAGTTTCGTCAAACATGGATAGATAATCATCGACTACGGCTTGGTGCGTTTCTTCGGATATGTAGCCGGTGAAGGTCACGATCGAGTACCCCTTGGGTGACGTTTCAGAAGTCCATTCTGGTGAATTGAAGGTCGCTTCAAATGCTGGACCGGTCTTGTTGCCGTAATCCTCTGGTTCGTAGTTCTTAACGAGCTGTACCGCTTCGTTCGAGCATGCGGCCAAAGAAAGAGCTACAGTAACGACAAGTAGCTGCCTTTTCATAGTTCTCTCCTTATGATTCGGTGGCACGACGGAATTCATCATTTCCAAGACGGTTGATTTTATAGTTCGCGTAGACACTTCCGAGCAGAACTGCCAAAGGTTTCGAATACTTGATACCAGTTCCCTCCAGGTTTTTAAGTATTTGCAAAGATAAGATTATTGAAATCATGTAGTCTAGTAGAAATAGTATTACAAGAACGCTGCTGTTATCACTACTCTCCATGTTTCCAACCTGTTGTATCGTTTCGGCTACCATGGCAAGAATGATGAAACCGAGGCCAAGCTTTTTTGCTCCCCAGCCTTGAAGGCGATAATTGATGTAGAAAACCCAGGCGAGAAAAAATCCGGGAACGTTGTATGTTCCAGATAGATAAACAAGAGAAGGAATCGAATATCCAAAGTTTCCTATTAAACTTGATCGATTAATTCTCTCTTTTGAATAGGTCTGCAAACCTATTTTGGAAATTCTTTCCGATATTTCATCTGCTTTTTCTTTCGCTATGCCTTTAGTAAGTAATACATCGCCTTTCTTAAACTCTGATAGAAATTTTTCCTTACCTATTGAAAACGACCGTTCGGCTATAGTAATGGCCTTCTGTAGCGCTTCCCTTGTCTTTATGGATGACTTGTTCAGATATAATGAGTAGTGCTTATTAATATCTGCTTTTACACTCTCAATAAGCCCCCTTAGTTTTTCAGTGTCTCCAAATGCCGTGCTTGATAGAAGTAACTCTTGACCGCCTTCCCTTACAATCTTAACTTGCTTCGGATCGTAAGTAATGCTGCTTATTTCTGATAGTTTTATCGTTAATGGAATTTTACTTAAGAACGTTGGATATATTAAATATCCATTGCTCTTGTAAGCATAGGAGTTAGATGAATAGGAAATATTTATCATCATTGAAACAAGGAATGCTATTGTTATACAAGCAAGCGGATAAATAATTACTTGAAAGGAATAGAAAAGTATTTGAGATAACTGTTCAAAAGGATTGGCATGATGATAGGAATGTTCATTATGAACTTCTTCGAAAAGGCTAGGAAACGAAACCGAAAGAACTACAAGAGAACATAAGGCAATCATTATTATTGATAAAAGAACAATTTTTAATTTTGAGACTTTTACTTTCATTTGACTTCTCCTTTTCCGGTTAAACATAAGCCGTTTTTTGTCAGGCTGGCCTGCGTCCTTTAGTTAACTAAGTAATCCTTAGTATCTGTGACGAGTGTAAGCTCAGAGAATCTTAGCTTTCAAGCTGAACCACTCAGGTACATGCAAGCTAAGGACGAATCCCCTTTCTCCCGTCGCCTCAAAGAGGCAAGGTTAGCGAGCGGTTACTCTCAGAAATCCTTAGGGATTGCAGCTGGGATTGACGAGTTTGCTGCGTCTGCACGCATGAATCAGTATGAACGCGGAGTCCATGCTCCCGATTTCCTGACTGTCAGGGCGATAGCCAGGGTTTTGAACCTTCCTACAGCCTTCTTCTATTGTGAGGAAGAGGAACTGGCCGAGATGATCAAAGTTTGGCAGCAAGGCAGGTTCTGAACTTTGCCCTTAAAGTAGAGGTGTAACCATGGCGGCAAGCTTCTCCAGTGCATCTCTGCGTTCTTCCAAGTAATCGTGCCTGTTGTAGATGGCCTCAGAGCCCTTAAGTTTGTGGTTGAGGCAACGTTCGGCGACATCTCCAGACACACCGGCAGCGGCCAACAGGCTTCGACAGGTTCTGCGTAGGTCGTGGACCGTGAAGTATTCGAGATCTCCCATCCGGTTTTCTGACATGCCGTTCTTGGCTTTTTCTCTACCAAACAACTTTGCAATCGCCCTGTTGAGGGTATCTTTGCCCATGTGCTGGCGCTTGCTTGAGCGGCGGTTCGGGAAGACGTGATCCGAACCACAGGCACGCACCTGAAGTTCTTCTAGCCAAGTCAGGGCTAGCCGAGGCAGTGGTATGGTGAACCCTATGCCTGTCTTGCTTCGGCCAGCAGGCAACTCCCAAGTCGAACGTTCAAGATCGAACTCGGCCCAAGTCGCTTCGATCAGTTCACTTTTCCGAACACCCAGCAGAAGAAGTAGAGCACAGGCGAGGTAGTTGTCCCTGGTGAATTGATCGCTTTGCTCCCTGAATATTTGAAAAGCCTTGTGCAACTCTTCCAAGCTTAACGCCCTGTCGCGACTCTTTTCGATACCTCCAGCGTCTGTAACCTTCAAAGCGGCGGCTGGGTTGTTGCTGAGTAGCCCCAACTTTATGCCGTGATTGAACAGCTGCTTCAGGTACATCAGAGCGTCATTGGCGATGCTTGGACGGTCGATAATGCTCCGGAGTACAGCCCTGATCTCCAACGGGGTGATCGTTGCTAGGGGATATAAGCCCAACTTGAGTGATATGTCTTTACAGTAAATTCGCTTAGGAATTTCTGGATGCTTCAACCACCGGCATCGTTCCTGATGCCAGTCGCTGAAGAGTTCATCCAGCGTGCGGATGGTGACATCTGATTCCCGTTTTCTTTCGACAATCGGGTTGTTGCCGCTACGTACCATCCTCCTTGCATCCTCTGCCTTTGAACGGGCTTCAGAAAGCGACAAATGCTTTTCTTTTCCGAGGGTGAACTCTTGGCGTTTGCCGCGCAGCGTATATCTGAGTGCCCAGTAGGCTGAGCCTTTACGGGGGAGTATCAGGTTTAGCCCATCGCCATCACTGTACCTGTTGGGTTTTCCTTCTTTAATCAAAGACTGAACAGTCTTCGCCGTGAGTTTGCCCATAGCGACACATCTCCTCTTGTTGATGCCCATGAGTTGATGCTGACCAGGCGAACCGCAGACACACCGATACACAGAAAGGAGGCTTCAGCCTCCTTTCTGTTTTCCAGCCATAGGGAAACACTTCGCCGGGCTCATGGAGCCGCGAAGTCAGGGTTTTGTGGTGTGGGGGTTGTTGTTGGTCAGCTCTTCTGGGGGGTATCACCGCCCAGATGTAGTCACTCGACTTCAGCAAAAAAAGCGTGGGTAGTACAGGGGAAAGTTTGCCGCCGGTTTTTCAGATGGTGCGAGACCCCTTGCTGTGCAAGCGGTGGTGGATACTTACCTTCTTGGCGTGCTGCTGGAACAGGCTCAACGCTGTTTGGTTGGCGGGTCGTAGTGTAGTGGTTCATGGGGTTTGGATAGACGGAGCAGAGGTGGGTAGTACCGGCAGAAATTTATCACTAGCGGGCGATTTTGTTGGGTAGTACTACCCACGGTACTACCCATAAAGAGGTGGCTTTGGTGAGATGGACAAAGACTTTCATAGACAACGCGCCTACAAAAAAGGCCCTTTTATCAGGGCCTTGTAGACAGTTCAATCGCTTGATGTCGCTTATTCGATATTCTGGATCTGCTCGCGCATCTGCTCTATCAGCACCTTGAGCTCCACCGAGCTGGCGGTGATGTCGGCGTTGATGGATTTGGAGCCCAGGGTGTTCGCCTCGCGGTTGAACTCCTGCATCATGAAGTCCAGGCGGCGGCCTATGGCACCGCCTTTCTTGAGGGCGGCGCGGGTTTCCTTGACGTGGGATTCGAGGCGGTCCAGCTCTTCGGCCACGTCGACGCGGCTGGCCAGCATCACCATCTCCTGCTCGAGGCGGGCGGGGTCCAATTCGACCTTGGCTTCCTCGAAGCGGTTCTGCATCCGCTCCCTTTGCCAGGCCAGCACTTCCGGCATGCGGGTGCGGACCTTGGCCACTTCTTCCAGCACGCCGGCCAGGCGGGCCTCGATCAGTTCCTTGAGGTTGGCCCCTTCACGGGCGCGGGCGTCGATGAAGTCCTGCAAGGTGTCGTCGAAGGCCTTCAGCAGATCTTCGCTGATGGCGTCGAGATCCGCCTCAGGGGCGTTCATGACGCCGGGCCAGCGCAGCACGTCCACCACGTTGACCTGGGCGCCGGGCACCTTGGCGGCCAGCTCGCCGGCGCGGGCCATCAGCATCTCGGCCAGGGAGGCGTTGAAGGCCAGGGTGTTGGCGTCGGCGGCGGCCGCCTCGAAGCGCAGCTGCACCTCCACCTTGCCGCGGTTGAGCCGGGCGCGCAGCTTGTCGCGCAGCACGGGGTCCAGGCCCCGGAAGGACTCGGGCAGGCGCAGGTAGGTCTCGAGGTAGCGCTGGTTGACGGAGCGGATCTCCCAGGAGGCGTTGCCCCAGTCGGCCCGCACATCTTTACGGGCAAAGGCGGTCATGCTGTAGGTCATAGGGGGTGGTCCTTACCAAATAGGCATCCAGTATACAGGCAAGTGGCCGCCATTGCTGCCGCCGCCTGGCCCCCCGGGTGCCCATCCCCTATAATGGCCGCCACTTCTTATTGCCAGGACTTGCCATGCGACACAGCGGCAGAACAGCCAGCCAGACCCGTACCGTCACCCTGACCCGCAACTACACCAGGCACGCCGAAGGCGCCGTGTTGGTGGAATTCGGCCACACCAAGGTGCTCTGCACCGCTTCTGTTGTGGAAGGGGCGCCCCGCTGGCTGAAGGGCAAGGGCCAGGGCTGGGTGACCGCCGAGTACGGCATGCTGCCCCGCGCCACCCACAGCCGCAACGACCGCGAGGCGGCCCGTGGCAAGCAGTCCGGCCGGACCATGGAGATCCAGCGCCTCATCGCCCGCAGCCTGCGCGCCGCCGTGGATCTCGGCGCCCTCGGCGACTTCACCATCACCGTGGATTGCGACGTCATCCAGGCCGACGGCGGCACCCGCACCGCCTCCATCACCGGCGGCTGTGTGGCCCTCCACGACGCCCTCTCCTGGATGGTCGAGAAGAAGCTCATCAAGGCCAACCCCTTCAAGCAGATGGTGGCGGCCCTGTCGGTGGGCATGGTCGGCGGCGAGCCGGTCTGCGACCTCGACTACGAGGAAGACTCCAGCGCCGAGACCGACATGAACGTGGTGATGACTGAAGACGGCCGCATGATCGAAGTGCAGGGCACCGCCGAGGCCGAACCCTTCAGCCGCCAGGAGCTGAACGCCATGCTGGAGCTGGCCGAGAACGGCATCCGCGAACTCTTCAACGCCCAGCGCGCCGCGCTGGTGTGAGTGCAATGGCGGGGCCAGGGCCCCGCTTTTTTATGGAAGCGACCCCATGAAAGCCTACCAGAAAGCCTTTATCGAATTCGCCATCGAGCGCCAGGTGCTGCGTTTCGGCAGCTTTACCCTCAAATCCGGCCGCCAGAGCCCCTACTTCTTCAACGCCGGCCTCTTCAACACCGGCCGCGACTTGGCCAAGCTGGGCCGCTTCTACGCCGACGCCCTGGTGGACGCCGGCATCGACTTCGACCTGCTGTTCGGCCCCGCCTACAAGGGCATCCCCATCGCCACCACCACGGCCGTGGCCCTGGCCGACCACCATGACCGCGACTACCCCTACTGCTTCAACCGCAAGGAGAAGAAGGACCACGGCGAAGGCGGCAGCCTGGTGGGCAGCCCCCTGGAAGGGCGGGTGATGCTGGTGGACGACGTGATCACCGCCGGCACCGCCATCCGCGAGTCCATGGACATCATCCAGGCCGCCGGCGCCACCCTTGCCGGTGTGCTGATCGCCCTGGACCGCCAGGAGAAGGGCAAGGGCGAGCTGTCCGCCATCCAGGAAGTGGAGCGGGACTTCGGCTGCCAGGTGATCTCCATCATCACCCTGGCCGACCTCATCAGCTACCTGGAGCAGCAGCCGGAGATGGCAGATTCTTTACAGGCGGTACGGAACTATCGCGAGCAATACGGCGTCTGATAGCCGTTGCAAAGAGGACAAGGATGTTCGAGGCGTTAAGCCTTTTTGATGTCTGCAAGACTTGTGGCCGGCTCAGCCGGCCTTTCTTTCGCTCGAACGCATTATTGAAATGAGAATTGATTTCATTTAAGGTGCGCCCTGTGATTTGACCAGGCCGCCGTTGGTGGCACACAGGAAGTCCCAGATGAAGTCTCTCTCCCTGCTGGCCCTGGCGGCCATGTCAGCCCTTGCCGCCGACGACAGCGACCTGGAGCGCATCACCGTCGTCGGCCGCGCCCAGTCCCTTTACCGGGTCGACGACGGCGAGCTGGCCACCGGCACCCCTACTCCCCTGGCCCGTACGCCCCAGTCGCTGCAGATCCTGCCCCAGGCGCTGATCGAGGACCAGGCGGCGCTGCAGATCACCGACCTCTACCGCTCCATCAGCGGTGTCAGCCAGAACGCCTACTCGGCGGTGACCTTCCGCGGCTTCCGCCAGGACGAGATCCGTTACGACGGCGTGCGGGGCGACCCTTTCAACGGCTTCGCCATCCCCCAGCTGTTCGGCATAGCGCAGGTGCAGGTGTTGAAGGGCCCCAGCGCCGCCCTTTACGGTGCCGGCGAGCCGGGGGGCCTGATCAACTACGTGACCAAGCAGCCCGGTTATGAGCGGGACAACCGCCTGCAGCTGCGCCTCGGCAACGACGACTTCGCCGGCCTGGGCCTGGAGCTGTCCGGGCCCCTGACGACAGACGCCGGCCAGCGTTACCGCCTTGGCCTCTACCAGGACCACCAGAACCCCTACCGCTTCAACACCGACGACCGCAACCGCATCCTGGACGCCGGTTACGCCGTCGACTTTGGCGACAGCACCCTGACCTTGCAGTGGCGCCATATCGACCAGCACCTGGGCGGCGCCCGGCTGCGGGGCATTCCCGCCGACAGCCAGGGTAACTTCCTGGCCGACCGCCGCTGGAACGCCAACGAGGCCTCTGACGTGCAGCAGCTGAAGGCCGATGTGCTCCAGGCCCGCCTGGACCACGACTTCAATGCCTGGCTGTCGGGCCAGCTGACGCTGCGTTACTTCGAGAACAGCGAGCTGCAGCGCTACCACGAGCCGGCCAGCATGACCGACAGCGACGGCGACGGCCTGGCCGACTGGACGGAGCGCCAGTACCGGGACCAGGAACGCAACACCCAGGCCGCCTCCGTGACCGGCCGGTTGGTGGCGGAGTTGGGCGACCACACCCTGTTGCTGGGGGCCGACGGCTATCGCCAGGAGGAAGGATTCCATTACCAGCGGGCCAACAAGGCGGACGGGGTGCTGGGGCTGAGTTACGGCGACCCCCAATACGGCGTCACCGATCCCGTCGAGTACCGGCTGCACCTCATCACAGATTCGGACACCAGGGCCCTGCGCTACGGCCTTTCCCTGCAGGACCAGTGGCGCCTGACCCCGGCCTGGGACATCACCGGCAGCCTGCGCCTGGACGGTTTCAACGACAGGGTACTGGACAGGAAAAGCGGCGAGGCCCAGCAGCATGACGACAGCGGCTTCTCCTACCGGCTGGGCAGCACCTATAGGCTCAGCGACCGGCTGCACCCCTACCTGAGCTGGTCCACCGGCTTTGTACCCCAGGCTCCCGGCAACCAGCTGGCGGCCAAGGGCGGGCCCTTCGAGCCGGAGCAGAGCCGGCAGTGGGAGGCAGGGCTGCGCAGCTACTGGCTGGACGGCGCCATCAACCTCAACCTGGCGGCCTACCGCATAGTCCGCCGGAACATATTGCAGACCGATCCACAAGATACGGACAAGCTGCAGGCCCTGGGCAAGGTGCGCAGCCAGGGATTGGAGATGGATCTGCTGGGCGACTTGAGTGACAACTGGGTACTGAACCTGAGCTACGCCTACAACGACACCCGGGTGCTGGAGGCCAGCAGCGGCATCAGCCGCGCCTTTGGCGACCGTTTCGCCAATGCGCCGCGCCACCAGCTGGGGCTCTGGACCCGCTACGACATCAGCGCCTGGGATTCGGCCATCGCCTTCGGTGCCGACCATGTCAGCGAGCAGGTCAACCAGGAGGGGCAACGCATCAAGGCTTACACCGTCTTCGACGCCTCCTGGCAGAGCCGCTGGCGGGCCTGGCTGGTCCAGCTCAACCTCAAGAACCTTTTCGACAAGACTTATGCGGTGAGCGGCCTTATCGACCGCACCGGTCAGTTCGCCGGGGAGCACAGGCGCCTCTACCTGACGGCCAGCTACCGCTTCTGACAAAAAAGGCGCCCCAAGGCGCCTTTTTTCAGAAGTCTTTCATCATGTGGCCGCCCCAGCCCATGAAGACGGCGGCGCCGCCCATCAACAGGAAGATGGCCACGAAGATGATGCCGATCAGGGTGAGGATGCCCATGATGGTGAAGTAGGTCTTGAGCTTGGCCATGGCGTCCTGCATGGCCTGCTCGGAGCCGAGCTGGGCCCCTTCCAGGGCACCGGCGGACTGGAACAGCAGCACCCCCATCCAGATCGGCAGCCAGGCCACCAGCAGCCCGACGATGGACAGGGCCTGGGCGACGCCGCCGATGATGGCCATGACGCCCACCAGCCGCAGCCAGCCCCTGGCCTGGAACAGCGGTAGGCTGAGGCGGCTGACCAGTTCAGATTGTTCTTCCTGCATGACATCTCCATCTTGAGGTTGGGACGCCCTGCCGGCCGACATCAAAGCAGCTGTTGTTCGATCAGCTGCCACTGGGCGGCGAAGCCGTCTGTGGGTTTATGTTTGAAGCCGGACCGCACGAACTGGCCGATACGGCCTTCGGTGAAGGCCAGCAGCAGGTTGGCCAGCACCCCTTCGTCCACGGCGAAGCCCTTGCCTTCGCGCAGGCGGCGTTCCCGCAGCACCTGCTTGAGCTGGGTTTCCAGCTTCTGGAACAGCAACTCGATGCGGTCGCGCAGCCTTTCCTGTTCGCCCTGCAGGGCGTCGCCGTTGATGATACGGGTCAGGCCGGGGTTTTTCTCGGCGAAGGCCAGCAACAGGTGCAGCATATGGTGGATACGAGTCAGGGTGTCCTTTTCATCCTTGAGGATCAAGTTGATGCGGGAGACCAGGGAGTCTTCGATGAAATCGATAAGGCCTTCGAACATCCGCGCCTTGGAGGGGAAGTGCCGGTAGAGGGCGGCTTCGGATACCCCGACCTGGGCGGCCAGCTTGGCGGTGGTGATCCGCTGTCCGGCTTGGGTTTCCAGCATCTGGGCAAGGCTTTGGAGTATTTGTTCGCGGCGGCTGGTCTTGGCGTTGGCCATGGTTACAACTTCCCTGCAGGATAAAGCAGGGGCCGCAGTGCGGCCCCTTGATAGGTAGACACAAGTTTATCTTGTGTTCAGGCAGGAAAAAAGCGCGGTCAGTGCCGTCCGGAGTGTCCGAAGCCCCCTTCACCGCGTTTGGTGGCCGCGAAGTCGTCCACCAGGTCAAAGCGGGCCTGCACTACGGGCAGGAACACCAGTTGGGCAATGCGCTCGCCGGGCTGGACTGTGAAGGCGTCCTGGCCGCGGTTCCATACGGATACCATCAGCTGGCCCTGATAGTCGGAATCGATAAGGCCCACCAGGTTGCCAAGGACTATGCCGTGCTTATGACCGAGGCCGGAGCGCGGCAGGATGGTGGCGCAGAGGCCGGGGTCGGCGATGTAGATAGCAAGGCCAGTGGGCACCAAGGTGGTTTCGCCCGGGGCCAGTTCTATGGGGCCGTCGATGACGGCGCGCAGATCCAGGCCGGCCGAGCCGTCGGTGGCGTAGGCGGGCAGGGGGAATTCGGTACCGACTCGGGAGTCGAGGATCTTCAGTTGGATGGGGGTCTTCATTTTGCCTCGCTGAGCTGGGTGGCCAGGTGCGCCAGCATTTGCCTGGCCAGTGTCAGTTTGTCTGCCTGGGGCAGGGGAAGGGTGGTGCTGTGGCCGATCAGGGTCAGCTGGTTGTCGTCCTGGCCGAAGGCCAGGCCCCTGCCGACGGCGTTGGCCGCTATCCAGTCGAGCTTCTTGCGGGCCAGCTTGTCGCGGGCGTAATGCTCCACGTCACGGGTCTCGGCGGCGAAGCCCACTACCAGGCCAGGGCGCTGGGCCATGGCCGCTACGTCGCTGATGATGTCGGGGTTCTTGACCATCTCCACCACCAGTTTGTCGTTGTCTTTCTTGATCTTGTGCTCGGCGTGCTGGGCCGGCCTGTAGTCGGCAACGGCGGCGCAGCCGATGAAGAGATCGCAGCCGGCCGCCTCAATCAGGGCCGCTTCGTGCATCTCCAGGGCCGATTCCACATCCAGACGCCGGACCCCAAGCGGGGTTGCCAGGCTGACCGGGCCGCTGACCAGGGTGACGTCGGCGCCCAGCTCGGCGGCGGCCTGCGCCAGGGCAAAGCCCATCTTGCCGGAGCTGTGGTTGGACAGGTAACGCACCGGGTCCAATGGCTCGCGGGTAGGGCCGGCGGTGATCACCAGCTTGCGGCCGGCCAGCGGTTTGGGGCCGAAATGGCGCTCTACTTCCGCCACCAGCTCCAGGGGTTCCTTCATCCGCCCCGGGCCCACGTCACCGCAGGCCTGCTCGCCGCCGTTGGGGCCCCAGATGGCGACGCCGCGGCGGGCCAGGGCCTCGAGGTTGGCCTGGGTGGCGGCGGCCCTGTACATCTGCTGGTTCATGGCCGGGGCCACCGCCAAGGGAGCGGCCGAGGCCAGGATCAAGGTGGTCAGCAGGTCGTCGGCCAGGCCGGCATTGATGCGGGCCAGCACATTGGCGCTGGCCGGGGCCACCAGTATCAGGTCGGCCCATTTGGCCAGCTCGATATGGCCCATGGCCGCCTCGGCGTTGGGGTCGAGCAGGCTGTCGCCCACAGGGTTGCCGGACAGGGCCTGCAGGGTCAGGGGAGTGATGAACTCCTTGGCGGAGGCCGTCATCACCACCCGTACCTCGGCGCCGCGCTCCTTGAGGCGGCGCACCAGATCGGCGCTCTTGTAGGCGGCAATGCCGCCGCTGATGCCAAGCAGGATGCGTTTGTCAGATAGGCTCATGGTCAAGGGCTCCGCCGGTGGAAGGCCGCTAAGATAGCATATTTGCCCCCGGCCCTGGACTACCCTTAATTACCGGCAACGGGCAGGGAGGCGCCATGGGGATACGGCATTGGCCCGAAGGGGAAAGGCCCAGGGAGAAGCTGCTGACGCTTGGCGCCGGTGCCCTGAGCGACGCCGAGCTACTGGCCATACTGCTGCGGGTGGGCCTGCCCGGCAAAGACGCCTTGGCCCTGGCCCGCGAGCTGCTGGGGCAATTTGGTGGCCTGCGGGCCCTGCTCAATGCCGACCTGGCCCGTTTTTGCCAGGGCCCCGGCCTCGGCAGCGCCAAGTACGTGCAACTCCAAGCGGCCCTGGAACTGGCGGTGCGGGTACAGGGAGAGAAACTGCAACGGGAAGGGGCCCTGACCTGCCCGGACGAGGTGCGCCGTTACCTGATCGGCAAGCTGCGCGACCGGCCCCGGGAGGTCTTCTGCCTGTTACTGCTGGACAGCCAGCATAGGGTGATCAGGCTGCTGGAACTCTTCCACGGCACCCTGGACGCGGCCGCCGTCTATCCCCGGGAAGTGGTACGGGCGGTGCTGGCGGCCAATGCAGCTGCGGTGATACTGGCGCACAACCACCCGTCTGGTATCGCCGAGCCAAGCCGGGCCGACAGACAGCTCACCGAGCGCCTCGGTGCGGCCCTGGGACTGGTGGATGTGCGGCTGTTGGACCACCTGGTGGTGGGGGACGGCGAGGCGGTTTCCTTCGCCGAGCGGGGATGGCTCTGATCTTTCTTGATCTTGCCGCCGCTTTTCTGTATAAATTGCGCCCTCTCTGCGCCTGAGGCGACGGCCTCGAGGTGATAATCGCTCGAGCTGATGTTTTTTGGAGAATTTACATGTCCCGAGTATGCCAAGTAACCGGTAAGGGTCCGGTCGTGGGTAACAACGTATCCCACGCTAACAACAAGACCCGTCGCCGTTTTCTGCCTAACCTGCAAACCCACCGTTTCTGGGTAGCCAGCGAAAACCGTTTCGTGAAGCTGCGCCTGTCCACCAAGGGTATGCGTATTATCGACAAGAAGGGCATCGACGCCGTACTGGCTGACCTGCGTGCCCGCGGTGAGAAGATCTAAGGGGTAAACCATGGCAAAAGGTATTCGTGAGAAGATCAAGCTGGTTTCCTCTGCCGGCACCGGTCACTTCTACACCACCGACAAGAACAAGCGCAACATGCCGGAAAAGATGGAAATCAAAAAGTTCGATCCGGTTGTTCGTCAGCACGTTCTCTACAAAGAAGCCAAGATCAAATAAGATCAGGCCTCTTGCAAAAAAACCCGACTTCGGTCGGGTTTTTTTGTATCTGGCATCCCTGCCTCCTACCCTTCGGGCCATCGCTGGCGCGATGTAGCGAAGCGCTCCTGGCGCTTCTGTTGTGCCTCACGTCCGGAGAGGCACCTCCTGGGCCGCCGCACGCGGCGTCAAAAAGTGTTCCTGAGACTTTGTTGTGGGCGACTTTCCTGTCGGTCACTCCACGGGTTATGCAAAAGCGGCCTCTGGCGTTCCCTTCTGGCCGGCACCTGGCTATGCTGGGCCCCGCAAGGAGGAAGCCATGCCCATCACCCTTTTCGAACTGGCCGGTGCCAGCCCAGAGCGCCGTTTCAGCCCCTATTGCTGGCGTAGCCATCTCGCCCTCTGGCACAAGGGCCTGGATTTCCAGGCGCTGCCCTGGCGCTACAACGACAAGGCTCTCATCGCCGCTTCCGGCCAGGGCAAGGTCCCGGTGCTTGTCGACGGCGACCAGATACTCCACGAGTCCTGGGATATCGCCCTTTACCTGGAAGACCGTTATCCTCAGGCCCCATCGCTCTTTCCCGAGGGGGCAGTGCAGGCCAAGGCCTTCATGAACCGCTGTGACAGCGAGTTCAACCCGGCCGTCCGTTGGTTTCTGTTGCCGGTGATCCACCCCTTGTTGACCCCGGGTGACCAGGTCTATTTCCGCCAGAGCCGCGAGGCCCAACTGGGCATGCGTCTGGAAGACTGCAGCCAGAAGGCCGACAGGGCGGCGCTGGCGTCGGTGCTAGGCGGATTTGCCGAACAGTTGGGGAGCCAGCCCTTCTTTGCCGGCTTTGAGCCGGGCTACAGCGACTTGTCGCTGCTCGGTTCCCTGCTCTGGGCCGCCGCCAGCTGGGATCAGGATCCGCTGAGCGACCAACCTGTGCTCAAGGCCTGGCGGGCTCGCCTGGCCGCCCGTTTCCCTGGCCTGGCCGATTATCGTTTCCAGTACCAGCTGTAAGGAGCCGAGATGCCGGAATTGCCGGAGGTCGAAACCACCCGCCGCGGCGTGGCCCCTTTTTTGGTCGGGCAGTGCATAGCCCGCATCGAGGTGCGCCAGCGCGGCCTGCGCTGGCCTGTGCCCGAGGCCCTGGCCTTGCTGGAAGGCCAGGTCATCGACAAGGTCAGCCGCCGTGCCAAGTACCTCTTGATCGAGACGGCCATGGGCAGTGCCCTGGTGCACCTGGGTATGAGCGGCGCCCTGCGCATCCTCGGCGAGCCTGTACCGCCCGGTAAGCACGACCATGTGGACCTGGTGCTGGCAACGGGCAAGGTACTGCGTTACACGGACCCACGCCGTTTCGGCGCCTGGCTCTATGTGCCGCCGGGGGAAGAACCGGAGCAGCTGAAGAAACTGGGCCCCGAGCCGCTGACCGAGGATTTCGACGGCGAACGGCTCTTTAGCTTGAGCCGCAAACGCCAGGTCCCGGTCAAGACCTTCATCATGGATAATGCGATAGTGGTAGGGGTGGGTAACATCTACGCCAACGAGGCGCTGTTCATGGCCGGCATAGACCCGCGCCGCCCTGCCGGCGCCATCGCCAGGGAGCGCTACCTGAAGCTGGCGGACGCCATCAAGACGGTGCTGGCCAGAGCCATAGAGCAAGGAGGCACTACCTTGAAGGACTTCACCGCCGCCGACGGCAAGCCCGGCTATTTCGCCCAGGAGCTGCAGGTCTATGGCCGCAAGGGCCAACCCTGCCAGGCCTGCGGCGCCGAATTACGGGAAGTACGCATCGGTGGGCGCAGCACCGTTTATTGTGGAATTTGTCAGCGCTAAGGATGACCATGACTATCTGTTTGTACCGTCACAACCTCAATCTGAAAAGCGGCGCTGGCCAGCTGATAAGGATGCAAGCCAAGGCTCTTAAGGCCCGCGGCGAGCCCTTCAAGGTGGTAGCCGGCAGCGGCGTTTGGAAGTTCTTCTTCGGCAGTGGTGTCAAGGCGGCGGCCCTGTCTCAGGCTCAACTGGCACAGCGGCTGAAAAAGGAGCCCATGCTGGTGGTCGACCATGGCATGCGACTACCCTACGCCGATATCCTCTTCGTGCATAACTTGGTGACAGAGGCCAATGGCTTCCTGCACCGCGCCGATTTTGAAGCGGAAGTTGCCTTGGAGAAACGGTTCTTCGCTGAGCTGTCTTCCGACACTTTGGTGATAGCCAACTCCCAGTTGGTAAAGGCGGCACTTGAGCGACACTTCGGCCTGTCGGGGCGGCAGGTGTTGGTTCAGTACCCAGGCTTTGATGACAAACGTTTCAACCTGGCTGCTCGGGACAAATGGCGTGATAGCAGCCGTAAGGCCTTGGGTTTTACTGACGAGCCGGTGCTGGGTTTTGTAACCTCTGGGGATTTCCATAAACGGGGTCTGGATCTGCTGCTGGGGAGCGCTGCACTGATATTGCGGCAGCGACCTGATGTCCGTTTCTTTGTAGTGGGATCCAAGAAGCTGCCTGCCTGGGCCGTAGCGCATCCCCTTATAAAGGAAGGGCTGGTGCGATACAGGCCCAAAAGCGGGCTTCCTCAACGGTGGCTGGCGGCCCTGGATATATTCCTCTATCCGGCCCGCTTTGAAGAGTTCGGCATGGTGGTGTCAGAGGCGCAAGCCATGGGCATTCCTGTACTGACATCAAGAAGGGTTGGGGCCTCAGAATGCCTGCCGGCCCCTTATCAGGATTGGCTGCTGGAAGAGCCAGTGGCTGAAGGATTAGCCGACAAGGCCCTGGCGCTGCTGGCAGACCCTGCCGCCCAGCATACACTGGCCGAAGCAGGGGTGACGTCCATAGGCCGTTTTGACCAAGCCTATTACATCGACACCACCCTCAAGACCATCCTCACTCAGAAGCGGTAGCTCAGGTAGAGGCTGAGCCCGGCGATGTTGTAGAAGTAATCGGGGCTATTGCCCTGGGGATCGCTGGGTAGCAGCTTGTCCCTGGCCACATTGTCGCCGTAGCGCAAGTCCATACCAAGATCCCAATGGGGCATGATGTCCCGATACTGGATGCCGGTGCCGAGATAATAACCATAGGCGGGGGTGGCCAGATCATAGCGGGCGGCGCCGACAAAGGCGCTGATGGCCAGCTTGTCGTTGAATCGGTAACGGTAATCCAAGGCCCTGACCGCAAAGAAGTTATGGTTGTCGACATTGTCCAACTCCATTCGAACACCGATGTCGCTGTGGTCGCTGGCCTCACGTCTGGCGCCCAGCCCCAGATGCGCCCCTGTGCTGCTGTAGTGGCTGTGGTCGCCGGCTAAGTTGCGACTGATCTTGGCACCGTTGATCCCGACATCCATGAAGATCTCGGCTTGGGCGGGCAATACCGTCAATGCGGCCAGCAGCGTCAATGCATACTTCATGGTTCTCTCCTAGAAACGGATAAAGGCGGTCAGCCTGTTGTAGTTCTCACCCAGGGCGTCCCGCCCAATTTGCAGTTCACCTCCTACCAGGTAGAGGCGCCAGGGTACGGAATAACTCAGGATCAGTTCTTGGCTGCGGTCATAGTGACGCTGGCCATAGCTTTGGTTGTTTACGGTACGGTAACGAGCCTGGGCCAAGCCACCGAACTCCGGTTGCCAACCGAGGTTGAGCATCAGGCTCTGGCCGCCGACCCCATCATTGAACTGGCGCTGGTTTGCGCCCCAATGGCCGATGACTGCGCCGTCGTTGGTCAGGCCGTCCTGGTAGATATGGTGTACATACCAGCCGTTCTGCCATTCCGACAGTTCCAAAGTCAGGTCGAAGTCTTGCCAGAGGCGGGGAAAATGGATGCCCCCCGACAGGGCAGCGTTACCCAGGCGGAAGTTTGAGCCGCCAGAGGTGTCTTCGCCGCCATATTCGAAATAGACGGAGAAGGGCGTTTCGCCTGGGAAGATGAAGCGGCTGGTGATGGAGGCGGCTTGGTTGCCGAACTCCTGGTCAGTGGTGAGTCCACCGTTGCTGGTATTGTCTGAATGGCCCGGGCGGAAAAAGGCACTAAAGATATCACTCAGGCCTTTGCCGCCGCGGGCGCCGCCACCGTACTGCATCACCCTGTTGACTCCCAGGGCCCAACCGGGTAGTGGCTGGAAGGACAGATGCAAACCGGCCAGCATGGGGTGGCCTGAGGTATAGCCGCCTTGGTAACTGATATGGTCGGAGCTGGCCATCTCTGCCAGGAACAGCTCGTACTGGACGTTCCAGGAGCTGATGGGCTGGTAGTTGGACAGGGTAATGGAGGGCATTGTCCTGGCGTTGGTACTGAGCAGCAGTGAGCTGTCGGTCATGGGAGACAGCCAGTGGTCCCGATAGCCGATATCCAACTGGGCGTAATCGACACCCAGGCTGACCAAGGTGTTGGTGAGGGTCGTATTGTTCTCGTCGCTGACCAGGCCGGCGTTCAGCAGCAGGTAGTCGCTGGGTTGCCAATAGGCGCTGACTGAGGCCTGGTAATTGCTGTCTGCAGCCATGCCGTGGCGGTTGGCCAGGGTGGTGCTGTTGTTGTTGGCCAGGCTGGCTTCCAGGCTGGCATGGCTGACGCCAGCGCTGCCCATCAACCGCCGAAGGTAGCGTTTGACCTGGCCGCAGAGCACGGCATCCTTTTCGCAGGCCTTGGGCAGGGCTTCCAGCACTGTGGCGGCGGCGATGGGCCTGGTCATGATGGGCTTGTCGGCCAGCACCATCACTCGTTCCACCTGGTGCTCTATTTCCGGGGAAAGTGAAAGGGACAGGTAGGGACTGACACCGCGGGCCATGACGGTGCTGCTCATCAGCACCAGTGAGGCCAAGGCGCTCAAACGTACAACCATGAATTTATCCTTGTCGCTGTTGGACTTTCTCTAACAGGGCCTGGGCCACTTCGGGATGAACGAACTGGGAGACGTCGCCGCTATGGATGGCGACTTCTTTGACCAGGGTGGAAGAAATGAAGGAGTTTTCCTCTGCCGGCGTCAGGAAGACCGATTCCAAATCGGGCTTGAGGCGCCGGTTCATGTTGGCCAACTGGAACTCATATTCGAAGTCGGAGACGGCGCGCAGGCCGCGAATGAGCACAGTGGCGCGCTGCTGGCTGGCAAAGTCCACCAGCAGGCCGGAGAAGCCCACCACTTCGACGTTGTCCAGGTGCGACACCACTTTCCTGGCCAAGGTCACCCTCTCTTCCAGGCTGAACATGGGTTTCTTGGATGGATTGGCAGCCACGCCGACGAGCACGTGGCTGAAGAGCCTGGCGGCCCTGTTCACCAGGTCGGTATGGCCGTTGGTGATGGGGTCGAAGGTTCCGGGGTAGATCACCCTGATGCTCATGATTAGCTCCTGCTGATGTTCGCCGACAGTGGCCCCTTCAAGGCGCAAAGGATACTACAGCTTTCCAGTACCTTATAGGTCAAGGACTGACTGTCTTATAAAGGTCTAGGTAGGCCTGCTTTATTGCCTGGGGACTGAAGCGAGCCAGGGTCTTTCTTGCATGGGAAACCAGCCTTTGGCACTGGGCCTGGTCGCCCAGCAAGGCCTCCATGGCTATTGCAAGGGCTTTTGCGTCGCCAGGCGGTACCAGAATACCGTTTTCCCCGTCTTCAATGATGTCGGGAATGCCGCCGGCGTTGCTGCCGATGACAGGCACTTTTTGCTGCATGGCCTCCAAGATGGTGGAACCCATGCCTTCCGTCAGCGAGGGGAAGATCAACAGATCCAAGGCGGCCAGCCAGTTGCCTATGTCGCTCTGGTGACCGAGGAAGGCCACGTTGGGCAGATCTTGGGCCTGGGCTTCCAGTGTCTCTTTCTCAGGGCCTTCACCCAGGAACAGGAACTGCCAGTCGGGATGGGTCGCCTGGAGCTGCCTGGCCGCTTCGATGCTGACCTGGTATCCCTTGTGGTGTAAAAGCCTGCCGACCTGGCCTATCAGCACCTTGCCAGGATAACGGGAACGGATATCGGATACGGTGGCGGGGTCGGCGGTAAAGTCAGAACAGCTGTCGGGGATACGGCAGGTCTGAGCCTGGGGGACCGTGCTTTTCACGACCGCTTCTATGGCCCGGCTCAAGCAGACCACGGCCGCCGCTTTTTGGTAAGCATTACGGGTCAGGGCGCCCGCACTCAAGGGGTTGTCCACCCGCCGGGTGATCACGTAGGGCGTGCGGCGCAGCAGGTGTTCGATAAAGGCCCAATACACCGCCTTGCCGTCGTGGCAGTGCAGCAGATCCCAGGCACCCCCCTGGCTGTGGCCCTTCAGGAAGTGCCTGACCCCCTTGATCGGGATGCCCAGCTTGGCGACTTCCCTGGCCAGCGGGCCATGAGGTTGCGCCACCAGGCTCTGGCGAACGCCTTGCCCGGCCAGGCTCTGGATCAGGTTCAGGGTCTGGCGCTCACCGCCGGAAAAGCCCTTGGCCAGGTTGATATGACAGATGTGCATGTAAGCCCCCCGTTGATGGCGCGATTGTACGGGATTTGCCTGGCCTGTGTTATGTTGGCGCCGATTTTTGGGGAGGGGTAACTGATGAAAGTCCTGGTGGTGAGCTCGTACAAAGACACCTGGAATTCGGTGCGGCCTGAGGCGGAAATGCTGATCGGCCTCAAGGCCCATGGCATAGATCTCGAGGTGATGACCGAAGGAGACGCCGACTATGTGCGCCGCTTCGTCGATGCCGGCGTCAGGGTCCACCCCTATCACCCCAAGAAGAAGCTGAGCTGGGACGCCATCAAGCGTATCCGTGCCTTGTTGAAAGAAGGCGGCTTTGAGGCCGTCTACAGTTTCAACAACAAGGCCATCGCCAACGTCAACATTGCCGCCATGGGCCTGCCGGTGAAAGTGCTCACTTACCGGGGCCAGACCGGCAACATCAGCAAGTGGGACCTCAGCTGCTACCTGACCCACCTGAGCCCCAGGGTGGACCGCATCCTCTGCGTGGCCAAGGCCACCGAGGTTGATCTGCGCCAGCACGTCTGGGGTAACAAGGCCAAGGTCTGCACCGTCTACAAGGGTCATGACCTGGCTTGGTACCAGGACCAGCCCGCTGACCTTGGTCAGTTAGGCATCCCATCGGGAGCCTTCGTGGTGGGGGCCGTGGCCAATGCCCGTCCTCGTAAAGGCCTGCCGGTGCTGCTGGCCGCCACCCACCTGTTGTCAAAGGACGCCGACATCCACCTGCTGCTGGTAGGGGGCGGCATGGACACCCCTGAAGTCAAGAAACTCATCGAAGCCAGCCCCATGAAGGGCCGCATCCATTTGGCTGGCTTTCGCAAGGACGCCCCCGCCGTCATCGCCGCCTGTGACGTCTCTGTGCTGGCTTCCACCAAGCGCGAGGGCCTGCCCAAGACGGTGATCGAGGCCATGGTCTATGGGGTGGCGCCCATCGTCTCCGACACCGGCGGCAGCGCCGAGCTTATCGAGGACGGGACCAGTGGCATCAAGGTTCAGCCGGGGGACGCCAAGGCCATAGCGGCCGGCATCCAGAAACTCTACGAGGACAGGGAACTGTGCAAGGCCATGGGCCAACGGGCCAGGGCGCGCATCGACCAGCACTTCAATGTGCGCCAGTCCTCAGCGGCGCTGGCGCGGGTGCTCTTTGAGACGGTCAGCGGCGGCTTCTGATCCAGAGCGCCGCGTATTTGTTGAAGGTGTAGTGGGCGGTGAAGATGGCCAGTAGCAGGCCGTGTTTACCGTCCAAAAAACCCCTCTGCAACAGGTACTTGCGAAGAAAAGCCACGAAGCTGCGCAGGCTGGCGGACAGCAGCCCCGCCTTCTTGCCGCGCTTGGCCCTGTCTTCAGCCCAGTCACCGGCGTAGCGCACCGACTTCTGCAGGTAGGACGTGAAATCCCCTGTGGTGTAGTGCAGCAGGTGGCCAGGCAGATCCAGGACCAAAGCCCCCTTGCAGTCCACTTTTTCATGTACCAGGGCGTCGTCATAACGGTACTCGCCGCTCCTGTGCAGCCGCACTATGCGGTCCGGGTACCAGCCGGAGTGTTTGATGAAGCGGCCGAAGAAATCGGTGAGACGATTGGCCCTGTACACCACCTGTGGCCGCTGCTCTTCGATGGCCGCCAAGATCCCCGCCTTCAGCTCCTCGGTTACCACCTCGTCGGCGTCTATCCAGAACAGCCAGTCCCCTTGGGCGTGCTGCTGGGCACGCTGGCGCTGGGGGCCGAAGCCCGGCCAGTCGGTGCTCTCGAAGACCTTGGCGCCGGCGGCCTCGGCGATCTTGAGCGTGCCGTCGGTGGAGCCCGAATCCAGCACCACGATCTCGTCGACGAAATCCAGGCTTTTCAGGCAGTTGGGCAGATCGGCGGCCACGTTCTTGGTGATGATGACGGCGGACAGCTTCATGCCAGTGCCTCCAGCACCTGCTGGACGGTGATCTCCGTCAGGCAGCGGTAGTGGCCGAAGCGGCAGGTCCGTTCGAAACAAGGGCTGCATTCGATGGGGTGGCGCAAGATGATGGCCTTATCGGTGAGCGGCGGGGTGAAGTCGGGGCTGGTGGAGCCGTAGATGGCCACCACCTTGGCGCCGCTGGCGGCGGCCACGTGCATCAGCCCTGAGTCGTGGCTGACGACGCTCTGGCAGTGGGCAAAGAGGTCGACTGTGTCTTCCAGCCGCGTCTTGCCGCAGAGGTTGTAAACCCCGTCCTGGCCTTGGGCTATGGTGTCGCCCGCTTCCACGTCCTTGGGGCCGCCCATCACCCAGACTTGGTAGCCGCGCTCGGCGAGCGCGCCGGCCAGGGCCCTGTGGTTTGCCAAGGGCCACTGCTTGGAGGGGCCGTATTCGGCGCCGGGGCAGAGTGCCACGGCCGGCTTGTCGGTGGGCAACGCCAGCTTTGCCATCACAGAGGCGATATTGGCCTGGTCGGTGTCAAGGGCCGGGAAGGGCACCTCGAACTGGTAGCGCCGATAGTCGGCACGGCTAACCCCCAGGCCCAGGTAACGCCACACCGTCTTGTCGGTGATCTGGTTGCCGTCCCGGGTGGGGCGGCGCTTGCGGGCGTCGGTCAGCAGCAGGCTGCGGCCTTCGCCACTGAAGCCCACCCGTTCGGGGATCCGAGCCAGGAAGGGGATGAGGGCCGACTTGAAGGAGCGGGGCAATATGATGGCCTTGTCGTAACCTTCGCGGGCCAGCTCCCTGGCCAGTTGCCACTGGGCCCTGGGATTGAGCTTGCCATGGCCCCAGGGCGCGGCTATGCCGCGGCGCACCTGGGGCATGCGCTGGATGATCGGCAATGACCAGCCCGGCGCCAGTACGTCTATGGTGGCGCCAGGGTGTTCCTGCTGCAGGCGGATGAACAGCGCCTGGGCCATGACCATGTCACCGACCCAGGACGGCCCTACGACCAATACCTTCATGCCCTGGCGTCAAGCCATTGCAGGTATTCGGCCACCCCTTGGGCGACGGTGCGGAAGGGGTCCTTGTAGCCGACGGTGCGCAGCTTGCTCATGTCGGCCTGGGTGAAGCTCTGGTAGCGGCCCTTGAGTTCGTCGGGGAAGGGGATGTATTCCACCTCGCCCTTGCCGTGGTGCTGGATCACCGCCTCGGCCACGGCCTGGAAGGGTTCGGCGGAGCCTGTGCCCAGGTTGAAGATGCCGGACAGGTGCGGGTGGTCCATGAACCAGAGGTTGACCTTGCAGACGTCGCCCACATAGACGAAGTCCCGTTGCTGGCCGCCGTTGGGGTAGCCGTCGCAGCCTTCGAAGAGGCGGGGGTTCTTGCCGTCTTTGAGCTGGTTGTGGAGGTGGAAGGCCACGGACGCCATCTTGCCCTTGTGCTGTTCGCGGGGGCCGTAGACGTTGAAGTAGCGGAAGCCCACCACCTGGCTCTCGGCCTCGGGCAGGATGCGGCGCACGTACTGGTCGAACTGCCACTTGGAGTAGCCGTAGACGTTGAGCGGGCCTTCGCATTCGCGGTCTTCACGGAACTCGGTGCCGGCGCCGTAAACGGCGGCGCTGGAGGCGTAGATGAAGGGGACTTCCCGGTCCAGGCACCAGTGCAGCAGTTCCTTGGAGTACTCGTAGTTGTTCTCCATCATGAACTTGCCGTCCCACTCGGTGGTGTCGGAGCAGGCGCCCTGATGGAAGACGGCGTCGACGGGGCCGAACTCGTCACCGGAGACGATGCGGGCGATGAAGTCGTCCTTGTCCATGTAATCGGCGATGTCGAGGTCAGCCAGGTTCTTGAACTTGGTGCCGTCGGTGAGGTCGTCCACCACCAGTATGTCTTTGTGGCCACGCTCGTTCAGCGCCTTGACCAGATTGGCGCCGATGAAGCCGGCGCCGCCTGTTACGATGATCATCAATTCCCCTTTGTGCCAAGGATGCCGGCACCGTGATAGACTCGGGAAAAACCGCCTTGAAGGCTTAAAAAAGCAGCGTGAAGACCCGAGACAAAATCCTGAAAGCCAGCCTGGCCCTCTTCAACGAGAAGGGTGAGCGGAACGTCACTACCAACCATATCGCCGCTCACCTGGGCATCAGTCCAGGGAACCTATACTACCATTTCCGCAACAAGGAGGACATTGTCCACGCCATCTTCGGCGAGTATGTCCGCCACCTGGAAACGGCCTTCACGCCCAGGGAAAACGGCCCCACCCTGGACGCCCTGATGAGCTACATGGACGGCGTCTTCTACACCATGTGGGAGTTCCGCTTCTTCTACGCCAGCCTGCCTGACATCCTGGCCCGCAACCCGGCACTGCACCAAGAGTATTTCCAGGTTCAGACCCAGCTGGCGGACAGGGTAGTGGCCATCTTCCGCTCCCTGAAGGAGGAGGGCATCCTCAACATCGACGAGGAGTCCCTGCCGGATCTGGCCCACACGGTGAAGATCATGGTCACCTTCTGGATCAGCTACCAGACCACCCAGGCCATAGAGGCGGCCATCACCAGGCCTGTCATCTACCAGGGGGTCTTGAAGGTGCTCTTCCTCATTCGCCCCTACTTGGCGCCAGAGGCCAAGGACACCATAGCCCGCCTGGAAGACCATTACCGGCGCCTGGCGACCCGCACCCGCTGAGCGGCTTGACGCAAACGTCAAGCAAGTTAAAGAGGTCCGACTGTTTCCTGGCCCGCGATTCGCTACAATAGCGCCCAAATCGTTTTCGCGGAGCCACCCATGAGTGCCAAGCTGTTCGACCACCTGCGCCAGGAACTTGCCACCCTCAAAGAAGAAGGGCTGTACAAGGACGAGCGCATCATCACCAGTGCCCAACAGGCCGCCATCCATGTCGGCAACAGGGACGTGCTGAACTTCTGCGCCAACAACTACCTGGGCCTGGCCAACCATCCCGACCTGATCCAAGCCGCCAAAGAAGGCCTGGATACCCACGGTTTCGGCATGGCCTCGGTGCGCTTCATCTGCGGCACCCAGGACAGCCACAAGGTGCTGGAACAGAAGATCGCCGCCTTCCTGAACATGGAAGACGCCATCCTCTACAGCTCCTGCTTCGACGCCAACGCCGGCCTCTTCGAGACCATCCTTGGCCCGGAAGACGCCATCATCTCCGACGAGCTCAACCACGCCTCCATCATCGACGGCGTGCGCCTCTGCAAGGCCAAGCGTTTCCGCTACAAGAACAACGACATGGCCAGCCTCGAAGAGCAGCTCAAGGCCGCCGACGAGGCCGGTGCCCGCTTCAAGCTGATCGCCACTGACGGCGTCTTTTCCATGGATGGCATCATCGCCAACCTGCCCGGCGTCTGCGATCTGGCCGAGAAATACGACGCCCTGGTGATGGTGGACGACTCCCACGCCGTCGGCTTCGTCGGCCAAGGCGGTCGCGGCGTCCACGAATTCCACAACTGCCTGGACCGCGTCCACATCATCACCGGTACCCTGGGCAAGGCCCTGGGCGGCGCCTCCGGCGGCTACACCGCCGCCAAGAAGGAAGTGGTGGACATGCTGCGCAACCGCAGCCGCCCCTACCTCTTCTCCAACTCCCTGGCCCCGGCCATAGTCCATGCTTCCATCAAGGTGCTGGACATGCTGGCGGACGGTGGTGAGCTGCGCCAGAAGCTGTGGGACAACAGCAAATACTTCCGCGAGCGCATGAGCGCCGCCGGCTTCAACCTGGCCGGTGCCGACCACGCCATCATCCCTGTGATGCTGGGCGACGCCAAGCTGGCCAAGGCCTTCGCCGACAAGATGCTGGAACGCGGCATCTATGTGGTGGGCTTCAGCTTCCCCGTGGTGCCCAAGGGCCAGGCCCGGATCCGCACCCAGATGTCTGCCGCCCACAGCCGCGAGCAGCTGGACCAGGCCATCGACGCCTTTATCGCCGTCGGCCAAGAACTGGGCGTGATTTAACCGAATTTGTGCCCGC
The DNA here is from genome assembly GCF_030450055.1 of Gallaecimonas kandeliae. Taxonomy (NCBI): domain Bacteria; kingdom Pseudomonadati; phylum Pseudomonadota; class Gammaproteobacteria; order Enterobacterales; family Gallaecimonadaceae; genus Gallaecimonas; species Gallaecimonas kandeliae. The sequence goes on from NZ_CP118480.1 coordinate 167,606, forward strand.
AAGGGTTCTGGAGTGTAAAGATGAAAGCGCTCGCCAAACAGTACGCCAAAGAAGGGATCTGGCTGGTCGATGTGGAGAAACCCGAAATGGGCCACAACGACGTCATGATCAAGATTAAGAAGACCGCCATCTGCGGTACCGACATGCACATCTACAAGTGGGACGAATGGGCGCAGAACACCATTCCCGTGCCCATGGTGGTGGGCCACGAGTACGTGGGCGAGATCGTCGCCATGGGCCAGGAAGTGCGCGGCTACCAGATCGGTGACAGGGTCTCAGGTGAAGGCCACATCACCTGTGGCCATTGCCGTAACTGCCGTGCCGGCCGGGTGCACCTGTGCCGCAACACCACGGGGGTGGGCGTCAACCGTACCGGTGCCTTCGCCGAGTACCTGGTGATCCCCGCCTACAACGTCTTCAAGCTGCCGGACAACATCCCGGACGACGTGGCTGCCATCTTCGACCCCTTCGGCAACGCCGTCCACACTGCCCTGAGCTTCGACCTGGTGGGTGAAGACGTGCTGATCACGGGCGCCGGCCCCATCGGCATCATGGCCGCCGCCGTGGCCCGCCATGTCGGTGCCCGTCATGTGGTGATCACCGACGTCAACGACTACCGCCTGGATCTGGCCAAGCAGATGGGCGCCACCCGCGCCGTCAACGTCGCCAAGGAAAACCTCAAGGACGTGATGAAAGAACTGGGCATGACCGAAGGCTTCGACGTGGGCCTGGAAGTGTCGGGCGTACCCCAGGCCTTCCGCCAGATGCTGGACACCATGAATCACGGCGGCAAGATAGCCATGCTCGGCATACCGCCCTCCGATATGGCCATCGACTGGAACCAGGTGATCTTCAAGGGCCTGGTGATCAAGGGTATCTACGGCCGCGAGATGTTCGAGACCTGGTACAAGATGGCCTCACTGGTGCAGTCCGGCCTGGATCTCAGCCCCATCATCACCCACCACTTCAAGGTGGAGGACTTCCAGAAAGGCTTCGACGCCATGGGCTCCGGCCAAAGCGGCAAGGTCATCCTCGACTGGAGCTAAGTCTCTGAAAAAAGACCACTTCGGTGGTCTTTTTTTATGGCCCTGTTAGTATCCGGGGGAAGTACTTTTTCGGAGTTCATGCCTATGCTGACGGCCTTGGCGGCGGCCGCCGTCTTTGAATTCGGCCTGGGGGGTACAGCCACCTACCTGGAAGATTATGTGGGGGCGGGGCAGGGGCGCTATTACCTGCTGCCTTTCCCCTACATCTACTACCACTCCGACAAGCTCAGCATCGACAGGAACATCATCAGGGGCAAGCTGGCGGCCAAGGGGCGCTGGCGCCTGGATCTGTCCTTGAGCGGCCAGGTGCCGGTCAACAGTGACAAGAACGACGCCCGCCACGGCATGGACGACCTGGGCTGGCTGGGCATGGCCGGGCCGGCGCTGCAGTATTACATCAAGGGGGATGCCGACAGCGACCAGAGCCTCTACCTAGAATGGCCGCTGCGTGCCGCCGTTTCCCTGGACCATGGTCGCAGCCACGGCCGAGGCCTGGAATCGGAGCTGCAGCTGGTGTGGCGCCAGGCCTACCAGCGTGGCGACTGGACCATCAAACCTCAGTTGAGCCTGGGGGCGCGTTGGGGCAGCCGGCAGCTGCACCAGTATCTTTATGGTGTCGAGGAGCAGGATGCGCAGCTGGGCAGGCCGGCCTACCAGGCCGGCGCCGGCTACGCCGGCTGGCGCCTCTCGGCCAGTTTCACGGTGCGCCGCCAGCAGTGGTGGTTGGGCTTTTTCTCCCGCTATTACCGCATCGACGGCGCCAGCTTCGAAGACAGCCCCCTGGTCAAAAGCCACAGCAGCCTCTATGCCGGTGTCGCCCTGGCCCGCATCTTCTAGCCAAGAAAAAGCCGGCCCTGGGGCCGGCTTGTCTTAAAAGGTGTTCAGTCGCTGCTGATAGGGGCTTGCATCCCAACCCCTGTCCTTGGCCTCAGCCAGGGCCTCCTCCAGGTAATGTCGGGCTTCTCGCTTATCGCCTTTTGCCAGCCAGGCGTCGGCCAGCACGTCGTAGCTGTTGGGGTCCTCATGGTCCTTGACCACTTCCTGGGCCAGCGCCAGGGAACGGCTCGGGTCACGCAGGCTGGCGGCATCGGCCGTGGCCAACACCCTGGCCAGTTCCCGCTTGGCCAGCCAACTGCCCTGGGCGGCGGCTTTTTCCAGCCAGGCCTTGGCCTTGGCCCAGTCGCGCTGGGTCTCGCCGCCCTTGACCAATTCCATGCCCAAGAGCTCCTGGGCCTCCACCTGGCCCTGCTGGGCGGCGTAGGTCAGCCAGTCCAGGCCCTTGCGTCTGTCCACCACGCAGCTGCGGCCATAGAGCAGATCGCTCCCCACCTGATATTGGGCCAGGGCCAGGCCGCCTTGGGCGGCCTTCAACACCATGTCACGGGCCGACTGCTGAGGCGGCAGGGCGGGCCTAACCGTCTCTTCCTCGGAATTGCGGTAGACGTTGTAGCTGAGGACGTAGAGTCCTTGGTTATCGCTGTCATGGGGTCTGTGATAATGACGCTTGGCGATCTGTTCCATCAACTCGCGGTTCCAGCCGGCATCCTCTGCGCTTTGTTTGTGGATGTCCAGTTGCCGTATGCCTACCGGCTTGCCTTTCTCGTCCAAACGGAAGGCAAAGCGCCAGTGCCGGTATTTGAAGCCTGAATCTCGACCCTGGGGCAGCCCTTTGGGCCTCTTCAAACTTGATGGCTTGGCGCTCAGCTCGGGGGCACCATAATGCTCTTTACCTTGGATCTCGGTGAAGCGCCAGCCGTCGATGTTCTGTTGCCATTCCAGTATGCCGGCCAGCTGAAACTGGGCTGCGGGGTTGCCGGTTTGGGCTTTCTGCGCCAGGGCGTCAGTCAACTTGTCGAAAGCCTTGTCGTCGATCTGGGCTCCGACCAGGCGATAGTCCAGTACCACTGCGGCGCCTTGAATACGGCTGGGGTGGCCGTCTTTATCCTTGGGCGGGGCGTACTTCCATGAACTGACGGCATCGAGACTGGCTTTGTTGAAAACTTGGGGTGGCATGGCGCTAACCACTCTGGCGTTTTCGACGCCGCCGGCCTCGTTGATATCGAAAATGACTTTAGTGAAGCCCATCTCCATATTACGGGCGGCATTTTGGGGATAGCGGGGATCCCTTCTTTTCAGGGGGTGCGCCTCGGGATTGTCGGTGGTGACCCGGATCTCCGGCAGCAGGGTCTTTTCCAAGGCTGTCTGCCCCAGTAATGACAGGCGCTGCTGGGCCAGGTTGGAGGCGGCCTTCAGTTGACCCTTACCCAGTTGGCTTAGCGCTTTGAGCTTGGCCTTGTCGGCGCCGGCCAGGCCGTTGTCTTCGGCGGCGGCGAACCAGGCATAGGCCTCTTCGGGGTCCCTGGTCACCCCTTCACCGTTGAAGTACATGACTCCCAGGTTGAACTGGGCGTTGGGTTGGCCAAGCTGGGCGCTGGCACGAAATTCCGCCAGGGCCTTGGGGTAGTCTTTAGCCAGGTAGGCTTTTAAACCGTCGTTGAAATCGGCGAAGGCGGGGCTGGCGGCGGCCAGCAGGGAAGTGGCGAGTAGCCATTGGCGCATCTGTGTATCCCTCACATTGGATTCTATCGTCAGGCCCAACCCGGGCAATCCTGCTGCAGATTGGGCCTGTACTATCCTGATATTTCCCAATGGTTGCAACAAAAGGCCAAAATGCGTCCTTTTGGATGCATCCCCTAGAGCGACTTTAGCCTTGCTTGGTAGGGGCCTATGTCCCAACCCCTGTCATCTGCTTCGTCCAGCGCCTCTTTCAGGTAATGACGGGCTTTCTTCTTGTCGCCCTTGGCCTGCCAGGCATCGGCCAGCACCCCGTAGCTGTTGGGATCTTCATGGTCCTTGATCACCTCCTGGGCCAGTGCCAGGGCGCGGTCAGGGTCGCGCAGGCTGGCGGCGTCGGCGGTGGCCAGCACCCTGGCCAGTTCCCGCTTGGCGAGCCAGCTGCCCTGGGCGGCCGCTTTTTCCAGCCAGACCTTGGCCTTGGCCCAGTCGCGCTCGGTCTCGCCGCCCTTGACCAGCTCCATGCCCAAGAGTTCTTGGGCTTCAACCTGGCCCTGCTGGGCGGCATAGGTCAGCCAGTCCAGGCCTTTGCGCCTGTCCACCACGCAGCTGCGGCCATAGAGCAGATCGCTGCCCACCTGGTACTGGGCCAGGGCCAGGCCGCCCTGGGCCGCTTTGACCATCATCTCCTTGGCTGACAGCTTGGGGGCCAGGGCCGGCAGGGTGCTTTCCTCTTCATCGCTGTTGTTGAAGACCTGGTACTTGAGGACGTAGAGCCCCTGACCGTCGTTGGGGTGCTTGAAGCGGTAATGACGCTTGGTGATCTGCGCCGTCAAAGCGGTGGTCCAGCTGGCTTGCTGCGCATCCTTTTTTTCCTCCCCTGGTCCAGTGACCAATCGCAAGTCCTGGGGCACGCCTTCCTTGTCGAGGCGGAAGGCGAAGATCCAAGACAGGGTCTTGAAGTAATGACTGCTGACTTTGGGGATCCCTTGGGGCCGGGCCAATCGGCGGCTGTAGGGGAGTAGAGCTGTGGCGCCGTAATGCTCCTCGCCCTGAGTTTGGGCTGAGCGCCAGCCGTCGATGCTATTCTGCCATTCCAGCACGCCGGCCAGTTGGAACTGGGCAGCCGGATCGCCGGCATTGGCCTTTTGCTCCAGCGGCTGCGTTAATTTTTCAAAGGACTGGTCATTAATGCCGTAACCGGCCAGCTCATAGTCCAGGCTCACCGTAGTACCCTGAATGCGGCTGGGTTTACCATCCTTGTCTTTGGGCGGAGCGTAACGCCATTGGCGGATGGCCTTCAGTGTGGCCTCCTCGAACAGTCCCTGGGGTACCGCCTCAAATACCCTTGCGTTTTCCACGCCCCCGGCCTCGTTGATATCGAAGATGACCTTGTTGAATCCCATCAGGCCCTTACGCGCGGCGCTGATAGGGTAGATTGGGTCCACCCGCGCCACAGGCTTGGCGTCCGGGGCGTCTGTGGTGATCCTGATCTCGGGCAGCAGCGACTGGACCAGGGCCTGGTGACCGGCTTTTGCCAGGCGGTGGTGGGCGAGGTCTAGAGCAGCTTGGCGCTGGGGCTGCGTCAGTCTCTCCAGTACCTGGGTTTTGGCATTATCGGCGCCAGCAAAGCCGTTGTCAGCGGCCACGCTGAACCAGGCATAGGCTTCCACCAGGTTCTTGGACATCCCCTCGCCGTTGAAGTACATGGCGCCCAGATCAAATTGGGCATTGGGGTGGCCAAGCTGGGCGGCGGCCTGGAATTCGGCCAGGGCCTTGGGGTAGTCCTTAGCCAGGTAGGCCTTGAGGCCATCGTTGAAGTCGGCAAAAGCCGGGCTGGCTGCAAGCAGCAAAGAGGTGCTAAGGAGCCATCGGCGCATCTGTGTATCCCTCACATGGGGTGGCGTAGTTGACCTTTACCCCGACTGTCCTGCCGGGGCTTGGGGCATACTATTCATTTATTTCCAATATGTTGCAACGGCTTGCGAATTACGCCGTTTACGGACACTAGGGTGCTTAAAGCGAATCCAGTTTGGTCTGGTAGCTGGTGACATCCCAACCCCTGCCCTTGGCCCAGTCGCGCTCGGTCTCGCCGCCCTTGACCTGCTCCATGCCAAGCAGTTCCTGGGCTTCAACCTGGCCCTGCTGGGCGGCATAGGTCAGCCAGTCCAGGCCCTTGCGCCTGTCCACCACGCAGCTACGGCCACAGACCCGATATTTAAAGTGGGGCTGAGACCTCGCCTCACCAAGGCAGAGCCGCCTCATCGGAACCAGATGTTGATTTGGTGTGAATTTTGAAAGTGTTCAATTTTGTACGATCAGGGTTCAGGCCTTACCGGGCGGTCGTCACAGGGAATAAAAACAACAGGATCTGGACTGCTTCGTGGGGGCGTGCTGGTTGTTAAAAGAGCGGAGGGAAAATCGATCTTTTCGGGAAAGGCCATCTAAGCTGGTTTAGGATAGGGAAAACTTTTTCAAGCGATGGACCATGAGCCCGGTTTACGACATTTTCAAGAAGACCCTTGGACTGCTCAGCAAGTACAAGCTGCCTCCTACGCCAGAGCATTACAGCCTTTGGTATGTCTATGTCAGTGAAGAAAACCCGGAACTGAATGCCGCCGTCGACAAGACCCTGGGCAAGGCCGATCAGATTGGCCCCAGCTCGGCGGCCCTGCTCTACCAGGCGCACCTGGCCGACAGCCGCTGGCGCGACAGCCAGGCCCTGGGCGCCAGCCTCTCGGCCCTTAGCCAGGAGCTGGTTTCGACCCTCCACGACACCCGCCAGGATGCGGCCCAGTTCCAACAAATACTCAGCGACAGGTTCAACCGCCTGAGCGGTATCCAGGACGGCAATGTCTCCCTGGAAATGCTGCTGGACGAGGTGCGTAACCTGGTCAAGGATGCCCACCTGATGGAGGGCAGCGCCGAACACCTGCAAGACCGGCTGCAGAATGCCGAGGGCGAAGTCAACCGGCTGCGTGAGGCCTTGGCCAAGAGCCAGGAAGAGGCCCTGGTGGACGTGCTGACGGGCCTTCGCAACCGCCGCGCCTTCGACATGGAACTGGCTTCCATCCAGGGGCCCGTGTCCCTGATCTTGTTGGACCTTGACCACTTCAAGCAGGTCAACGACAGCTTCGGCCATCTGCTGGGGGACCAGGTGCTCAAGGCCACGGCCAAGCAGCTCAACAGCTTCATCCGTGACGGTGCCCAGGCCTTCCGCTACGGCGGCGAGGAGTTTGCGGTGCTGGTGCCGGAATCCCTGTCGGTAGCCAGGCGCAGGGCCGAAAGCCTGCGGATGCTGGTGTCCAAGGTGATGGTGACCGACAGGCGAACCGATCAGAAGATCGGCAATATCACCGCTTCTTTGGGGGTGGCGGAAGGCAAGGGCGGCAGCCAGGCGGAGCAACTGGTGGAAAAAGCCGACCAGCAGCTCTACGAGGCCAAGCGCCTGGGCCGCAACCGCGTCATGCCCATGGCGCTGTGACAAAAAGAGCGGGTCAATCCCGCTCTTTTTTGATGGGCACGCAGCTGCGTTTGTAGACGGGGTGCAACCCCCACTTCAAGGCCCAGGCGTCGTAACGGGCCAAGAGCCCCTTAAGCCAGCCCACGCACCGAACTCCGCTCGATAAGCTCGGGGTGCAAGGTCAGCACCTTGCTGTCGCTCTCTTCCTTGTTGACCTTGGCCAGCAGTATCTTGGCGGCCTTCTGGCCCAGCCGGTATTTGGGCTGGTGGATGGTGGTCAGGGGCGGGCTGAAGAAGTTGGCCATGGGCACATCGTCGTAGCCGATGACGGACAGGTCGTCCGGTACCCGCACTCCGGCCTGGTGGGCGGCGCTGATGGCCCCCAGGGCCATGGGGTCGGAGAAGACGAAGAGCGCCGTCGGCTTGTCCTTGAGTTTGAGCAGCTGTTCCATGGCGGCATGACCGCCCTCAGGTTCGAAGTCCCCTGCGATGATCCAGGCCGGGTTTTCCTTAAGGCCGGCTTCCTTCATGGCACGGCGGTAGCCGGCCAGGCGCTCTACGGTGAGGCTCTTGTCGGCCGGCCCCGTGATGCAACCGATTGCCTTGTGGCCCTTGTCAATCAGGTGCCGGGTGGCCAGGTAACCCCCCTGTTCGGCGTTGTCCTGGATGCGGTAGATATCGCCCTGGGTGTCGCCCCACTCCATCAGCACCTGGGGCAGCTCGGGGTGGGTGCCCAGCAGGTTGTAGAGTTCGGAGGCGTCCTCGGAGAGCATCACCAGTATGCCGTCCACCCGCTTTTCGATGAGCATGCGCAGGCTGGCCTGCTGGCGCTCGGTCTCGCCGCCCGAGTTGCAGAGGATCAGCGTATAACCCTGCTCGGCGCAGGTCTCTTCGACACCGCGGATCACCTCGGCGAAGAAGGGGTTGGTGGAGGTGGTGACCAGCATCCCCAGGGTGCGGGTGCGGTTGACCTTGAGGCTGCGGGCCACGGCGGAGGGGGCGTAATTGAGCTCTTTGATGGCCTGGAAGACCCGCTCTTTGGTGGCCTCGGCCACGAACCTGGTGCTGTTCAGGACGTGAGAGACGGTGGAAATGCTGACGCCGGCTTTGTTCGCGACATCTTTGATCGTGGCCATGAAGTGTTCCTGCAGGGGCTCCGACTAAAGCTTAACCAAAACCAGTGGCCAAGTTAACGTCCGATGCCAATAAGGGGTATGCTATGGCAGCAAATTAAGAGAGGTATTGTATGGAGCAGTTCGCCCATATATCAATCGATGAAGCCTTCCAAAAGCTCAATGACGGCCAGGCCAGGCTGGTGGATATCCGCGACGAGCAGAGTTTTGGCGCCGGCCACGTGGCAGGGGCCTACCATCTGACCAACGGTTCATTGAACCGCTTCATGGGCGAAGCGGACCTCGACACTCCCCTCATCGTCTGCTGCTACCACGGCGTTTCCAGCCAGGGGGCAGCCCAATACCTGCTGCAACAGGGCTTCGAGGAAGTCTACAGCCTGGACGGTGGTTTCGAAGCCTGGCGCAAGGTGTATCCCTATGTCCGCGACCAAGATACTGGGTCACTTTCCTGATCCGCGCCTGGCCCAGGGTTTTGTCGACTACCTGGGTGGCCGTGGGGTCAGGGCCAGGCTGGTGCCTACCGACAGCGACGTGATGGTGGAAGTGGCCCTGCCGGCCCCTGACTGGCTGGAGTCGGCCTGGCAGACCTTCCTTTCCGATCCTGGCAACAGCCGCTACCAGGCGGCCAGCTGGCAGTCCGGTGACGCCGGCCGGTTGCGTTACCAGGCCGCGCCCACCCGGCTGCGGTTGGTGGCCGGCCCTCTGACCTGGGGGCTGATGGGCGCCTGCATACTGGTATACCTGTCGGCCCTGATGGGCTTCGGCGGCCTCTACCAGGCCCTTTCCTTCCCGCCGTCACTGGACATGGTGAGCGTCGGCAACGCCTATCGGCTGGTGACTCCCATACTGTTGCACTTCTCGCTGCTGCACATAGGTTTCAACCTGTTGTGGTGGTGGCAACTGGGTGGCGTCTTGGAGAAGCGGGAAGGCAGCCTGCACCTGCTGCTGGTGACGTTGGTCACCGGCTTTGCCGGCAACCTGGCCCAGTTCCTGGCATCGGGGCCCAATTTCGGCGGCCTGTCCGGGGTGGTCTACGGCCTCTTCGGTTACTTCTGGATCTCGGGGCTGCTCTACCCCAGGCGAGGGCTGATGCTGCCGGGGTCACTGGTGATCTTCATGCTGGCCTGGCTGGTGATGGGCTTCGTGGGCATAGGCCTGCCCATCGCCAACCAGGCCCACCTCTGGGGCCTTATCGCCGGTTGCGCCCTGGCGGCGCTGCCGTTCAGGCGTCAGTAGTAGAGGTACTTGGTGAACAGGAGGTCGGCGACCAGGGGCTCGCCGGCCTCTTTTTGTAACAGGTCCTGGGTAGCCTTGAGGCAGGCCTTGCGGATCTGCTCCCGGCCCTGCAGGGAACGGATGTCGTCCGCATTCTGCTTGCCGAGGATCTCGATGAGGGCGTCGCGGATCAGCGGCGCATGGTGGTCCACCAGGTCCAGCTTGTCCTTGTCCTTGAGCATCAGCTGCACCGTCACCTTGATATAACCCAGGTGCCCGGCCTGGCCCACGTAGTTGGTGATGATGTCCGGCTCCAGCTCGTAGTAGCCGTAGTTGTCCGCCTTGTCCTGTTCTGCCGCCATGGCAGGACTGAGGAAACCGCAAAGGGCAAGCAGCAACGGCAGCAGGTAGCGCATCGGATTCTCCCTCGATATTTGGAACGCATTACTTTGCCAGTAAAGCACTTGGCTCGCCAGATGGCGGTGCTATCATGAGGCACTTTTGAAACGAGCACTATCCTGCATGTGGTCTGACTGGCAGTGGATGTCGGCAAGCGAGGCCGGTGATTTGACGCCCGAACAGCGGCAGTGGCTGCTGGCCGAGGGCTCCATGACCCGGCGCCTCAAGGGGCGTTGCGAGCAGTTCAGGGTCCAGCTGCTGGGGCTGGACAGTGTGCAGCTGGGCGAGAGCCAGCGCCGCTGGCTGGGGCTGGAAGACGACGTCACAGAGCGCACCGTGCTGCTGCTGGCCGACGGCGTTCCCTGCGTCTACGCCAAGAGCCTCTGGGCCGGACAGCAGCATCCCTTCGCCAACTTGGGGGAGCAGCCCCTGGGCGAGCAGCTGTTTGTCGGCGGCAACTGGCGCCGCGGCCCCATCCGCCTGGCCAGGGTTAAGGACCCTTTGCCTGGCCTGGCACTGCCCACGCAGGATCTCTGGGCCCGCTGCTCGGCTTTCGAAGCCCAGGCCCAGGGCCCCGTCTGGGTGATGGAGGTCCTGCTGCCGGCCATCTACCAGCTCGACACCCTTTGAGAAGTTCATGACCGAAACCTTGCGAAATTATCTGCGGCTGATGCGGGCCGATAAACCCATAGGCTCACTGCTGCTGTTCTGGCCCACTTTCTGGGCGCTGCTGGTGGCCAGTGATGGCAGGCCCGATCCCTGGATCACCGCCGTCTTCTTCGTCGGGGTCTTCCTGATGCGCTCCGCCGGCTGCGTGATCAACGATTTTGCCGACCGCAAGGTCGACGGCCAGGTCAAACGCACCAAGGACAGGCCCCTGGCCACGGGCGCCGTCAGCAGCCGCGAGGCCCTGGTGCTCTTCGCCGTGCTCTGCCTGGTGTCCTTCGGCCTTGTGCTGACCCTCAACTTCTTCACCATAGCGCTGTCGCTGGTGGCCCTGGGGCTGGCCGTGGCCTACCCCTTCATGAAGCGTTTCACCCACCTGCCGCAACTGGTGCTGGGCATGGCCTTCGGCTGGGGCGTGCCCATGGCCGCCGCCGCCCAGGCCAACCGTATCGACGAGTCCATCTGGTGGCTTTTCGCCGCCAACATCGCCTGGACCATGGCCTACGACACCTTCTACGCCATGGTGGACAGGGACGACGACTTGCGCATCGGCGTCAAATCCACGGCCATCCTCTTCGGCCGCTTCGACAAGCTGATCACCGGCCTGCTGCAACTCTGCACCCTGCTGTTGCTGCTCAAGGCAGGGGAAAGTGCCGCCCTGGGCCTGCCCTACTACCTGGGTGTGCTGACCATGGGCGTGCTCTTCGTTCACCAGCAGTGGCTGATCCGCAACCGCGAGCGCATGGCCTGTTTCAAGGCCTTCCTGGCCAACAACCAGGCCGGCATGGTGGTGGCGGTCGGGCTCTACGTCGACTACCTGATGCATTGACGACTTCGGCTTGTCGTCTCGATAAGCAAATTGAATTGTGACCAGGCCCCGCAGGCACTAGCTTGCGGGGCCTTATTGTTGTGGGGTGCCTATGGAGCAGAAATTGGAGGCCGTGGTCGAAGGCCTGGCCGGGCAGGGCCATGTGGTGTTGCCGGGTTGGCTGGACGAGACACTGCGTGCCGAGCTGCGTGCCGAGCTGTTGGTGCGTGCCGATGAGCTGAGCCGGGCCGGCATAGGCCGCGGCGGCGACCACCAGCAGCAACTGGATATCCGCAACGACCAGACCCTCTGGCTGGACGGCCTCTCCGGCCAGCAGCAGCGCTTCCTGGGGCTGATGGAGGAGCTGCGCCTCGCCCTTAACCGCAATCTCTTCCTGGGGCTCAACGACTACGAGTGCCATTTTGCCCACTATGGCCCAGGCCACTACTACCAGAAGCACCTCGACGCTTTCCGTGGCCGCTCCAACAGGGTCGTGTCCACTGTGCTCTACCTCAACGAATACTGGCCGGCTGGTGCCGGCGGCGAGCTGGCCATCTACGACGACAAGGACCAACTGCTGGCCAAGGTCAGCCCTGAGCCCGGCACCCTGGTCTGCTTCCTCTCTGAAGACTTCCCCCACGAGGTGCTGCCGGCCGGGGCTGACCGCTACTCCATCGCCGGCTGGTTCAGGCGCGATGGCGGTCCATTGTCCTGATGAAGCGGCGGGGCTGACCTGCTGTTGCCCGGCATCGCGGGCTGGTTCAGGCGCGACGGCCGTCCTTTGTCCTAGGGCACTGACGCCAATAAAAAAGGCCCTTGCGGGCCTTTTTTATTGGGCGCAACCTTCCTTGCAAAGGAGGTTGCGGATGGTGTCTGCCACCTCGGCGTCCAGCATCCCCAGTACCAGCTCGTCCAGTTCGGCTGCGGCCTGGTTGGGCAGCAGTTCGCTCTGTTCTCCCAGCTCCACCAAGTCGGCTTCCCGCAAGGTGGCGATCAGGGTGGCGATCAGCTTCTTGTCGAAGAACTCGGGGGCGTTGATGCCGTAGAGGGCGGAGAGGCGTTCGGCCACGGCCTGGGCGCGGCTCTCCAGCTCGGCGCGGCCCAGGGGCTCTGGGCTGCGTAGCAAGGTCAGCACTATGGCGTAACGCTGCAGGGACTCCGAGATGACGCCTGCCAGCAGCCACAGTTTGCGGTGGCCGGGCCGGCGCGCATCCATGGCCTGCCAGCCGGCTTCGTCGCCGCTGATAAGCTCCTGGGCGGCCAGGCCGGCCAGTATCTGGTCCAGGTAGGCGTCCAGTTGCGCCTCGTCCAGGCCCATGAACAGCTCGGCCTTCAGCAGCGGATAAAGGGCGCGCACCTTGTCCTTGAGCTGCTGGCTGGAGAAGCTCTGGCCCAGCAGCAGCTTGGCCACCAGGGCCGGCAGCACATAGAGGTGCAGTATGTTGTTGCGGTAGTAGGTCATGGCGATGGCGCGGTGCTCGTCCAGGCTCACCAGTTCCCCCAGGCCGTCCTGGCTGACCAGGAACTTGTCGCCCTTGAGGGTCTGGGCCAGCAGCGCCTTGCCGTCCAGCTCCGGCACCGTCATCTGCGCCGAGTAGGGGGCCGCCTTGGCCAGGGCCAGCAACAGGTCGAGCTGGGCCTCCAGCACTTCCCGGGTCAGGGCCCTGTGTTCGGCGCTCAGCAGGGCCAGGGCGGTGAGGGTGGTGCCGTTGAGGGCGGCCGCATCGTTGATGCGGGTCAGCACCTCGTCACCCAGCTTGTTGACCAGGGGGGTCAGCCAGCTGGGCTTGGCGTCCGGGCTCTCTGAGGCCTGGCGCCAGTCCGGTACCTGCTCGCCCAAGTACTGGGTCAGGGGTATGGGCTGGCCGAAGTTGACGAAGCCCTGGCCGAAGTCCTGGCGCAACGCCTGGATGCTGGACTTGAAGGCCTGCCAGCCGGATTCCTTCTCCTTGGAGTTGCCACGCAGCTCCTTGAGGTAGGAACCCACTTCCATCACGTGCTCGTAGCCGATGTAGACGGGCACCAGGGTGATGGGCCGCTCGGCCTTGCGCAGCATGCTCTGTACCGTCATGGCCAGCATGCCGGTCTTGGGGGGCAACAACCGGCCGGTGCGGGAACGGCCACCTTCGGTGAAGTATTCCACCGCGTAGCCCTTCTCGAAGAGGCTGTAGAGGTACTCGCGGAAGACGGTGGAATAGAGCTTGTTGCCCTTGAAGCTGCGGCGGATGAAGAAGGCGCCGCCGCGGCGGAACATGGGGCCGGCCGGGAAGAAGTTGAGGTTGACCCCGGCGGCGATGTGGGGCGGCACCATGCCCTGCTGGTAGATGACGTAGGACAGCAGCAGGTAGTCCATGTGGGATCTATGGCAGGGCACATAGACGATCTCGTGGCCGTCATGGGCCAGCTGGCGCACCACCTCGGCGTTGGTGACCTGGATGCCGTTGTAGATGCGGTTCCAGATCCAGGTCAGCAGCCGGTCGAGGATGCGTACGAAGCCGGGGGAGAACTTGGCGGCGATCTCGTCCAGGTACTGGGCGGCGCGCTTCTCGGCCTGGCCGTAGGCCTCCTTGCGGCCCTTGGCTTCGTCTTCGATGGCCCGCTTCATGGGCTCTGTCTTCAAGAGCGCCGCCAGCATGGTCTCGCGGTCGGGTAGGCGTGGGCCTGTCATCACCAGGCGCTGGCGGGAAAAATGCACCCGGGCGACCCTGGCCAGCTTGTGGCCCAGTTCGTCGAGGGAGGCATTGGGCCTGTCCGCCAGCAGGGTGCGCAGGGACACGGGGCGGGCGAAACGCACGAAGTTGTCGCGGCCGTAGCGGGCGATGATCAGTGCCTTCCGGAGCCAGGACGGGGAGTCGTAGTCCGACAGCATCGAGCCCAGCAGCGAGGGGTTCTCGTGGCCGGGCTGGCGGCCCCAGAACAGGGAGATTGGCAGCAGCTGGATCTCCTGGTGCTCATCGGTGTTCAGGGCGTCCAACAGCTTGGCCAGGTCGGTGCGGAAGTTGCCTGACTTGCGGCTGCGGGTCAGCAGTGCCACTGGCCTGTCCAGGAAGAGGCTGCGGGGCAGGATCTCGCCGTTCAGGCGCAAGGGCTCGGTCGGGTCAGGCAACCCCAGTTGGAAGCAGAGCCGACGCACCGCCAGCAGGTCCGAGGCGGACGCAGTCTTGAAGGCGTAGACGATGGGCTTGGCCGGGTCCAACTGCAGTTCCTTGATGGGGTCCTGCGGAACCAGCTTGCTTTTGACGCTGAGGGAGATGGGCCACTTGAGGGCCTTTAACAGAAAATTCGGCAGCACGGATAGGGATCCCGGTGAAAGTTAGCCGGCCGGCTAGCTTAGCAGAAGTCGTCATCAAAGTCTTTGCAACCTTGTACGACTGGGCGTTAACCTCAGGGGGCTATCCCTTTGTTGGCCCCTGCATGACCGAACATCCCTATCGCCCGCACCTGGCCGCCCTGGAACGTGTCGTTGCCCTGGGGGGTGGCCACGGCCTTGGCCGCACCCTCTCAGCATTAAGCTTCCTCGGTCCGCGCCTGACCGGCATAGTCACCACCACAGACAACGGCGGCTCCACGGGCCGGTTGCGCCAGAGCCGCCAATGCATCGCCTGGGGTGACGTGCGCAACTGCCTGAACCAGCTGATCACCCAGGATTCCACCGGCAGCCGCCTCTTCGAGTACCGCTTTGGCGGTGAGGACGAGCTCAAGGGCCACAATCTCGGCAACCTGATACTGCTGGCCCTGGATGACCTCTGTGTGCGGCCGGTGGAGGCCATCAACCTGGTGCGCCAGGTGCTGAGGGTGAAATGCGGGCTTCTGCCCATGACCGAGAGCCCGGCCGATCTGCTGGCCCTGGGGGCCGACGGCCGCCGGCACCTGGGAGAGCTGTCGGTGGACGGCCTCAAGGCCATGCCCAGCCAGCTGAGCCTTTCCCCCCAGGTGGCCGCCACCCGTGAGGCTTTGGATGCGGTGCGCGAGGCGGACCTGCTGATCTTGGGGCCGGGCAGCTTCCTCACCTCTGTGTTGCCGCCGCTGCTGCTGCCGGATCTGGCCGCCGCTTTTCGCCAAAGCAAGGCCCTCAAGGTCTGGGTGGAAAACCTGGCCCCGGAGCAGAGCCCGGTACGTCAATTGAGTGCCGGTGCGCGCCTGGCCTGGCTTCATGAGCGGCTGGACTTTCCGGTGGTGGACTGGGTGCTCTGCCCGCCAGGGCTTGACTGGCAAAACGTGCCGGCCGGGGTGCGCCGCCTCGAGCAACCCCTGGCCTCCGACCAGATCTTCTACCGCCACGACAGGGGTGCCCTGGCGGACGGCCTGGAAAAGATCCTCGCCAGTTGTGGATAAGTCTGTGCATTTTTCTGTAAGGGCTGTGGGCCGACCCTTCCGCAGGCCAGGCGCCTTGCCATCCCCAGGGAACTGGATATACTGACAGTTACTGTAAATAAACCCAGTTGAGGCAGCCATGCGTCCCCTTACTCCCCGCCAGCAACAGATCCTGGATCTGATCCGAGACCGCATCTCTGCCAGCGGTATGCCACCGACCCGGGCAGAGATAGCCCAGCAGCTGGGCTTTAAATCGGCCAACGCCGCCGAGGAACACCTCAAGGCCCTGGCCAAGAAAGGGGTCATAGAAATACTGGCCGGCACCTCCCGTGGCATCCGCCTGCTGGAAGAGGAGAGTGCCAACGACGAGCCCGGCCTGCCCCTGGTGGGCCAGGTGGCGGCTGGCGAGCCCATCCTTGCCACCCAGCACATCGAGTCCCACTACCAGCTGGATCCCGCTCTCTTCCATCCCCATGCCGATTTCCTGCTGCGGGTGAAGGGCGAGAGCATGAAGAAGATCGGCATCATGGACGGTGACCTGCTGGCCGTGCACAGCACCAGCCAGGCCCGCAATGGCCAGGTGGTGGTGGCCAGGGTCGAGGACGAGGTCACGGTCAAGCGGCTGCAGCAAAACGGCCACCAGTTGAGGCTGATCGCCGAAAACGACGACTTCAAGGACATACTGGTGGATCTGCGCGAAACTCCTGTGACTATCGAAGGGTTGGCGGTCGGGGTGATCCGCAACAACCAGTTCTGATTTCCCAATCTGCTAAAGCACTTAGCCAAAGCGCCACCTGGAAACCACGCCGGGCGGCGCTTTTGATTTTTATCTTTGCCGGCGACTGGACGGATCGCCGGAAATTCGTTAAGTGTTAACGTAGCGAAAAAAAGTTGTTCAAAAAAACAACCAGAAAGGGTACTCCCCGCATCCAGAAAGCAAAGCCGTATTCATGACGTAGATGCGGGTTGGCGGGGGAGAGCTTTCATAGAGCTTGGCCGTACTGTGCAAGGCTCTTTTCCAGACGTTTGCGGTAAGCAAATGGACGGAGGAGAAGCGTGTGAGCAGGAGTCATCTCGCATCAGGGGCGCTGGCCACGGCGTTCCTCTGCTGGCCCGCCTGGGCCAGCCACTACAACATGACCAAAGGGGTCACGGATTTCAGCCATCAGGTCTACGGCCTGCACATGACCATCTTCTGGATCTGCTGTGCCATAGCCCTGGCGGTGTTCGGGGTCATGTTCTACAGCCTGATCCGCCATCGTCGCTCCCGGGGCGCCAAGGCCGCCGAATTCCACGAGTCCACCAAGGTGGAGATCCTCTGGACTATCATTCCCTTCCTCATCCTTATCGCCATGGCGGTACCGGCCACCCAGGTGCTGGTCAGCGGCGACGACGACGGTTCGGGCAAGGCGGATCTCACGGTGCAGATCACCGGCTCCCAGTGGAAATGGCATTACCAGTACCTGGGCACCGACGTGGGTTTCTACTCGCTGCTGGCCACCACAGATGACCAGACTCATAACCGCTTGCCCAAGGACCAGAACTACCTGCGTGAGGTTGACAGGCCCCTGGTGCTGCCCACAGACCGCAACATCCGCTTCGTCATCACCTCCGAAGACGTGATCCATTCCTGGTGGGTACCGGATTTCGCCATCAAGAAAGACGCCAACCCCGGCTTCATCAACCAGGTGCAGACCCGCATCAAGGAGCCCGGCGTCTACCGTGGCCAGTGCGCCGAGCTGTGCGGCAAGGGCCACGGCTTCATGCCGATAGTGGTGATCGCCAAGAAACCGGACGACTTCGACCACTGGCTGGCCGCCGAGGACCAGCGCATCAAGGCCAAGAAGGCCGAAGAGCAGAAACTGCTGGCCATGAACAAGTCCATGGACGAGCTGATGACCGAGGGCAAGCGGCTCTATGAAGGGCACTGCGCCATGTGCCACCAGCCCACAGGGGAAGGCCTGCCAGGCGCCATACCGGCCCTCAAGGGCAGCCCCGTCACCACGGGCGACGTCAAGGAGCACATGAGGGTGGTCCTCAACGGCCGCACCGGCACTGCCATGCAGGCCTTTGGCAAGCAGTTGGGCCTGTCGGAGCTGGCCGCCATCATCACTTATGAGCGCAACGCCTGGGGCAACAACACGGGCGACATGGTGCAGGCAGCGGATCTGCACAACTTCATCCAAGGCGGGGAAAAGTAGGAGGCAGCATGCAGGTCACAAGGGAAATGGACGCCGAAGGCGTCGGCGCCAACGAACAGCACCAGGATCATGCTCACCACGGCCCCGCCAAGGGGGTGATGCGCTGGCTGACCACCACCAACCACAAGGACATCGGCACCCTCTACCTCTGGTTCAGCTTCATCATGTTCCTGATCGGCGGCTCCATGGCCATGGTGATCCGTGCCGAGCTGTTCGAGCCAGGGCTGCAGCTGGTGGAGCCGCAGTTCTTCAACCAGATGACCACTGTCCATGGCCTGATCATGGTGTTCGGTGCCGTGATGCCGGGCTTCGTCGGCCTGGCCAACTGGTTGATCCCCATGATGATAGGGGCGCCGGACATGGCCCTGCCGCGGATGAACAACTGGAGCTTCTGGATACTGCCCTTCGCCTTTTCCATACTGCTGTCCAGCCTCTTCATGGAAGGGGGTGGCCCGGCCTTCGGCTGGACCTTCTACGCGCCCCTGTCCACCACCTATTCATCTGACTCCACTGCCCTGTTCGTGTTCTCGGTCCACCTGATGGGGATCAGCTCCATCATGGGGGCCATGAACATCATCGTCACCATCTTCAACCTGCGGGCGCCGGGCATGAAGTGGATGAAGCTGCCGCTCTTCGTCTGGACCTGGCTGATCACCGCCTTCCTGCTGATCGCCGTGATGCCGGTGCTGGCCGGGGCCGTGACCATGGTGCTCACCGACAAGTACTTCGGCACCGACTTCTTCAACGCCGCCGGCGGCGGCGATCCCGTGATGTTCCAGCACATCTTCTGGTTCTTCGGGCACCCCGAGGTCTACATCATGATCTTGCCGAGCTTCGGCATCATCAGCGCCATCCTGCCCACCTTCGCCCGCAAGAAACTGTTCGGCTATTCAAGCATGGTGTACGCCACCTCCAGCATCGCCGGCCTGTCCTTCGTGGTCTGGGCCCACCACATGTTCACCACCGGCATGCCGCTCTTCGGCGAACTGTTCTTCATGTACTGCACCATGCTGATAGCGGTGCCGACCGGGGTGAAGGTATTCAACTGGGTGGCGACCCTCTGGCGTGGCTCCATCAGCTTCGAGGTGCCCATGCTGTTCGCCCTGGCCTTCCTGGTGCTCTTCACCATAGGGGGCTTCTCGGGGCTGATGCTGGCCATGACTCCGGCCGACTTCCAGTACCAGGACACCTACTTCGTGGTGGCCCACTTCCACTACGTGCTGGTGACGGGGGCCATCTTCTCGATCATGGCCGCCACTTATTATTGGATACCCAAGTGGACGGGGCACATGTTCGACGAGACCTTGGGCAAGGCCCATTTCTGGTGCTCGCTGATCTCGGTGAACGTGCTCTTCTTCCCCATGCACTTCCTGGGGCTGGCGGGCATGCCGAGGCGTATTCCCGATTACGCCCTGCAGTTCGCCGACCTCAACAAGCTGGTGTCCATCGGCGGCTTCGCCTTCGGCGCCAGCCAGCTGATCTTCCTGTGGGTGGTGATCAAGTGCATCCGCGGCGGTAAGCCGGCACCGGCCAAACCCTGGGACGGCGCCGATGGCCTGGAATGGACACTGTCCAGCCCGCCCCCTTACCACAGCTTCCAGGAACCGCCGGAGGTGGACTGATGGCCGAGGCAAAGGACCACAGCAAACTGGTCAAGCGGCTGGTGCTGCTGGTGGTGGCGATGTCCGGCTTCGCCTTCGCTCTGGTGCCGCTCTACAACGTCTTTTGCCAAGTCACCGGCATCAACGGCAAGACGGGGGGTCCTGTGGCGGCCCCCATCAACGACATCGAAGACCACAGCCGCACGGTGACGGTGCAGTTCGTGGCCTATGTGACGGACGGCCTGCCCTGGCAGTTCCACCCCGACGTCACCCAGGTGGTGGTGCATCCCGGTGAACGCAAACAGGTGCACTTCTTCGCCAAGAACCTGGCCGACAAGGCCGTCACCATCCAGGCCATACCTTCGGTGGCTCCCGGCATAGGGGCCAAGTATTTCCACAAGATCGAATGCTTCTGCTTTCACCAGGAAACCTTGGCGGCGGGGCAGCAGACCGAGATGAAGCTGTTGTTCTTCCTGGACCCTGAGCTGCCCAAGGACATCGATACCCTGACCCTCTCCTACACCCTCTACAACCTCAGCGCGAGGAAGGACACATGAGCCAAGAACGGTATTACGTGCCGGCCAGTTCCATCTGGCCCATCATGGGTGCCTTGAGCCTCTTTCTGATCGCCTTCGGCGCCGGCCACTACGTGCCCCAGGCCACCCAGGGCAAGGACGGCTTCGGCGGCTGGTTGATGCTGGCCGGCTTCACCACCTTGGTGCTGATGTGTTTCGGCTGGTTCGGCACCGTCATCCACGAGTCCATGAAAGGCCTCTATTCGGCGCAGATGGACAGGTCTTTCCGCCAAGGCATGAGCTGGTTCATCTTCTCAGAGGTGATGTTCTTCGGGGCCTTCTTCGGGGCCCTCTTCTACGCCCGCATCTTCGCCGTGCCCTGGCTGGGCGGGGCCTCCAACAACATCTTCACCCACGAACTGCTCTGGCCCGATTTCTCCGGCACCTGGCCCGTGGCCACCACCCCTGGGGGCAAGAGCACCGAGATCATGCCCTGGCAGGGCATACCCCTTATCAACACCCTGATCCTGCTGAGCTCCTCCGTTACCGTGCACCTGGCCCACATCTCGCTGGAGAAGAACCAGCGCCTGGCCCTCAAGCTGTGGTTGGGACTGACCATAGTGCTGGGGGCCAGCTTCCTCTACATGCAGGGCCACGAATATATCCACGCCTATACGGAAATGGGGCTGAAGCTCAACGCCGGCATCTACGGCAACACCTTCTTCATGCTCACCGGCTTCCACGGCCTGCACGTGACCCTTGGCACCCTGATGCTGACCATCATGTGGCTGCGGATCCTCAAGGGGCACTTCAGCCCCCACAAGCATTTCGGCTTCATGGCGGCCAGTTGGTACTGGCACTTCGTGGACGTGGTCTGGCTCTGCCTCTTCACCTTCGTCTACGTGCTCTGAAGGGCGGGGAGGGGAAGCCGTGGCGGTGCAGGAGCAGCAAGACCCCTTAGTAGGGCCTGTGGTGGGGGACTATGACGCCGGTCACCAGCAGCAGGATGATCAGGGCCAGCACCAGGGCGGAGAACAACAGCCGCCGGCCCAGGTGTTTGCTCATCTGCCCCTCTTCCCCCTGGCGCAGCATGGAAAAGAGTGCCCGGAACAGGTTGAAGATGACGACGGCCAGCAGCAGGACGATCAGAAGCTTTATCAGCATGGAGGCAAGGTGAGGTTGGTGGTGCCTTGGTTAATCACAATGGCCCTGCTGGGGCTTTTCTGCAAGCTGGCCTGGTGGCAATGGCAGCGGGCCGGGGAGAAGGAAGCCCGCCTGGCGCTGATGGTGAGCCGCCCCCAGCTCAGCCTGGCCGAGGCCCTGAACCAGGCCGAACCCAACGACTGGCCGGTGAGGGTGCGCGGCCGCTGGCTGCCCCAGGCGGTGCTCTGGGACAACCGCACCCTGGGCGCCAAGGTGGGCTACGACCTGCTGCAGCCTTTTGAAACCGACGAGGGCACACTGCTGGTGGACAGGGGCTTCCTGGCGGCCCCCGAGCACCGCGACCAGCTGCCGACCTTGCCCCTGGCCTCGGGCGAAGCGCTGCTGCTTGGCCACCTGCGGCTGCCGGAGCGCGGCCTGCTGCTGGGGGCCAACAGCCCTGAAGCCATCAAGGGGGCCTGGCGTATCCAGGAGCCCCTGCCGGCTGACCTGGCCCCTGCCCTCAAACTCAAACTGCTGCCGGTGGTGCTGAACCTGGGGCAGGGCGCCGACGGCCTGGTACCCCACTGGGCCCCGGTGGTGATGCCGCCGGAAAAACACCGGGCCTATGCCGTGCAATGGGCGCTGATGGCCCTGGCCCTGGTGGTGGTGTTCGGTTTCTGGCTACGCAAGCAAAGGAGGGCGCCGTGACCCGTGAAAAACGCCTGCTGCTGGGCTTCCTGGCCCTGTTCATCCTGCCCATAGCCCTGGCCCAACTGGCCTTCATGCAGGGCTGGCTCAAGGGCGGACCCACCACCAACAAGGGCGAGCTGCTCAGCCCGCCGCTCTCCGCCCAGGCCCTGTTTGCGGACGACCACCACTGGCGCCTGGTCTACGTGATGCCGGCCCAATGTGGCGCCGCCTGCCGCGAGAGCCTCTACATCCTGGGCCAGGCCCACCTGGCGCTGGGCAAGGAAATGGCCAGGGTCCAGCCCCTGGTGCTGGCCCAGGCTCCCTGGCCAGACGGGCTGGAGGCGGCCTATCCCGCCTTAAATTTCCGGCGGCTGGCGGCCACAGTCCCCCTTTCCGGCGACCGGATCTACATCGCCGACCCCCGCGGTTTCGTGATGCTGCGCTACCAGCCCAGGGCGGTGCGGGCCGAGAGCCTGCTGCTGGGCAAGGACATGCTCACCGATCTCAAGAAGCTGCTCAAGCAGTCCCAGATAGGATGACGGCCATGAAGACATTGACCTGGATAGGGATAGTGCTGGCCTTCGGGGTCATAGCCCTGGGGGCTTACACCCGGCTCACCGACGCCGGCCTGGGTTGCCCGGACTGGCCCGGCTGCTATGGCCAGCTGACGGTGCCGAGCGCCGTCCACCACCTGGCCAACGCCGAGGCCCCCACGGCCTATCCCGGCCGGCCCATCGAGGCCCACAAGGCCTGGAACGAGATGGTGCACCGCTACTTCGCCGGCACCCTGGGGCTCTGCATCTTCGGCTTGTTCAGCCTGGCCTGCTGGCAACGGGCTCGGCAAAGGGGCCTGGCCCTGGCCCTGCTGGCCATGGTGGTGTTCCAGGCGGCCCTTGGCATGTGGACTGTGACCATGAGTCTGAGGCCCGCCATCGTCATGGGCCACCTGCTGGGAGGCTTCACCACCCTGGCGCTGCTGTGGCTGATGGGGCTGAGGCTGTCGGGCTGGCGGGTGCCGGGCGGGGAGAGGGCGCTGCGCCGCTACCGGGGCCTGGCCGGCCTGGTGCTGGTGGCCGTGGTGCTGCAGGTAGCCCTTGGCGGTTGGACTTCCAGCAACTACGCGGCCCTGGCCTGTACCCAGTTGCCGGTCTGCGAGGGCCAGTGGTGGAACCACCTGCATCCCCTGGAGGCCTTCAACCCCTTGTCGCCGCCTGCCGAAAACTACCAGTACGGGGTGCTGGGCTACGAGGCACGTATGACCATACAGGTGACCCACAGGTTCTGGGCCCTGGTCACGGCCCTGTTGGTGTCGGCCCTGGCGGTACAGTTGCTGCGCGGCGCCCAATCCAGGACCTTCAAGCAGCTGGGCTGGTTGCTGCTGACGCTGCTGCTGGTGCAACTGGGCCTCGGCATCGCCAACGTCACCCTGATGTTGCCCCTGGGGGTGGCCCTGGCCCATAACCTCACGGCCCTGGTGCTGCTGCTCAGCCTGGTCACCCTCAACTACGGCCTCTGGCGCAAAGCATGAACAGCCTCAGCCTGATCTGGCGGCAGGGCCTGGCCTGGCGGGACTACCTGGAGCTGACCAAGCCCAGGGTGGTTGCGCTGCTGCTGCTCACCGCCTTGGTGGGCATGGTGTTGGCGAGCCCCGGTTGGCCGCCGCTCTGGACTGTGCTCAACGGCCTTTGTGGCATAGGGCTGGTGTCGGCGGCGGCGGCAGCCATCAACCATGTGCTGGACCAGCGCATCGACCTCAAGATGGCCCGCACCTACATGAGGCCGGTGGCCAGGGGCAGGGTCAGCACCACCAGGGCTTTGGCTTTCGCTGCCCTGCTGGCGGTGCTGGGGCTGGCGCAGCTGGCCTTGCTGGTGAACCCACTGACGGCTCTGCTGACCTTTCTCGCCATGCTGGGCTACGCCGTCCTCTATACCGTCTTTCTGAAGCGGGCCACCCCCCAGAACATCGTCATCGGTGGCCTGGCCGGGGCGGCGCCGCCGCTGCTGGGCTGGACGGCGGTGACAGGTAGCCTGCATGGCGACGCCTGGCTGCTGGTGATGATCATCTTCACCTGGACGCCGCCCCATTTCTGGGCCCTGGCCATAGCGCGGCGGGCCGACTACCAGCGCGCCGGCATTCCCATGCTGCCGGTGACCCATGGGGTGGATTTCACCAAGACCTGCATACTGCTCTACACGGTGCTGCTGCTGGCGGTGCTGTTGTTGCCGTACCTCACCGGCCTGGCGGGCCTGCTCTACCTGGCGGGTGCCCTGGTGCTGGGGACCTGGTTCCTCTGGCACGCCGCCCTGCTCAAGTGGCGAGACAGGGAAGGCCAGGCCATGCGCACCTTCAGGGTCAGCATCTGGCAACTCATGTTATTGTTCCTGTTGTTGCTGATTGACCATGGAGTGGGTAGATGAAAGTCAAGGCCATGTGGAGCCTGGTGGCGGCCCTTTTTCTTTGCGTGGGCCTGGGGCTCTATTTCTGGCTGTCCCAGCCGCCCCAGGTGCAGGCCCTCTGGTATCCCCAACCCAGGCCCCTGGCCCCCTTCAAGCTCAGCGACCAGGACGGCAAGGCCTTTACCCAGGCCAACCTCAAGGGCAAGTGGAGCCTGGTGTTCCTGGGCTATACCTCCTGCCCCGACATCTGCCCCGCCACCCTGAGCCGGCTGTCCGCCGTCTACCCCAAGCTGGAAGCGGAGAGCGAGCAGCCGGTGCAGGTGATCTTCCTCACCGCCGACCCCAAGCGCGACACCCAGGCCCGCCTCAAGGACTACATCCGCTTCTTTGGGCCCGAGTTCATTGCCGTGCGCGGCGGCCAGGACCAGCTCTTCCCCCTGAGCCGCCAGCTGGGGCTGATGTACCAGTACGACGAGGACGGCAGTGTCGGCCACTCGGCCGACCTGGTGCTGGTGAACCCGGACGGCGCCATAGAAGCGATGTTCAGGCCGGCGTCTGGCCGGCTGCCTTTAGTTGATACCAAGCAGCTGCTCAGCGACTTCGAGGTGATCGCCGACGCCCGTTCCTAGGGCGCCGGTTTCAGTTTTCCAGCCCTGGCCTTCTGGCCTGCTCTTGCCTGACCCCAAGCGCCCTTTCAGGCCAGCTTTTTCTTCAGCGTCAGCCCCAACCGTTTGGCCAGCCGTTGCAGGTTGGCCCTGTCCAGTTCCAGGCGCCGCGCCGCCGCCGACCAGTTGTGCCCTTCCTGTTCCAGTACCTCGCCGATCAGCTGCCGCTGATAGCTGTCCACGGCGGCCTTGAGGCTGAGCTGCTGGGTCTTCACCAAAGGCGTCAGCGCCGGCTTGGCGGGGGCGGCGCCGTCCAGGTCGCAGTGCTGTGGCTCTATGGTGACGAATCCCTGAGGGCCCTGCTCGCGCACCGCCTTCAGGGCACTGCGGCTGACGCAGTGCTCCAGCTCCCGCACGTTGCCTGGCCAGTCATAGCTGAGCATCAGTTGTTCGGTGGCGGGAGCCAGCTTGAGCTGGGCCAGGCCCAGGCGGCGCCGGGTGTTCTCCAGGAAAAAACCGGCCAGCAGCAGTATGTCGGTACCCCTTTCCCGCAGCGGCGGCACGGCCACGGGGTAGACGCTGAGGCGGTGGTAGAGGTCGGCACGGAAGCGGCCGGCCGCCACCTCCGCCTTGAGGTCGCGGTTGGTGGCGGCCAGCACCCGCACGTCCACCTGGCGGCTCTGGTCCTGGCCCAGGGTCTGGATCTCGCCGCTTTGCAGGGTGCGCAGCAGCTTGCTCTGGGTCGCCAGGGACAGCTCCCCCACTTCGTCCAGGAAGAGGGTGCCGCCGTCGGCCAGCAGGAATTTGCCCGGCCTGGCACTGTCGGCACCGGTGAAGGCGCCCTTGGTATGGCCGAACAGTTCGCTTTCGATCAGCTGCTCGGGCAGGGCGGCGCAGTTGATGTGTACCAGCGGCGCCTGGGCGCGCTTGGACTGGGCGTGCAGGGTACGAGCCACCAGCTCCTTGCCGACCCCCGTCTCACCCTGGATGAGCACGGTGAAATCCGAGGGGGCCACCAGCGCCAGCTCCTGCTTGAGGCGTTCCATCACCGGGCTGTCGCCCAGCAGGCGGCTGCCGTCCCGGCTCAGGGCCTCCGACGCCAGTTCCTGCATGACCTGCTGGTTGTGCTGGGCCCGCTGTTCCAGGCTGTCCAGCTGGATGGCCGCCTTGAGGGTGGCCGCCGCCAGGGCCGACACCACGTCGAGGGTCCTGTCTGTTATGGCATCGAAACTGCCGGGGGCCAGGCTGTCGAAGGTCAGGAAGCCCAACAGCCTGCCATCGCTGTGCAGTGGCAGGCCCATGCAGGCGTGGATCTGCAGGTCGCTGGCATCAGCCAGCAGCAGGCCGTCGTAAGGGTCGGGGAGCTCGGCGTCTTCCTTGAAGCGCACCGGCCGTCCGGCCTCGGCCATGGCCTTGAAGCGGGGGTGGTGATCCAGATGGAAGCGCCTGCCCCTGGTGTCGGCGGAGAGCCCCTGTATGGCCAGGGGCACGGCGTCCGGGGCCTGGTAGGCCAGCAGGGCTATGGCGTCACAGGGAATGGCCTTGCGCAGGGCCGTCAGCAAGCGGTCGAACCTGTCCTTGTTGGCCAGGCTGGATGCCAGATCCAGGGCTATCTCCAGCAGTAGCCCCTGGTTGAGACCCATCATGTGTCTATATGACTCCATGGAGTGTAAATGACCGTAAGGATGGTGTGTCATTTTTACTGCAAAGGCAATGCTTAATATTTAATGCATTGATATATAAGTAGTATTTCAACTGGCATGACCTTTGATAGAGGCAAGGCAGCCTTTCATATCCAAGGAGTAGTACCATGCTGAGTGCCAGCACCATAGCCCATGTCAAAGCCACCATCCCCGTCCTGGAGCAGGCGGGCCCGGCTATCACCGCCCACTTTTACCAGCGGATGTTCAGCCATAATCCCGAGCTGAAGGACATCTTCAACCTGACCAACCAGCAGACGGGCCGCCAGCAGGTAGCGCTGTTCGAGGCCATCGCCGCCTACGCCAAACACATCGAAACCCCGGAGGTGCTGGCCGGGGCCGTGGAGCGTATCGCCCAGAAGCACACCAGTTTCGTGGTCAAACCCGAGCATTACGCCATCGTCGGCGGGCACCTGCTGGCCACCTTGCAGGAGCTGGCCCCCGAGGTCTTCGACGAGGCCACCACCGCCGCCTGGGCCGAGGCCTACCATTTCCTGGCCGGGATCTTCATCGACCGCGAAGGCACCCTCTACGAGGTGCGCCGCCAGGCCCAGGGCGGTTGGGCAGGAGAGCGCCGCTTCCGCCTGGTGGCAAAGACGCCGGAATCCGAACGGGTGACCAGCTTCGTCTGGGAGCCAGTAGACGGCGGCGCCGTGCTGAGCTTCGAACCGGGCCAGTATATCGGTATCAAGGTGCATCCGGCTGGCAGCGACTACAACGAGATCCGCCAATACAGCCTGTCGGACAAGTCCGACGGCCGCCGCTACCGCATCAGCGTCAAGCGTGAGGGTAATGGTGAGCAACAGGGCCTGGTGTCCAACCACCTGCATGACCAGGTCCAGGTGGGTGACGAGGTGGCGCTGATCCCGCCGGCAGGGGATTTCTTCCTGGACCAGGAAAGCCAAAGCCCTGTGGTGCTGGTCAGCGCCGGTGTCGGCCTGACCCCCATGATGGCCATGCTGGAGACCCTCTGCGCCGGCAACAGCCCCCGCCCCGTCCACTTCCTGCACGCCTGCGAAAACGCGGCCCAGCACAGCTTCAAAGACAGGGTGGTCGAACTGGCCGGGCGCCACGGCGTCAACACCCAGGTCTGGTACCGGGAAGGGGAGGCGCTGCAGCACAGCGGCCTGATGGATATCGCCAAGGTCAAAGCGACCCTGCCTATCGCCGACGGCGACTTCTACCTCTGCGGCCCGATGCCCTTTATGGCCTCGGCGAAGAGCCAGCTGTTGGAAGCGGGGGTGGATGAGGGCCGTATCCACTACGAGGCCTTCGGCCCCCATGTGGCTCTCTGAATAAAAAAAGCCCCCGCACTGCGGGGGCTTTTTCTTGGGAAGTCCTATCAGGCCGCGGCGGCCAGGGCTTCCTTGCAGTGGGCGTCCAGTTTCTTGAGGTAGGGCACCAGCAGCACGGCGACAACGGCGCCGGCCAGGGCCACCCAGCCCAGGTTCTGGAAGAGGTGGGTGTAGAGCGGCAGGGTCTGGGTCGGCTCTGTGATGCTTTCCGGTACGCTGGCGTAGTTGGCCACTATGGAACCCAGGTACTGGGACAGGCCGGTGGCCAGCAGCCAGGCGCCCATCATCAGGCCGCGCAGATTGGGGGCCACGTAACGGGCCACCATGCCCAGGCCTAGGCCGGAGATCAGCAGTTCGCCCACGGACTGGAAGAAATAGCCGGACACCATCCACCAGGGGGAAACCAGGCCGGCGGTGGCGAAGTTGCCGCTGACGGCATAGAGGAAGAAGCCGACGGCCAGCAGTATGAAGCCCCAGGCGTACTTGCCGGCCAGGGACAGGTCCTTGTCCTTGCTGCCCATGGAAGCGTACATCCAGGCCAGTACAGGGCTCATCACCGCTATCCAGAAGGGATTCAGCACCTGGAACTGCTCAGGGGGGATCTGGTAGCCGAAGAGGTCCAGCATGACGTTGTTTTTTGCAAAGAACGTCAGGGAGGTGGACATCTGCTGGTAGAAGATGAAGAAGAGGATGGTCTGGAGCGTCAGGATGATCATGGCGATCAGGCCGCTGCGCTCGGCGCTGTTGGCGCGCCACACCAGAAATATGAAGAAGGCGGCCAGGCCGGCACCGGCGATATTAACCACCAGGTTGGCCAGTTCCAGGTTCTGGACCACCAGGCCCACCAGCACGGCGGCGACCAGGGTGCCTGCCAGTACGCCCAGCAGCTTGCCGAGGTGCATGGGCTTGAAGTCGGGATCGGAGCCGATGTGCTTGAGGTATTTGCCCTGCACTATGTACTGGGCCACGCCGAACACCAGGCCCAGGGAGCAGACCAGGAAGGCCCAGTGCCAACCGTAGTGGACACGGATGATGGGGGTCAGGGTCTGGGACAGGAAGGCGCCCAGGTTGATGGACATGTAATACATGGTGAAGGCGCCGTCCAGCTTGGACTCGTCGTCTTCGTAGAGCTTGGCCACCAGGTTGTTGGGGTTGGCCTTGAAGAGGCCGTTACCGACGGCGATGACGCCCATGGAGAAAAACACCATGGCGTGGCCGGTACCGCCCATGACCTGGTCCCAGGGCACGGACAGCAGGCCATAGCCCAGGGCCAGCACTATGCCGCCCAGCATGGTGGTGCGCCGCGCCCCCAGCACCTTGTCGCCGATCCAGCCACCGGCCACGGGGGCTAAGTAGATCATGGCGGCGAAGGCGCCCCAGGTGAGGTTGGCGCGGGTATCGTCAAAGCCCAGGTAGCTGGTGGCAAACATGACGATAAGGACTTGCATGCCGTAGAAGCCGAAACGCTCCCACATCTCGATCATGAAGAGGGCCATAAAGGCACGGCGCTTCTTCGACTCCTCGGCCTTGATGGCTTCAAGGGAAGCGGTGGTTGTCATAGTGTGATCCGTCTTATTTTAAGAGTACGCGGCTTGTTATACCGATATTGGCCGCGCCTTTCCACAAGGCGACTGTGGCAAAAGTGAGCAGCTCTTTAGGTTTTTGTTGAATTTATGATGAAAAAACCTGGGTTTTACCCGAAAGAGACTGAATTTGTGGGGATTTTCAGGTCTGGTATAGCTCCAGGGGCAGCCGGTCGGGATCTTCGAAAAATGTGAACAAGCGCCCGGTTGCCGGGTCCTGGCGTATGGGCTCCACCGCTATTCCCTTGGCCTGGAGCCAGGCGGCGGTGGCCGCCACGTCCGCTACGGCAAAGGCCAGGTGGCGCAGCCCCTGGGCCTCGGGGTAGCTGGGCCTGGCCGGGGCGCTTGGGAAGCTGAACAGCTCCAGCTGGCCGCCGTCCGGCAGGGCCAGATCCAGCTTCCAGGAGTCCCGCTCGGCCCTGTACTGCTCGGCCAACACCGCCAGCTCCAGGACCTGGGTATAGAAGGCCTTGGAGCGCTGATAATCGCTGCAGATGAGGGCGACATGGTGGATGGCCTTGAGGTGGCTCACTTGAACACCACCGTCTTGTTGCCGTGGACGAAGACCCGCTCTTCCAGCACCAGCTGCAGGGCCCGGCTCAGCACCGATTTCTCCACGTCCCGGCCGGCCTTGGCCATGTCGGTGGCGGACTGGGCGTGGCTGACGTGGATCACGTCCTGCTCGATGATGGGGCCTTCGTCCAGGTCGTCGGTGACGAAATGGGCGGTGGCGCCGATCATCTTCACCCCCCGCTCGAAGGCCTGGCGGTAAGGGTTGGCGCCGATGAAGGCGGGCAGGAAGCTGTGGTGGATGTTGATGATCTTGTGGGGGTACTGGGCCACGAAGTCCGGGGTCAGGATGCGCATGAACTTGGCCAGCACCAGGTAGTCGGGGCCGTAGTCGTCGATGATGGCCTGGAGGGCCGCTTCGTGCTCGGGGCGGCTCAGCCCCTGGTGAGGCACCTGGTGGAAGGGGATGCCAAAGCGGGTCACCAGGTCGCCGAGGTCCCCGTGGTTGCCGATCACCGCCGCTATCTCCACCTCCAGGGCCCCTTCGAAACACTTCATCAGGATGTCGCCCAGGGCGTGGGCCTCACGGGTGACCAATATGACGATGCGCTTGCGCCCTGAAGGCACCAGGCGCCGGATGGCGCCCTTGGGCAGGGCCTCGTCCAAGTCGGCCAGCAGGGTGCTGTCGTTGAAGATGCCGTTCAGCTCGGTGCGCATGAAGAAGCGGCCATGCTCCCTGTCCACGAACTCGTGGTTGCGGGTGATGTTGAGCTGGTGCTTGTAGCAGAGGTTGGTGATCTTGGCGATCAGGCCCTTGGCGTCAGGGCACTGGGTGAGCAGGATCTTCTTTTCCATGGGCACGACTTCTGGATGGCTGGCAGTCCATCTTAGCCGGTCGTGGCGTTTTGGGAAGCCCCTTGCTGCTGGCCCTGGGGCAGGTAGAGGCTGGCGCGGGTGCCAGCGGCGCCGTCCCTGGCCATCTGCAACCGGCCCCGGTGCTGCTCGGCCACCCGCCGCACTATGGCCAGGCCTATGCCGTGGTGGGCTATGTTGTCCTGGCTCTCGGCTTGTTCTTCTTCCTCTTCCTGCCAGCCAGGGCCGTCGTCGATCACCTGGATCACCAGCTCCTGCTGGCTGAGGCTGGCCTCGACCCTGACCTGGCTGTGGGCGAAACGCAGCGCATTGGCCAGCAGGTTGTTGAGGGCCCGGGTCAGCAGGGTGGCGTCGGCCACGAAGGGACTGTCGTGGTCGACACAGAGCTGGATGGGCTTGTCGCCCAGCTCGGTGAAGGGCCGGATCACCGATTCCAGGTAGGAGCGCAGCTGCAGGCGCTGGCGGCTGGGCTCCTGGGGGTTGTAGTCGTTCTGGGCCAGGCGCAGGTAGTCGTAGACGTTGGCTTCGATCTCCTTGATGTTCTGCTCCAGCATCCTTTCCAGCTCTTCGGGGGGATAGTCTTCCAGCATCTGGCAGAGGAAGCGCATCCTGGCCAAGGGGGTCTTGATGTCGTGGCAGACGGTCTCGGCCACCTCGGCCTGGAAGCGATTGAGCTGCGCTATGCGGCCAGTGAGGTTGTGCAGCGACTGTGCCAGGGGGGCCAGGTAGGAGCGACGGCTCAGGGTGAAACGGGGGAATTTGCCGAAGCGGATCTCCTTGATGGCGCTGGCCCGCAATGTCTCTATGTCGCGGAAGATGCCCCTGCTGACAAAGAAGAGCCCCAGCAGCAGCACCAGGTAGAAGATATAAGCAAAATCCAGGGCTGGCTCCTCGTGCTTGGGCCAGTTGAGCTGGTTGAGGCAGAGCAGGCCGCCCTGGTGGTCGATGTGGCAGAGCAGGCTGTTCCCCTTGTTGTCATGAAGGGGAATGACGGCCCCCGGCTCCCCCAGAGGCTGTCCACCCCAGTAACCAGACGGGTAACGAACGAAGAGGGCCTTATTGCAGTCAGGGTCGCTGTCGGCCGAGCAACCGAGGCGCTCACCCCGCTCGCGGCGCTGTTGCACTGCTGTCAGCACCTCCTTGGCGTTCACCTGCGGGGCCTGTTCTATGGTCAGCCAGGCATGGACCTCGTTGAGGCTGAAGGACAGCAGCAGTACCGTCAGTACCAGGGCCAGGTAGTAACGGACCAGGGGCGATTTAAGCTTGCATCGCAGCTTCATAGATGAGCCTGTAGCCCTGGCCCCAGACGGTGCCTATTGTCCATTGGGGATCTATGGTTTGCAGCTTCTTCCTCAGCCGCGACGCCCTGCCGTCCATGGTCCTGTCCATGCCGTCGTAATCACGCCCCAGCTGGTGTTGGAACAGCCACTCACGGCTGACCACCTTGCCGTATTGCTCCAGCAGGGCGCTGAGCAGCCGCAGCTCCGCCGTGGTCAGTTGCAGGGCCTGGCCGGCCAGGGTGGCCACCCCGGCCTGGTGATCCAGGGTCAGGTTGAACTGCTTGAAGTGGGCCGGCGGCGCCGCTTTGGTGTCTTCCTCCTTGGGCAGGAAGACCTGGATCTTGGCGTGGAGCAGCCTGGGGTCCACCGGCTTGAGCAGGTAATCCTGGGCACCCAGGGAAAAGCCGTGCAGCTGGTGTTGCAGCTGGGTCTGGGCCGTCATGAAGATGATGGGGCCGGGGAAACCGTCCCTGATGGCCGCCACGAAGTCAAAACCGCTTTCCCCCGGCAGCATGACGTCACAGAGCAGCAGGTCGAAATGTTGCTGGGCGACCAGCTGCTGGGCGCGGTTGGCGCTGCGGCAGGCCGTGATCTCGTAGCCCTTGGACATCAGGAAGCCCTTGATCAGGCGCGACAACTCGGCGTCGTCTTCCAGTAGAAGGATGTGGCTGCTCATCGGAAGAGGCTCCATTCCAGGCGTCGGTGGATCAGTGCTGAGGATTGCGACGACGACTGGAGATAGCGGATCTCCCTTTCCGCCACCGGTTCCAGGCTGACGGCGTCCAGCAGTTGCAGCCGGATGTTGCCGTTCAGGGACAGCTTCAGTGGGAAGTCGCTTGTCTGCTGTTGGCAGGTAAAGGGGTGCCCTGGGTCCCTTGCCAAGACCAGGCAGAGCTGGCGGTCGGCGTGCCAGCTGACCTTGGCATTGAGGGGGCAGGGCTCATCGGCCTTGCCGACACAGACAAGTGGCCTGACATCCAGCAGCATCTCGGCCGCTCCCGCCGTGAAGGGGAGCAGCAGCATGCCTGTCAATGCCAGCCGCCTGATCACCATGCCCAGCTGACCCCTACAAACCAGATGTCCTGATGTCGTTGGTCGAAAAACAAGTTCTTGTCATAGGCTTTTGGCAGCCACTCGCGCTTCCAACTGGCCACCAGCTGCTTGTCCTTGCCCAGAGGGAAACGGCTTTCCATCTTGAGGGAAGGCAGCCATTGGGCCCCTGGCTCGTATTGGTAGTGAAAGTCGTTGTCCTGCTTGTGGACGCCGAAATAGTAATTGCTGTAACTGCTGCTCAGGCGCCTGGCCCCGGCCGTCAGGGCGAGATCCAAGGGGCCTAAATGCTGCTGGTAGCGGACCTTGTTTTCCCATTCGCTGCCCCGATGCACGCCGCTGATGTCGGTATGCCAGGCGCTGCTCAGTTGCCAGTCCTGGTTCTGCCAATAGAGGGTGGCACCCCCCAGGTAGCTCATGGTGCGTTTTGCCGGGTGGATCAGCTTTTTGGGGTCAACACCGAAAGGCACCCCTATGGGGATATTCGCACTCGCCAGGCCACTGAAGAAGGCGTTGCCCAATGAGCTGCCTCGCAGCAGCAGAGCGTCGAAGCTTTGCTTGGTGGTCAGGTCGAAAGACCAATGTCCGCTTTGCAGCAGGTTAAAACCCAGGTCCAGGTCCTCGACGTAAAAGCGTTTGTAATAAAAAGACCAGCGGGGCAGCACGTAGAGGGGGATGTCTTCACCATCCCGCAATACCGAACCGTAACGGCCCACCCCCACGGCCATCGACAGCCGCCAATCGGCACCCCCTTCGGTGGATTCGGCAGCCAAAGCCAGGTCTGACCATAACAGGACCAGGCTCAACAGGCAGCAGTACAGCAGTGACAACAGGGGGGGTCGCATCATTCTGATTTCCAAGACTACAACCGGCCTCTACGGCTAGCCGGTTAGGCATCCACATCATATCAAGGTCGCAACTTACAACCAGATCTCTGTTAACAGTCTGCACACTTTTGTACGCATTTCATCCATGGGCTGGGGATATAGATACGCCTCTCGCATGTAACGAACTTTTTTACGGTTCGTGCTGCGAATGTAAACTTGGAGGTCAAGTGAAACATTCAGCCCCACACCATGGCGACCTTGCCTGCGCTGCCTGGCGCCGGCATTGCCACTATTGTGCTGGCTGCGCAAGCGGCAAGGCCTGTGGGCACATTTCATCCTGCCTCCAAGGATACAGATACAGCTCGCACCTGACGGGGTAACAAACCCTGGTGCGACATTTGTAAAATTTGGAGGTCACGTGAAACTCAAGTCCCTTACCCTGGCGACTTTGTCAGCGCTTTACAGCGCCGGCGTCGCTACTACTGTGCTGGCTGCACCCAGCATGGCGACGGGCGCAGCGCCTGTCGCCAAGCTCCAGGAAATGAAGCTGCCCAGCGCCGAATTCATGGCCCAGCAGCAGCTGCGCAACAAGACCAGCGGTAACGCCGTCAAGCGCAATAACGGCCAGAACATCCAGCTCAAGCGCAATACCATCGCCGACAAGTTCAAGGCCTCCAAGGCCGATGCCCAGGGCGAGCACGACTACATCGTTGAGCTGTACGGTGATACTGTCATCGAACAGCAGCGCGCCATGCTGGTTCAGCAGGTCGCCAGCGGTGCCATCCCCGCCAAGACCCTGAACGATGCCAGCGCCATGCGCGTCACAGGTGCCGCCCTGCGCAGCCCCACCGCCGCCAGCCAGCAGCTCAAGGTCACCCAGGGCCAGGACAGCGTACTGTCCGCCGCCAGCGCCCTGATCGGCCGTCAGCTGGATCCCAAGCTGCGTTATACCAAGGTGCTGAACGGCTTCAGCCTCAAGATGACCCAGGCCGAGGCCCAACGCATGGCCAGCCTGCCTCAGGTCAAGCGCATCACCAAGAACCAGATGTACCACCTGCAGACCGACTACGGCCCCATCCATATCGGTGCCGACAAGGTCTGGAGCGGTGACAACGTCACCAACACCCCTTACCAGGGTGAAGGCATGGTCGTCGGTATCGTCGATACGGGTATCAACACCGACCACCCCAGCTTCCAGCCCACTGGTGACGACGGTTATACCGTCCAAAACCCACTGGGCCACGGCAACTACCTGGGCGACTGTACCCAGGCTGAGTTTGCCGACCGCTGTAACGACAAGCTGATCGGTGTCTTCAGTTACGAGAGGATCACCGACGCCTATTCCGCCGACGCATTCCAGGATCCGTCCAAACCCTGGTACGAGCCCAACGTCGAAATTCGCCCCCGCTTCGGTGAGGATTACGTAGGCCACGGCTCCCACACCGCCAGTACCGTCGCCGGTAACGTCATCAAGAACGCCCCCTTCCAGGCGGCGAGCCCCACAGCCACCGGCCACGGTATTGACACCGGCTTCACCTTCGACCGCGTTTCCGGCATGGCGCCCCACGCCAACATCGTCGCCTTCCAGGTCTGTTTCCCCGGCGAAAGTGGCGACCCCTACGCCGGCTGTCCCGGTGACGCCATCCTGGCCGGTATCGAAGACGCTGTCGCCACCGGCGTCGACGTCATCAACTTCTCCATCGGTGGTCAGGAAAGCTCTCCCTGGGAAAGCCCCATGGAACAGGCCTTCCTGCAGGCCCACGAAGCCGGCATCGCCGTGGCCGTGGCCGCCGGCAACTCCGGCCAGAATGCCAGCGGCAACGAGGTCTTCGGTTACATCGATCACAGCTCTCCCTGGCTGGTCAACGTGGCCGCCGCTTCCGACGGCCGCAACATCGGCGTGGTGGGCAAGAGCCTGACCAACTTCGACAGCGACAGTACTATGTATG
Source organism: Gallaecimonas kandeliae (assembly GCF_030450055.1). NCBI lineage: Bacteria > Pseudomonadati > Pseudomonadota > Gammaproteobacteria > Enterobacterales > Gallaecimonadaceae > Gallaecimonas > Gallaecimonas kandeliae. The sequence goes on from NZ_CP118480.1 coordinate 203,383, forward strand.
TCCCCACTACCATCAGTGGCGGCAGCCTGAGCGGCGGCATAGTCGGTGACGTCGTCTACGCCAAGAACTACCCCGACCCGGACACCAGCGACGCCTTTGGGCCCGAGACCTGTAACGTGCCTTTCCCGGCCGGTACCTTCCAGCCTACCGACATCGTCGTCTGTGACCGCGGCGACATCGCCCGCAAGGCCAAGGCCGACAACGTCAAGGCCGGTGGCGCCGGCGGTTTCGTGCTGGCCAACATGAGCTACGACACCAGCTCGCCTGACGGCATGATCTTCAACGACATCTACTCGTTGCCGGGCATCCAGATCAGCGCCGGCGACGCCTATTACCTGAAGAACTGGCTGGCCGACGGCAGCTACCACAAGGGCGAGATCACCGCTTCCCACGTGGAGCGGACCATAGACGAGAACCAAGCCGACATCCTGGCCAGCTTCTCGTCCCGTGGCCCCAGCTACTATGCGCCCGAGCACCTGATCCCCATGATCACGGCGCCCGGAGTCAACATCTACGCCGCCAACTCCGACGATCAACCCTTCACCATGGGCCCCAACGCCAGCGACTGGACCATCATGAGCGGTACCTCCATGGCCAGCCCCCATGTGGCCGGTGCCATGACCCTGGTGCGCCAGGCCCACCCGGACTGGACCGTCTCGGAAGTGCAGAGCGCCATGCAGATGACCTCAGTCCAGGACGTCCGCTACCTGCCCAATCCCTGGTCCCCCCTGCAGGATGCCGACATCTACCGCGCCGGTTCCGGCCGGGTGGACGTCAACGCCGCCGTCAACAGCGGCCTGCTGATGGACGAGTCCGTGGAGAACTTCCGCAATGCCGACCCGGCCAACGGCGGTGTGGTGCACAACCTCAACCTGCCCGAACTGGTCAACATGCACTGCGCCGAGAGCTGCACCTGGGTCCGTACCTTCAAGGCCACTCGCGACGGTTCCTGGACTGTGGAGCCCAAGACCGGCGAGTTCAGCTTTCAGCTGGAAGCCACGCCCTCCAGCTTCAGCCTCAAGGCCGGCCAGACCCAGTCTGTGGTCTTTACCGCCAAGATCCTCAACAGCCAAGCCAAGAACTACAATTCCGAGTCCGAGGTTCACGGCTCGGTGCGCCTGGTACCCGACCAGCCGGATATCCCCTCCGTGTTCATGCCGGTGGCTGTCACCTTCGACAACCGCAACCTGCCTGACAGCGTTGGCTTTACCAGCAACCGTGACCAGGGTATCCACAACCTCGGCAACCTGATGCTGCCGCAGGCGGACGCCCCTGTGTACAGCGCCGCCACCCCGGTCAAGGCCCAGCTGCGGGAAGTGACCCTGCCTCAGTCCGTTAACTATTGCAGCTTTGCCTGTAGCCATGTACCGGACGCCTCCACCGACGTCACCACCATCGACGTGCCTGAAGGTGCCTCCCGCCTGATGGTGGAAGTGCTGGCCCGCACCGCCACTACCATCAAGGGCGCCGCCAACATGTGGATGGCCGGTGACGCCGACGTCTTCATAGGTTACGACGCCAATGGTGACGGCCAGCCCGACTGGGACAGCGAAGCCATCTGCATGTCCACCTCCGAGGGCATCACCGACTACTGCAACATCAACAACCCCCAGCCCGGCAAGTACTGGGTGGTGATCAGCAACTATCAGCACAACTTCATTGACCCGGCCAACACCTTCGACACCTACAAGGTAGCCAGCGCCGTTGTCGGCAAGGACGGCTCCAACGCCCTGACCGCCGAAGGCCCCGCCATGCTGGACGGCCTGACCCCGGCCGACGTCAAGCTGAACTGGGACCTGCCGGACGCCGTCAAGGGTGACGTCTACTACTCCATGCTGACCGTGGGCAGTGATGCCAGCCAGCCGGCCAACATCGCCCAGATCCCGGTGCGCATCGAGCGTGGCAACAACGATGTGACCCTGGAAGGCTCCCAGACCCAGGCCCGTGCCGGTGACGTCATCGACATGCACCTGCATGTGATGGAAAACCTCGACGGTTACGACCACGACATCAACATCAGCTCCACGCTGCCGGGCAACCTGGCCCTGGTGCCCGGCTCGGTGAAGCTGTCCAAGGCCATCAACGCCGAGGGCCTGGAGGAGACCGACAACGGCTTCACCCTGACCTCCAACCAGCCCAACAGCGCCGACTGGCAGCGTGGCTACAAGGTCACCACCAGCGACAACGACCCCCTGTGCCATATGCCCAACTACGGCCAGGCGGATCGCAACTACGTGAACCTCTGGGACTTCGGCTTTAGGCCGCAGATCGGTGGCGAGTGGAACGACAACACTGTAGTGCCGTTGAGCTGGTACTACGGTGATGGCGCTTATGCCACCGTCTTCCACAACTTCGACCAGACCGCCAGGTTCCCGAACCTGACCATCAGCCCCATGGGCTACCTGCAACTGGACGAGATGCCGCTGTTCTATCCGGAGGCCCTGCCCGCGGATTACCAGGGCTTCCCGGATGCCTTCATCGCGCCCTTCATGCGCGGTATCGCCGTGACCGAGAGCGGTATCGACTGGAGCCAGCTCCATACCCCGCTGAATGTCGACCTCTTCTCCGAGGCCAATACTTCCGGTATCAGCATGGGCTTCACCGCCGACGGCACCGTCATCATGGAATGGGACAAGGCCCGTACCTATATGCAGGAGGCCTCCGGTGGCATCGGCATCGGCATCGGCTCGGTGGGCGCCAGCCCGCAGTCCAGCGGCTGGGTGGACGTGGACCGTGACGACAGCTACGACTTCGAAACCGTCTACAACCTCAACTACCGCTACGGCGACGGCCAGTACGAAGTGATCATGGGTTACCAGAACATCGACTTCGGCACCCAAGGCGGCCAGGGCTCCATCGGCATCCACGGCTTTGAAGGCTACCGCGGCTCCTTCGGCCCCGAAGGCGATTACCTGGGCAGCCAGTACGCCCTGGACAACCTCAAGGACAAGGTCAAGAGCGATCTCGCCGTCTGTTACGACTACGTAGGCCCCGAGAGCAGCCAGTTCGACATCGACTTCCAGGTCATGGTGAAGAACGACGCTTCCGGTACCGAAGAGCCGATCAAGGTCAACGTCGACCGCAGCGGCCTGCCCACCGAGACGTTGGAGCACAACCTCAACGTGCCTTCCAACATCACTGTGGGCGCCATCGGTGACCAGACCATCGCCGAGGACACCCAGCTGGACGGCCTGATGGTGGCTTACTCCGACGAGAACCAGGTCGCCAACATCATCACTGTCTCTGGCGATCATGTGACCGGCGTGGCCAACGGCAACACCCCTGGCTCTACTGTCACTATCGTGCCCGAAGCCAACTTCAACGGCACCACCACCGTCACCATCACGGTGGCCGACAGCAAGAACCCCAGCGACGCGGCCAGCACCAGCTTCGCGCTGAACGTGACCCCGGTGGCCGACGCCCCCCTGGCCAACGCCGGCAGCACCGTCACCATCACCGAAGGGGACAGCGCCACCCTGGACGGCTCCGCTTCCGTGGATCCGGACGGCGGCGTGCTGAGTTACAGCTGGACAGGCAGCGACGGCAGCATCAGCAACGGTGACCAAGCCGTGGCCAGCGTCTCCGGCCTGAGCGCCGGTGACCACAGCTTCACCTTGACCGTCAGCAACGCCAACGGCTCCAGCTCCGCCAACATGACTGTCCACGTCAACGGCAAGTCTGGTGGCGGTGGTGCCGGCGGCCTGCTGTTACTGCTGGCAGCGCCCCTGGCCTGGTTGCGCCGCCGCAAGGCAGCCTAAGCCGGCCTGAAATCCAACCCTGGTTAAAACACCCCGCCTCGGCGGGGTGTTTTTTTGGACCCAGTCCACGCTGATACAGAAACGTACATTCATTGATTGGCCTTGGTGCTAATTTTCCGCCCGCTTATTTTTCGTACTGCTTCACTGTCGGTGGAGCGGTGGTTAAGACGTCAAGCCCTTGGTAACAGAAGCCCATGATCAGCCCCTCAGAGCATCCCCAGGAAGCACAGCGACTGCGCGCCCTTCATGGCCTTGGCCTGCTGGACAGCGCCGCCGAAGCGCGTTTCGATCGCCTGACCCGCATCGCCATGACCCTGTTCGAGGCCCCCTACGCCTTTTTCAGCCTGGTGGACGCCAAGCGCCAATGGTTCAAGTCCAAGCAGGGTCTGACCATCAAGGAAACCCCCAGGGATCTCTCCTTTTGTGGCCATACCCTGCTGCAGGAAGACGGCTTGCTGGTGGTGCCGGATGCCCTGGAAGACGACAGGTTTAGGGACAATCCCCTGGTCTTGGCCCAGCCCGGTATCCGCTTTTACGCCGGCCATGTGATCAGGGCGAAAAACGGCCTGCCGGTGGGCTCCCTCTGTGTCTGTGACGCCCAGCCCAGGCAGCCGACGGCCGCCCAACTGGGAGCCTTGCACGACCTGGCCGCCACCCTGGAAGACCTGCTTGCCGCGACCGAGACCAGCCTGGTGGACGAGCTGACCGGCGTCTACAACCGCCGGGGCCTGTTGCTGCAGGGGCCCGTCAGCCTGGAGTTCAGCGCCCGTACCGGGCGCCCCCTCTGCGCCCTGGTCTTCGACCTCACCGACTTCAAGGCCATCAACGACAGCTTCGGCCACAGCCAGGGTGATCAGGCCTTGCGGCTCTTCGTGCAGGGGCTGCAGTCCTTTACCCGCAGTACCGACGTCCTGGGGCGCCTGGGGGGAGACGAGTTCGCGTTGCTGCTCAGCGATGCCTTCGAGGTGCAGGCCAGGGCGCTGGTGCGCAGCCTGGAACGGCAGCTGCGCCAACTGGCCGAGGAACAACGGCTGTGCCATGGCATTCACTTCGACGCCGGCCTGGTGCAGTACGACCCTCGGGTCCACGATTCCCTGCAGGACCTCTTGGCCGAGGCCGACGGCCTGATGTACGAGTGCAAGAGGGCCAAGCAATAGGGCAGGGCGTTCCGGCGGCCCTCCCCGGCGGTCGGTCGTAACACAAATTCACTTGTGATTTACGGCGATGCTATGATGCCGCCATGAAAATGCAGCCCCTTCATCAGCTTCGCAAACGCAGCGTGCAGTTCAGATGCGCGCTGGCGATGCTGTTGTTGTTCGGCTGGAGCCTGCTCCAGTTCAGCGTCGGCGAAGAGCCGGCCCACCTGCTGCAAAAAGACAACCACTGCGCCCTCTGCGTGTCCTCCATCAACCTCGGCAACGCCCTGGCGGCGACCCTGCCGGAGTTGGCCAAGGTCAGCCCAGCGCCCCTGGAATACGTGGCGGCCAGGGTGGAGGCCGTCCGCGCCTTCCCCGTCATCCCCCGCAGCCGCGCCCCTCCAGCCGTTCTCTGATCACCCTTTCAAACAATCACTCAGCCCCGGGTTCGGGACTGGGGTTATTGAACCGTGTTTTTCGGAGACTACCGGATGAAAGTAGCCCATTCGCTGCTGCTGGCCCTCTTGGCCGGCGCTGCCCTGCCGTCCCATGCGGCGGACAAGGATAAAGACAAGGAAATCGCCGCCCTGCGTGCAGAGTTGGCGGCCCTCAAGAAGCAGAACGAAGACAAGATAGCGGAGCTGGAGCAGCGCATCAGCGACGCCGAGGACGCCCAGGACGAGCTCAACGACCAGACCCAGCAGCTGGCCATCGATCTGAGCCAGCAGTCCAACCGCACCGCCGCCAACACCTTCAACCCCGGCATAGGGGTGGTGCTGAACGGCAAGTTCGTGCAGGCCCCGGCCGACTACCAGTTCAGCCTGCCGGGCTTCCCCCTCGGCGGTGAAGGTGGCCCCGGCGACAAGGGCTTCCAACTGGGCGAGTCCGAGATCAACCTGTCCGCCAACGTCGACGACAAGTTCTACGGCAACCTGACGCTGTCCTTCGGTGACGGCGTCAGCGTGGAGGAGGCCTTCCTCCAGACCCTGACCTTGCCCGACGGCCTGGCGGTCAAGTTCGGCCGCTTCTTCTCCAGCATCGGCTACCTCAACAACCACCATACCCACACCGACGATTTCGCCGTCAGGCCCCTGGTCTACCAGGCCTTCCTGGGCGGCGAAAGCTTCGGTGACGACGGCGTCCAGCTGACCTGGTTGGCCCCCACCAAGCTGTTCTGGGAGAGCGGCGCCGAATGGTACAAGGGCGACAGCTACCCGGCGGCCGGTAGCGCCAACAGCGGCAAGGGCACCCACACCCTCTTCACCCACGTCGGCAGCGATCTCGGTGACAGCTGGAGCTGGCGGGCCGGCCTGTCCTGGCTCCACGCCAAGGCCGACGGCCGCACGGTGGCAGACACCGCCGAGAGCTTCAGCGGCAAGAGCGACCTCTACATAGCCGACATGGTCTGGAAATGGGCCCCCAGCGGCAACACCACTGTCCACAACGCCAAGATCCAGGCCGAGTATTTCCACCGCAAGGAGCAGGGCGACTTCACCACCCTGGATACCAGCCTGCTGCCGTTGAACAGCAAGCAGGACGGCTGGTACGTGCAGGGTGTCTACCAGTTCATGCCTCAGTGGCGGGCCGGCCTGCGCTACGAAGAGCTCAAGGCCGACAAGCTGCCCATGACCTTCGACGGCACTGCCCTGGACAACCTCGACCATGACCCGCGACAGTGGAGCATGATGGTGGACTGGAGCAACAGCGAGTTCAGCCGCATCCGCTTCCAGTACAGCCGCGACCAGGCCTCGCCCCAGGCCGCCAACCTCTTCACGCTGCAGTACATCGCAGCCTTCGGCGCCCACGGCGCCCACGTCTTCTAAGGGAGAGCCCAGATGAAAGTCTTCAAATACCTCGCCCTGCCCCTGTTGATGGCCGCCGCCGGTGCCCAGGCCAAGGTGCAGATCTTTGCCTGTGAACCCGAGTGGGCCGCAGTGGCCGTTGAGGTGGGTGGTGACAAGGTGGAGGCCTTCGCCGCCACCACTGGCCTGCAGGACCCCCACCATATCCAGGCTCGTCCCAGCCTGATCGCCAAGGTCCGTGACGCCGACATGGTGGCCTGTACCGGCGCCGACCTGGAGGTGGGCTGGCTGCCGCTGCTGCTGCAAAGGGCTTCCAACCCCGACCTGCAGAAGGGCAAGCCCGGCTACTTCATGGCCGCCAACTACGTGCGCCTGCTGGGCATTCCCAAGCAGATCGACCGCAGCCAGGGCGACGTCCATGCCGCCGGCAACCCCCACATCCAGACCAGCCCGGCCAACATGCTGCCGGTGGCCCGCGCCATGGCCGAGCACCTGGGCCAGCTGGACCCGGCCAACACCGGCTACTACCAGCAGCGCCTGGGCGACTTCGAAGGCCGCTGGAAAGAAGCCATGAAGAAGTGGAAGGCCGAGACCAGGCCGCTGCGCCACGCCATGGTGGTGGTGCACCACGAGAGCTGGCTCTACCTGGAAGACTGGCTGAAGCTCAACCAGGTGGCGACCCTGGAAGACAAGCCCGGCATTCCACCCACCAGCGGTCACCTGGCCCAGATCCTCACCCAGATGAAGGAGCAGCCGGCCAAGGTCATCATCCACGCCGCCTACCAGAGCGAGAAGCCGGCCCAGTGGCTGGCGGACAAGACCGGCATACCCACCGTGACCCTGCCTTTCACCATCGGCGGCACGCCAGAGGCCAAGGATCTGTTCAGCCTCTATGACGACACCTTCAAGCGGCTGCTGGCGGCGGTGAAGTCATGAACTGGGCCGCCCTCGACCTGAGCATACTGGGCCCGGCGCTGGTGGCGGGCCTGCTGGTGGTGGCCACCCATGTGCCGCTGGGCCGCTCCGTACTGAGCCGCGGCATCATCTTCATCGACCTGGCCATAGCCCAGATCGCGGGCCTGGGGGTGATCGCCGCCAACGTCTTCGGTTGGGAGACCGACGGCTGGATGATCCAGGTGGCCGCCGTGTCGGCGGCCATGCTGGGGGCCCTCTTCCTGCACTGGACAGAGAAGCGTTTCCCGGAGATCCAGGAAGCCCTGATCGGGGTGGTGTTCGCCCTGGGCGCCACCATGGGCCTGCTGCTGCTGGCCAACAACCCCCACGGCGGCGAGGAACTCAAGGATCTCCTGGTCGGGCAGATCCTCTGGGTCTCCTTCTCCCAGCTGATCCCGGTGGCCGTGCTCTACGCCCTGGTGCTGGTGATCTGGTTCCGCTTCGACGTACCCAAGGCCCACCGCCTGCTGTTCTACCTGCTGTTCGCGGTGACGGTGACGGCCTCTGTGCAGCTGGTGGGGGTCTACCTGGTGTTTGCCAGCCTCATCATCCCGGCCCTGGGGGCCCGCAACTACAAGGCCAGGCCTGGCCTGGCGGTGGCCTACCTGCTGGGGGCCGCCGGCTATGTGCTGGGGCTGGTGGCTTCGGCCCTGTTCGACCTGCCGTCCGGCGCCGTCATCGTCTGGACCCTGGCGGTGATGGGCATAGTGGGCGGCTACCTGGTGCGCTACTTCCCGTCGGCCAAGGCCGAGAGGCCCATGGTGGCCTCCCACCACTGACCCAAAGGGCCCTGCGGGGCCCTTTTTTCTGCCGCCTGTTCAGGCTCCGCCTAATCTCTAATAAACCCCCATCCAGCGGAGTTCCTCGTGGACAGGAAATTCATCGTCATCGCCCTTAGCTACGCCATCATCGGCATGTTGCTGGGCATCGCCATGGCCATCTCCCAGGACCACGGCCAACTGGTCACCCACGCCCACATCATGCTGGCCGGCTTCGTGGTGTCCTTCGTCTATGGCCTCTGCCACAAGCTCTGGCTGGGTAGCCCAGGCCCCATGGCCCAGGTGCAGTTCTACCTGCACCAGGTCGGAGTGGCGGTGCTGGTGGTGGGCCTTTTCCTTCTTTATGGTAATTTCGTGCCGGGGGAGAAGCTGGAACCCGTGTTGGCCAGCGCCTCCCTGGCCGTGCTCGCGGGCATGGTGCTGATGTTGGCGCTGGTGTTGAAGGCGCCCAAAGGCACCTCAAGCTAGGGTGCCAAGGCAAACCACTCAAGGAAGACCCATGAAATTCCGTTACCTGATCACTGCCCTCTTTCCCCTCGGCCTGATGGCCGCCACCCCGGACTACCAGGCCATAGGCGACGAACTGCTGGCCATGATGGCGCAGGACCAGGGGGTGATGAAGGGGGAGATCAAGGGCGAGGATAAGGACCAGATGTTCCGGCGCCACCAGGCCAGGGTGGAAGAGATAGTGGCGCAAATCGGCTGGCCGACCATTCCCCTGGTGGGGAAAAAGGCCTCCCAGGCCGCCTGGCTGCTGGTGCAGCACGCCGACCAGGACAAGGCCTTCCAGCAGCGGATGCTGGCGCTGATGGCCCCCCTGGCCGAAAAGGGGGACATAGACGGTGCCAACTACGCCTACCTCTATGACCGCACCCACAAGCCCCAGCGCTACGGCACCCAGGGCGGCTGCCAGGGGGACAGCTTCGTGCCCTTCGAGATGGAGGATCCGGCAGGGGTCGAGGCCAGGCGCAAGGCGGTCGGCATGATGAGCTTCAAGGATTACGCGGACATGGCCAGCCGCCACATGTGCCACAGGAAGCCCTGAGGAAAGATTGAAACTGTTTTGTTAAATTGCTGTCGCAAGAGTGACTTAACAACCCCATGGAAGGAAAAATGAAAAAGCTTCTGCCAATCCTCGCCCTCTGCCTGCTCCAAGGCTGCGCCGCCCATATCAAGGAATCCAACTTCATCGTCAACGACAAGGAGCCCAAGCTGCTCTCCAGCCAGCAGCTGGCTCAGCTGGAAGGGCTCAGGCCGGGCCTGAAGGTGGAAAAGCTGGACCTCAAACGCGATGACGGCAAGGAAGCTCGTGGCATCTGGGTGCACCAGGCCGGCAGCCGCCAGGTGCTGCTCTACTTCTCCGGCAACAACATGCGCCTGGCCGAGGAGGCCGACAAGGTGCTGCCCAAACTGCTGACGTTGGGTACCGATCTCGTCTGGGTGGACCACAGGGGCCTGGGAGGCAGCGAAGGGCCCGGTACCCTGGCTGCCCTGATGCGCGACGCCGACCAGACCTACGACTATGTCGCTGCTCACAGCCAAAAGCCGGTGGTGCTTTACGGCCTGTCCCTCGGCAGCTTCATCGCCGGCCAGCTGGCCCTGGACAGGCCAAGCCAGGGGCTGGTCCTCGAATCCTCCGCCACCAACGTCGACGACTGGGTGGATGAGGTGATGCCCTGGTACTTCAAGCCCTTCACCGACGTGAAGGTGGCGGCCAGCCTCAAGGGTGCCGGCAACGAGAAGGTGGTCGAGCGCTACAAGGGCCCCTTGCTGGTGCTGGTGGGGGATCAAGACAAGACCACGCCTCCCGAACTGGCCCGTAAGCTCTACGCCGAAAGTGCCTCGAGCCAGAAACAGCTGGTGATCGCCAAGGGCCGCCGCCACGGCAACGCCCTGGCGGACGACCAGGCCCTGGCCAAGGTCAGGGATTTCGTGGCCGCGCTGCACTGAGCCGCCCCTGGTCTAGACTTGCCCCAGGCCCCCGGCGGGGCCTCTTTGAACCCAGCCCGTCAAGGAGGACCAGATGGAATACGTCGTCGTTTCCTTTCCCGGCAGCCGGGAAGTGCTGATCGATGAGCAGCCCAATGGCGCCACCAACGAGGTACTGAGGGTTGGGGCGGGTCGCCACAGTTTCTCCCTGGGGGGCCAGCCGGACTTCAGCCCCCAGGCGGTGACCGCGACCATCAGCAACACCTCGGTGCTGCAACCCAAGGTGATCACCTTCGAGGCGGCCTCATGAGCCCCTGGCGCAGGCGCCTGCCTGCCTTCTTGCTGGGCCTTCTGCTGGCCGGCTGCGCCGGTTACGAGGGCAACGCCCCCCTGGCCCATTTTGACAAGGACGCCGGCTACCGCTACCAAGTGGTGGACCAAGCCAGCCCGGACAACAGCGACAGCCTCTTCGTGGTGGTCAGCTTCTCCGGTGGCGGCACCCGCGCCGCCGCCCTGGCCTACGGGGTGCTCAAGCAGTTGCGGGACACCAAAATTCGCTGGGAAGGCAAGGACAAGCGGCTGCTGGACGAAGTGGACATCATCTCGTCGGTGTCCGGGGGCAGCTTCACCTCGGCCTATTACGGCCTCAACAGGGACGCCATCTTCGACGGCGACTACGAGCAGGGCTACCTCAAGCACGACGTGGAGAGGGATCTCTTCTGGAAGCTGATGAACCCGGCCAGCTGGTTCAAGCTGATGTCCCCCGGCTTCGGGCGCAGCGATCTCGCCAACCAGTACTACCAGCAGCACCTCTTCGGCCACAAGACCTTCGCCGACCTTCAGCGCCTCGGCAAACCCTTCCTGATGATCAACGGCACCGACATGAGCACCGGCGGCCAGTTTCCCTTCATCCAGGACCAGTTCGATCTGCTCTGTTCTGACCTCGCCAGCTACCCCCTGTCGCGGGCCGTGGCCACCTCCTCGGCCTTCCCGGGCCTGTTGACGCCCCTGACCTACGACAACTTCGCCGGCGGCTGTGGCTACCAGGAGCCGCTCTGGGTAGCAAACGGCGCTGCTGACGGCGCCACCAACCCGGGGGCTGTGCAGTTCATCGACGACCGCCGTTCCTATTACTTCCAGGCCCCCTACAACCCGCCCCGGCCCCACCCGCACCTGATGGACGGCGGCGTAGCCGACAACCTGGGGCTGCGCAGCCTGGTGTTCGGCCTGGAAAACACCGGGCCCGGCTACAGCCTGCTCAGGCGCATCAACCAGCAGAAGATCAAGAAGCTGGTGTTCATCCTGGTCAATGCCGCCACCGATCCCGAAAACGGCCTGGACCAGTCCAAGTCCGTGCCCGGCGTCTTCACCACGGTACTGACCTCGGCCACGGTGCCGCTGGACAACTACACCGCCGATACGGTGGCGAGGATCAAAGGGGCCCTGCGTACCGTCGACCAGGACGTCAAGCTGGTGGGGCAGTGCAATGCGAGGCTGGCCGCCAGTTGCCTGGCGGCCAGCCCCTTGCCGGCCCCCTATGGCCTGGACAGCTACATCAGCACCGTCTCTTTCGACGCCGTCACCGACCCGGCCCTGCGCCACTGGTTCAAGAACCTGCCCACCAACTTCAACCTGCCCCCCGCCACGGTGGACAAGCTGATCGCCGCCGGTCAGCAACTGCTTGAGGCCAACCCCGACTACCAGGCCCTGGTGCGGGACATAGGCGCCAGCCAAGGCAAATAAAAACCCCGGCCAATCGGCCGGGGTTTCTCTTTATAAAGCGAACACCCTTTTGGTCACTTGATCGGTACTCGGACGCTAAGTAGCTGAAGGGAAATGGGTTATAAAGGGAAAAATTTTCAATCAAGAGGTGGATATGGCGACGGAGACGCCCTGGGCCCTGGTCACGGGAGCCAGTGGCGGCATAGGGGAGGCCCTGGCCCGCTGCTTTGCCGAGGATGGCTGCAACCTGATGCTGGTGGCCCGTTCCCAGGACAAGCTGGAGGCCCTGGCGGCCAACTGGCGGCCCCGCTACGGCATCGCCGTCCAGGTGATCGCCGCCGACCTGGCCCAGCCCGGGGCCGCCGATGCCGTTTTCGGCCAGCTGGTGGCGGCGCCTTCGTATCTGGTCAACAACGCCGGGGTCGGCCTCTACGGCAGGTTCCAGGACACGGCCCTGGCCGAGGAAGAGGCCATGGTGGAGCTTAACATCATGGCCCTGACCCGGCTCTGCAAGCTGTGCCTGCCGGCCATGCTGGCAAGGGGCGAGGGCCGCATCCTCAATGTCGCTTCCACCGCCGCCTTCCAGCCCGGCCCCTACATGGCCGTTTACTACGCCACCAAGGCCTATGTATTGTCCCTGTCCGAAGCCATGGCCGAGGAACTCAAGGGCAACGGCGTGACCGTCACCGCCCTCTGCCCAGGGCCTACGGCCTCCGGCTTTCAGGCCGGGGCCAGGATGAAGCTGGGCAACAGCCTCAAGCACCTGGCGTTGGCGGACGCCGATGAGGTGGCCAGGGCCGGTTATAGGGCCATGATGGCGGGGCGCCGGCTGCTGGTGCCCGGTCTCCTGAACAAGCTGATGGTGCAGGGGCTACGGCTCAGCCCCAGGCGGCTGGTGACGGCCCTGGTGGCCAGGCTGTCCAGGCCCGCCTGAGCGCCTTTTGCGATGGACATTTTGATAGGAGGTAAAGGATGACCTTGGGTTATACCCTGCTTAGCAACTTCGGCCTGCTGGCGTTCACCGGCTTCGCCACCTTAGGCTGGATATTCGGGGTCTGCGGCTACGCCAACGGCCAAGCGGGCCCTACGCCCCAGGCCCAGGAGAGGGTCTTCCAGAGCGGCATCTTCACCTTGCCGCTGTCGGCCCTGGTTGGCACGGCGCTGCTCTGGCGCGACTATGGCAATGAGGCCCCCTGGCTGGGTTACGGCTGGGCCGCCTTGCCGCTGCTGTGGCTGGCCCTGCACCTGCTGGCCTTCTGGCTGGCCGGCCTTGGCCGCAAGGCCTGAAAAAAGCCCGCTGTCGCGGGCTTTTTCAGGCGGTGAGGATCTCGTCCCCTTGCAGCCGCACCGGCACCGGCTGCAGGTAGGCGTAGCGGCAGGGGCCCACGGTGCAGAGGCCGGTGTCGATGTCGAAGAGGGCGCCGTGCTTGTCGCAGAGGATCTGGCGGCCGTCCAGGGTCAGCAGGGAGTCCGGCACCCGGCCGAGCGGCACCCCCATGTGCGGGCAACGGTTGACGTAGCCCTTGATGTCGTGGCCCCGGCGCACCAGGAAGATGGACAGCAGCTCGCCGCCCGGGCTCTCGAAATAGAAGCTCTTGCTGCCGGGATCCTTGAGGTCGGCCAGGACGCAGAGGCGGTGGCCGGCCTTGAGCCGGCGGAAGGGTTCGGGTTTGCTCATTCTTCTTTATTCAATCCAAAGGCGTACTTGATAGCCAGGCTTGTGGCCGCAGTGATAGGTCGGCCTGGCCGGCTCTTGAGCCTTTCTTAATCCAGCTGGCCTGCCCAAGGCCCTCGTTTAGTCTAGCGGCGTCCCGGAGAGCCAGGCCTGTGACCGCAGTATTGGGTCGGCCTGGCCGGCTCTTGGGCCATTCTTAATCCAAAGGCGTCCCGGAGAGCCAGGCCTGTGACCGCAGTATTGGGTCGGCCTGGCCGGCTCTTGGGCCATTCTTAATCCAAAGGTGTCCCGGAGAGCCAGGCCTGTGACCACCAGTAGTACCGGCCCGGCTTGCTGAGGCTGGGGGCAGTGCAGTTGATGCGCGAGCGGCCCGGCGGCAGGGCTATGGCCGGCACCTTGACCTGGTCTCCTGTGACTTCGATCTCCACCCTGCTGCCGAGGAAGTAGCAGGCGAAGCGGTCGTGCCTGACGTCGTCGCTCTTCAGCGCCAGGGTCAGGGGCGGCGACTTGTCGCCCTGCACCATGCCGGTGTCGGAGCTTTGCAGCGGCATGTGCAGGCTGAGCAGCTTGATCTTGAGGCTGGACAGGCTGGCGTAAGGGCCGGCGGCGGGGAAGCGGGGCAGGGCCGTGAGGCTGCTCCAGGGGCCGCTGGCGCCGGACTGCTGGCCGAAGGCCACATAGCCGAGCTGGGCCGCCAGTTTCTCCAGGGCCGGGCTGTATTCGCCGTAGGGCCAGGCCAGCCACTGCGGGCTGCCGGGCAGCTGGCCGGCCTCTATGGCCGCCTTGGCCTGGTCCAGGCTGAGTTCGGTCAGGTGGGGGTGGCCGGCGGTATGGTTGGCGACTGTGGCGCCCTTGAGGCCCTTGGCGGTGGCCAGGGACATCATGCCGTGGCGGCCCAGGCTGTCGGGATTGACGAAGAGGGTAAAGGGGTAACCGAAACGGGCCAGCAGGGGGGCGGCGTTGTCGGCGATGTCCTGGTAGCCGTCGTCGAAGGTGATGGCCACAGCCCTGTCGGGCAGTACCTTTTCACCCTTGGCTTCGGCGACGGCGTCGGCCAGGGGGAGCACCTGGAAGCCGTTGTCCTTGAGGTATTGCAGGTGGCTCTCGAAGACCTTAGGGCTGGTGGTGGTGCTGGGGGGCGTGTCCGTCGCCACATGGTGGTAGAGCAGAATAACGGCGCCCTGGCAGGGCAGCCAGGCCAGGGACAGCAGCAACAGCAGGAGGCGCATGGGCATTACCTGAGAAAAGGCCGCCCGGGAGCGGGCGGCCGTTCAATCACTTGACGATAGCATCCAGGGTGTTCTGGGCAAGGGGATGGTAGCCGGGGCGGGCCTCGGCGTAGATCTTCTTGGCCATGTCCTGGTATTGGGGCTGCTTCATCATCAGCTCGTAGAGGGGCACGACCAGCTTGCGGCGGCCGATGCTCTTGAGGTAGTCGGCCATGGCCCCGAAGGCGGGATCATAGTCGTGGCTGATGGCCTGGCGGTACCAGACGTGGGCCACTTCGGCGTTGCGGGTGCCGGTCAGGCCGAAGGTCTCGTCCAGCTCCTTCATCTGGGCGCGGCTCAGGTGCTCGGGCAGCTCGGTGATGAAGTAGATCTGTTGCTGGGCGTTCCAGGCCTTGAAGGGCAGGTCCTTGGCCTTGATCTCATGGCGCAGCCACTTGGTCTGGGCGGCCAGCACCTTGTTGAAGGCGTCGGACAGCGGGTGGGGGGCGCCGTTGGGCAGGCCTGGCTTGTCGATCCATTCCTTGAGGCGGGCTATGTCCAGGCCGGCCTTGGCGGCGTAGTCCAGGAAGTCCTGGGTGGAGATGGACTGGAAGCTGAAGCGCTTGAAGTAACCGCGCAGGAACTCGTCCATCTTCTCACGACCCAGCTTGTGCTCGATCTCGGTGAGCATCAGGGAGCCTTTCTCGTAGGGGATGTCGGAGTAGGCGTCGTCCGGGTCGCGGCCGGTCAGGTCCGGTACCAGGCGGGTGTCGCCGGCCGGCAGGCTGGCCAGATCTTCCTGGAGGTCCTTGTAGCCGATCACCGCTTCCATGCGCTCACGGTCAACGCCGTAGAGGGCCTCGACGATGCGGTAGGTCAGGTAGGTGGTGAAGCCTTCGTTGAGCCAGAAGTCCTGCCAACTGGCGTTGGTGACCAGGTTGCCGGACCAGGAGTGGGCCAGTTCGTGGGCGATCAGGGACACCAGGGACTTGTCACCGGCGATGACGGTGGGGGTGATGAAGGACAGGCGCGGGTTTTCCATGCCGCCGAAGGGGAAGCTGGGGGGCAGGATCAAGAGATCATAGCGGCCCCAGGCGTAGGGCCCGTAGATCTTCTCCACTGTCTTGACCATGGACTCGGTGTCTTCGAATTCCTTGGCGGCCGCATCCAGCACCGAGGGTTCGGCGTAGACGCCGGTGCGCTTGCCCAGGGCCTTGAACTTAAGATCACCCACGCCCAGTGCGATGAGGTAGGTGGGGATGGCCTGGGGCATGTGGAAGTGGTAGACCCCGTCCGGGCTCAGGCTCTGGCTGTTCTCGGCGCTCATCACCGCCATCAGGCCCTTGGGCACGCGGATGGTGGCGTCATAGGGAATGCGCACCGAGGGACTGTCCTGCAGCGGGATGAAGCTGCGGGCCTGGATGGCTTCGGCCTGGGTGAACAGGAAGGGGTGCTGCTTGCCGGCGGTCTGGGCCGGGGTCAGCCATTGCAGGCCTGTGGCGCCGTCGGTGGTGTGGTAGCTGATCCGTACCTGGTCGGCCTGGGGGGCCAGGCTGATTTTGATGGCCTTGCCGAAGGCTTCGCTCTGCTGGCCCCAGCTCCAGTTGGCGCTGGTCCATTGGCCGTCGAGGTGCTGTTCCACCTTGCCGATCACCAGGGCGCGGCTGTCCAGCACCAGTTCGTCGGCCTTGGGATCCAGGCGCTTGAAGTCCAGGGTGGCACTGCCGGCCAGCTCTTTCTTGTCGAAATCGACGCTGAGATCCAGGTCCAGGTGGGTGATCTTCACCTGGTCGATGTTGGCGTAGGAGTTGATGTCGGCAGCTGTGGCGGACGCCGACAGCAGGGCCAGGCTGCAAAGTGCCCCTTTCATTCTGTTCATTCCCTTTGTCTGGAAAGGCCCAAGTGTAACGGCCTTGCCTGGACTTTCACAGGCCGGCAGACTCGGCAACAGGTCCGTTAACCGAGAGTCACCCTTGTCTTCTGAGCATCGCCGGGTCCTGGCCCTGGCCTGGCCCATGATCCTCTCCAACATCACAGTGCCGCTGCTGGGGCTGGTGGATACGGCCGTCATAGGCCACCTGCCCAACCCCGCCTTCCTGGGCGGGGTGGCGGTGGGCAACATGCTGATCACCTTCCTGTTCTGGCTGTGCGGCTTCCTGCGCATGTCCACCACCGGCCTTATCGCCCAGGCCCACGGCCGGGGCAGCGGCGAGGAACTGGCAGCCTGGCTGGCCAAAGGCGGCGCCCTGGCCCTGGCCATAGGCCTGGGCCTAATCCTGCTGCAATGGCCACTGGGGGAGTTGGGCCTCTGGCTGAGCGGCGCCTCGCACGAAGTGCAGCAGAGCGCGGCGGACTATTTCTACGTGCGGGTCTGGGGGGCGCCGGCGGCCCTCGGCAACCTGGTGCTGCTGGGCTTTTTGGTGGGGCGCCAGGACAGCCGCGGCCCCATGGCCATGCTGATCCTCGGTAACAGCCTCAATATCCTGCTGGATCTGGTGTTCGTGATGGGGCTGGGCTGGCAGGTCAAGGGGGTGGCTTTTGCCTCGGTGATCGCCGACTACAGCGCCCTGGCCCTGGGGGCCTGGCTGGTGGCGAGGCGGCTGCCGGACTTGCACCTCAAGGCAGCCCTCGGCCACCCCGGCTGGGGGCGGCTGCTGCATCTCAACAAGGACATACTGCTGCGCACCCTCTGCCTGGAGATCTGCTTCCTGTTCGTCACCTTCCAGGGGGCCAGGCTGGGGGACCAGGTGGTGGCGGCCAACGCCGTGCTGCTCAACTTCCTGCTGGTGATCTCCTATGCCCTGGACGGCATCGCCTATGCCGCAGAGGCATTGACCGGCAAGGCCATGGGGGAGGGGGACGAAAAGGCCCTGCGTCTCTGGGTGTGGCGCTGCGGCCAATGGTCGGCTGCCTTCGCCCTGGGGTTCAGCCTCTTCTTCGCCGTCGCCGGCAAGGCCCTGGTGGCGCTGCTGACCGACCTGCCGGCCATACGTGAGGTGGCGGCCCAGTACCTGGGCTGGGTGGTGGCCCTGCCGCTGCTGGCCTTCTGGTGTTATCTGTTTGACGGGGTCTTCGTGGGGGCGACCAGGGGGCGGGACATGCGCAACACCATGGTGCTGGCCACCTTCGGGGTCTTTTTCCCGGTCTGGTTTTTGGCCCAGGGGCTCGGCAACCACGGGCTCTGGTTGGCGCTCAGCGCCTTCCTTGCCATGCGCGGCCTGGGGCTCTGGTGGCTTTACCGCAAGCCGGGGTTCGTCAGCGGTCCAGGAATTGGCTGAGGCGGTTGCAGAAGATGCCGAGGTAACCCCAGGCGGCCAGGCCGAAACCGCCCCCGCCCAACACCAGGCCCGGTACCTGCAACAGGGGCTGGCCCTTGGCGCCCATGTAGATGAAGAAGAGCCCCAGCATGAAGAGGCCGAAGCCACTCAGGAAGCGGCGCAGGGATCGCCTGGGGTTGCTCCCCAGGCGATAGAGCAGCTGCCTCATCAGTAGTAGGAGTGCTCGCCGGCCTGGTGCTCGGTGACGTCCCTGACGCCATTCAGCTCACCGGGGAAGGCGGCCAGCAGCTCTTTCTCGATGCCTTCCTTGAGGGTCACGTCCACCATGGAGCAGCCGTTGCAGCCGCCGCCGAATTGCAGCACGGCCACGCCCTCACCGGTGATTTCCATCACCGCCACCTTGCCGCCATGGTTGGCCAGCTGGGGGTTGATCTGGGATTGCAGCACATAGTCGACCCGTTCGATGAGGGGGGCGTCGTCGGCCACCTTGCGCACCTTGGCGTTGGGGGCCTTGAGGGTCAGCTGGGAACCCATCTGGTCGGTGACGAAGTCGATTTCAGCGTCCTGCAGGAAGGGGGAAGAGCTCTCGTCCACCACGGCGTCGAAGCCGGAGAAGGGCAGGCGGATGTCGCTGCCTTCGACCGCATCGGGCGGGCAGTAGGAGACGCCGCACTCGGCATTGGCGGTACCGGGGTTGACTACGAATACCCGGATATTGGTGCCATCCGGTTGATCGGCCAGCAGTTTGCAGAAATGGGCCTGGGCGGCCTCGGAGATGCGGATCATGGAGCCTCTCAAAACCTGACTACTTTACTCGGGTATGATAACGCGCCGCGCCGCCGTCGCCTAGTGGCTTACCGTCGGCACCAGCGACCAGAGGTGGTCCAGAGCCGTTGACGGGCCTGTCGCAGGGCGGCGGCCTTGGCTAGCCTAAGGAAAAGTCCAACAAGGCGTGCCCATGAAAGCCCTGCTCCCTTTGCTGCTGTTGCCCCTGGCGGCCCAGGCCCAGCCCACGGCCGACTATTTCCCTGGCGAGACTTTCGACGCCGCCCGCCCCACACCCGAATCCGTCCTGGGCTTCGGCATAGGGGACTGGCACCTGCGCTTCGACCAGCAGCAGCAATACCTCGGCGCCCTGGCCCAAGGCTCGGACCGCATCAAGCTCATCAGCATAGGGCGCACCACCGAGCTTCGTGAGCAGAAGCTGCTGGCCATCTCCAGCCCGGCGAACCTGGCCAGGCTGGAGCAAATCCGCAAACAGCACCTGGAGGTGCTGGGCGGCAAGGCCCACCCCGAACTGCCCACCATCGTCTGGCTCGGCTATTCCATCCACGGCGACGAGCCCTCGGGGGCCAATGCCGCTCCCCTGGTGGCCTATTGGCTGGCGGCCAGCGACAGCGAGGCGGTCAAGGCCATACTCGACAACTGCATAGTGCTGATGGACCCGGCCCTGAACCCGGACGGCCTGGACCGCTACGCCAACTTCGCCAACAACATGCAGTCCAGGCACAACTCCGACTCCCTGGCCCACAGATCCCGCTGGCAGGGCTTCCCGGCCGGGCGCCTCAACCACTACGGCTTCGACCTCAACCGCGACTGGCTGCTGCTGAGCCAGCCGGCCTCCCGCAACAGGGTCCGCTTCTGGCAGTCCTGGATGCCGGCCGTGTTCGGCGACTTCCACGAGATGGAGACCGACGGCACCTTCTTCTTCCAGCCCGGCATCCCCAGCAGGGTCAACCCCCTGACACCCAAGGAAAACCAGGCCATCACCAAGGAACTGGCCAAGGCCGTGGCCAAGGGCCTGGATAAGCAGGGGCGGCTCTACTTCACCGGCGAGTCCTTCGACGACTTCTACTGGGGCAAGGCCTCCAGCTATGCCGACGCCCAGGGCGCCGTCGGCATCCTCTACGAGCAGGCGAGGCCCCGTGGCCAGAAGGCCGCCACCCCTTTCGGCGAGCTGAGCTTCGCCTTTTCCATCGAGAACCAACTCACGGCCAGCCGCCGGCTGCTGGCCGGGGTGGTGCAGGACAAGCAGCGCCTGGCCAGCTACCAGGCCGCCTTCTTCAAGGACGCCCGCAAGCTGGCGGACGACGACAGGACCAAGGGCATCCTCCTCAAGAACCCCGGTGACCAGGCAAGGCTCGACGATCTGGCCCGGGTGCTCACCAGCCACGGCATCGAGGTGCAACTGCTGGCCAAGGACACCAAGGAAGGGGGTCAGGCTTTCAAGGCCGGCAGCGACCTCTATGTGCCCCTGGACCAGCCCCAGTACCGGCTGGTCAAGTCGGTGTTCGGCACCGACACCCAGTTCAAGGACGACAGCTTCTACGATGTCTCCGCCTGGAACCTGGCCTATGCCTACAACGTCCCCTTCCAGCCCAGCCGCAATGCCGATCTGGGCGGCGAGCCCTGGCACCCGCTGCTGCCCAAGCTGCCGCCTGTCGAGCCGGCCTATGCCTGGGCCTTCCATTGGAACGACAGCCGGGCCCCGGCGCTGCTGGCGGACTTGCTGCGGGCCGGCATCAAGGTGTTCAGGACGGGGTCCGAGAGCGACAACAGCGGCGTGGAGCTGGCGGCGGGGGACATGCTGATCCCCGCCGGTACCCAGCAGCCGGCCTACTTGCTGGCCACCCTGGCCCGCCTGTCCCAAGCCCATGGGGTGCCTTTGCTGGGGCTGGACTCGGGCCTGTCTCAAAGCGGTGCCGATCTCGGCAGCCCCGGGCTGCAACGGATCCACCAGCCCAGGGCGGCGCTGCTGGTGGGCCGCGACATCGGCGCGACCAAGGCCGGGGGCGTCTGGCAGAGCCTGGACGTCCAGGCCGGGGTGGCCCTGACCTTGCTGGAAGACAGCGTGCTGGCGAAGTTGGATCTCGACGAGTTCAGCCACCTCATCATCCCCTCGGCCGCGCCCCTGGCTTTGGATGCGGCCCAGAGCCAGCGCATCCGAGCCTGGGTGGAGCGGGGTGGCCGCCTGATCCTGATGGCAGACGCCGTGCCCTGGGCCATAGACAACGGCCTGCTGGCCGCCACCCTGGTGGACGACAAGGCACGCCTGGCCCGCTTCCCCACCGAGGGCCTGGGCTATGGTGACCAGGGCCGGCACCGGGCCCAGACCCTGATCGCCGGCACCCAGGTGCTGGCGGATCTCGACGTCAGCCACCCCCTCAATGCCGGCCTGGGCAGCGCCACCCTGCCGCTGATGCGGGATCAGGCCGTCATGCTGGACAAGGTGGAAGGGGATTTCAGCGTCCTGGCCCGCTATGACGCCAAGCCGCTGCTGGCGGGCTTCATGGCCAAGGCCAACCAGGACTTCCTGGCCGGCACCCCGGCCACCGTGGCCCAGCACCTGGGCAGGGGCAGCGTGGTGGCCTTTCTCGACGACGTCAGCTTCAGGGGCGTGCAGCGGGATTCGGAGCGCTGGCTGAGCAACGCCCTCTACCTCGATTTCTGATCTGAAAAAGCCGCCTCTTGGGCGGCTTTGCTCAATCCAGCAGCTGCAGGGCGTCGGGGTCCAGCACCTGGGGCAAGGTCACCAGCATCAGCAGCACCGTCAGGGTCAGGGACAATGACCAGAGCAGCCGGTCCAGCCGCTTGCCCGTATCTCCCTTGGCACGGAACAGCAGCAGGCCCACCAGCTGGCTCAAGAGGTGCAGGCACACCAGGGCGCAGAGGGCGAACAGGGAGCTGAGCAGTATGTTGTACAGGTTCACGACGGCAACAAGGGGTAAAGCGGGGCCTCTTTTTAACGCAGCCGCTTCCTTTTGTCACGCCCTGGCCAGGCACCAGAGCTGCACCTTGTGACAACCCGCCGCCTTGAGCAGCCGGGCCAGGGCGGCGGCCGTGCTGCCGGTGGTCATGACGTCGTCCACCAAAGCCACATGGCCGGGGGGACTGCCCTTGAGGGCGAAGGCCCCCTTGAGATTTCTGAGGCGGGCCGTCCTGGTCAGCCCTTGCTGGCTGCGGGTACGCCTTGGGCGGCGCAGCAGGTCACAGCGTACCGGTAATTGCAGGGCCTTTCCCAACTGCCAGGCGATGAGCTCTGCCTGGTTGAAGCCCCGCCACAGCTGCCGCGACCAGTGCAATGGCACCGGCAGCAGGCAGTCGGGCATCTCGGCGCCGCCCAGGGCTGCCAGCAGCGGCTGGCATAGGGCGGCGTCCAACCACCATTGGCGTTGGTACTTGAAGCTGTGGATCAGGGCGTCAAGAGGCGGGCCGTAGGGGCAGCCGTAGTGGACGGCGTCGAAGGGTGGCGGTTTGGCCAGGCAGCGGCGGCAGGGATCGGGCCCCGGCTCGCCGCAGCGCTGGCAACGGCGCCCCGGCTTGGGCAGATCCGCCAGGCAATGGGGGCAGAGCGGGTCTGGGCTCGGCTCCAGGCAGAGCCAGCAGCGGCCGCCGGGCTTGGCTTGGCGGGCCAGCCGGGCTAGGATGCGGGCGATTTCGGAGGACATATGTCAGCACCCACCTTGGTGATGCTGCACGGTTGGGGGGTCAACGGTGCAGTCTTTTCTTCCCTTCTGCCCCATCTGCAGGGCCTGGATCTAAGGGTGGTCGATCTGCCCGGTTTTGGCGACGCCGCCCATGAGCCCGCCCATGACCAGATCGACGCCCTGGCCAGGGCCGTGGCCGCCAAGGTGCCGGATGGGGCCGTCTGGTTGGGCTGGTCCCTGGGGGGCCTGGTGGCGACCCAGGCGGCGTTGGAAGGCCATGGCAACCCAAGGGCCTTGATCACCCTGGCCTCCAGCCCGGCCTTCCTGGCAGATAGCGGCTGGCCCGGCATCAAGCCCCTGGTATTGGCGCAGTTCGCCGATGCCCTAGATGGCGACATAGGGGTGGTGATAGACCGCTTCCTGGCCATCCAGGCCATGGGTGCCCCCAGTGCCAAGGCCGACATCAAGGCGCTGCGCCAGAGGGTAGTGGAGCGGCCCCTGCCCAGCCACGCCGCCCTGGCCGGCGGCCTCAAGATCCTCGAAGAGACCGACCTGCGCGGCCGGCTAGAAGAGGTCGAGCAGCCTTTCCTGCGCCTCTACGGCCGCCTCGACGCCCTGGTGCCCGGCAAGCAGCAGCCCCTGGTGGACGCCCTGGCCCCCCAGAGCCAGAGCCTAGTGTTCGAGCACGCCTCCCATGCCCCTTTCATCTCCCATCCACAAGAAACGGCCAAGGCCATACGGGACTTTGTGACCGGGCTCTAAGGGAAGATGGGCAAAATTTGGCCGTGGTGGCCAAATGGCGTACACTCAGCAGACCAACAAGGAGGCAGCCATGACGTCGACTTCAGCCATCCAAAGCGGTATCAACCTGCAGCTCACCGCCCAGCAGCGGGCCAGTGACGCCGCCTATACCCTGGCCCGTGGCAACGTGGACGTGGAGCCCCTGATGCAGTTGGAAGTGGCCAAGCAGGAATCCGGCGCCGCCGCCAAGGTGATCAAGACCGCCGACGAGATGCTGGGCACCATCATCGACACCACGGCCTAAGCGCCGCACCAAGCCACCGCCAGGTGGCTTTTTTATTGCCTCAAAACCCTTTTTACAGCAGGGATATTGCAACAGCTCCTACCAGTCCTATAATGGCGCTCTCTGTCCCCTGCCCTTGGGAGGACCTCTTGGCCCATCGCGCCCATCTCTTTTCACTCCGTATCGCCCATGCCCTGCGGGAAGCCTGCCTGCAGGAAGCCTATTCCAAGGCCCGCTTCGGCAAGGATCTGCTGGCGGGGCTCACCGTCGGCATCATCGCCATACCCCTGTCCATGGCCCTGGCCATCGCCAGTGGCGTGGCGCCCCAGCACGGCCTCTATACGGCGATCATCGCCGGCTTCCTGATCGCCCTCACCGGCGGCTCCCGTTTCTCCATCTCGGGGCCCACGGCCGCCTTCGTGGTGATCCTCTACCCCATAGCCCAGCAATACGGCCTGGGCGGCCTGCTGCTGGCCTCTATCCTGGCCGGTGTGCTGCTGGTGGCCATGGCACTGCTGCGGCTCGGGCGTTTCATCGAATACATTCCGGAGGCGGTGACCCTGGGCTTCACCGGCGGTATCGCCGTGGTGATCGCCACCTTGCAGATCAAGGACTTCCTTGGCCTCAAGCTGGGCCCCATGCCGGAGGACTACCTGCACAAGCTGTTGGCCCTGGGCCAGGCTCTACCGACGGTGCATTGGCCCAGCCTGCTGGTGGCGCTCAGCACCCTGGCCGTGCTGCTGCTCTGGCCCAGGCTCAAGACGCCGGTGCCGCCGCACCTGCCGGCGGTGCTGCTCGGCACCCTGCTGGCCTACGGCCTCAACCAGGCTGGCCTTGGCGTCGAGACCATAGGTTCGCGCTTCAGCTACCTGCTGCCGGACGGCAGCAGCGGCGCCGGCATACCCCCTGTGCTGCCCTATTTCGAATGGCCCTGGCAGCAGGCCGGCGCCGACGGCAAACCCCTGGTGCTGAGCTGGCAACTGGTGCGGGATCTGCTGCCGGCGGCCTTTGCCATCGCCATGCTGGGTGCCATCGAATCCCTGCTCTGCGCCGTGGTGCTGGACGGCATGACGGGCCGGCGCCACAGTGCCAACAGCGAGTTGCTTGGCCAGGGCATCGGCAACATCGTCACCCCCTTCTTCGGCGGCATCACCGCCACGGCCGCCATCGCCCGCTCCGCCGCCAACTTCAAGGCCGGCGCCACCTCGCCGTTGTCGGCCATGATCCATGCCGGGGTGGTGCTGTTGGGGCTGGTGGCCCTGGCGCCCTGGCTGGCTTTCCTGCCCATGCCGGCCATGGCGGCGCTCTTGATGCTGGTGGCCTGGAACATGAGCGAGGCGCCCAAGTCCTTGCACATGCTGAGGACGGCTCCCAAAGGGGATCTCTGGGTGCTGCTGACCTGTTTCTCCCTGACGGTGCTGATGGACATGGTGATCGCCATCACCGCCGGCATACTGCTGGCGGCGGTGCTCTTCATGAAGGAGATCGCCGAGATGACCAAGGTCAGCGACCTCAGCCAGAACCGCAAGCTGGTGCCGGCGCCGCTGCCGGAAGGCTGGCTGGCCTACAAGGTCAGCGGCCCCCTCTTCTTCGCGGCCGCCGACAAGGTGTTCGGAGAATTGTCCCTGCTGGCCAGGGACGCCAAGGTCGTGGTCTTGCAGCTGGATGCCGTGCCCATCCTCGATGCCGGCGGCCTGGCCGCCTTCAACCGCTTCATCAGCAGCTGCCGCAAGGCCGACACCGAGATCCGGGTCGCCGAACTGCAGTTCCAGCCTCTGCGCACCCTGGCCAGGGCCGGCATGAAGCCCATCGAAGGCGCCCTTTCCTTCCACCCCAGCCTGGAGGCGGCCCTGGCCTGACCAAGCCGGGCCCAGGCCCGGCTTTAATTCAGCTAATGCTCTATAAGTTTCCTTTAGGTTGTATTTTGCTCTTCTGTTTCGTTCAATGGGGTGGCGTTTGCAGTACCAACGGAGTTTGGTAACGCCTTCACATTCAAGGAAATTCACGGAGAGAAAGAATGAAAATGCGCACTATCGTCGCCGCCACACTGCTGCTGGGTACAGGTTCCGCCTTCGCGTCCGGCATGAGCTGCTACATCGACACCAAGGCCTACGACCAATTCACCCCCAACGATTGCTCTGCCCTGGTTTATGGCGCCACCCAGGCCACGGCCGTGTTCCGCATCGACAACCTGCCCAGCCGTTACTACATCGATTGGCACAACCCCAACTGCGCCGCCAACGCCACCACCTGCACCGCCGTGATCAGGGCCTTCCGTACCTTCCAGGCTTCGGCGACCCTCATCGACCTGGATGCCGGCACCACCACAGACGTCTCGGCAACGGCCAGCTTCGAAGACGGCCGCTGATAAAAAAACCGGGGCAAGGCCCCGGTTTCTTCATCTGGCTATCAAGCCTTTCTTCTCGCTGCCAGGGCTCCGCCCAGCAGCAACAGCAACCAACCCATGGCACCGCCGCCACCGCCGGACTTGGCCGGTGCCTTGTGCTGGACACTGATGTTGGCCTGGGCCGCCTTGCTGGCTACCCTGCCGTTGCTGACCACCAGTTCGAAGCTGAGCTGGGTGTCGCTGCTGACGGTAGGAGCCGTGAAGGAGAGGCTCGACGCCGTGGCGCTGCTCAATGTCACGGAAGGGCCCGTCGTCTGGCGCCACTGGTAGCTCAGGCTGTCACCAGACACCGGTGAACTGCTCTGGGCGGCACTGAGGGTGACCACATTGCCTTTTCACCAAGGACACGGAGCAGGGGATCTGGCGCCTGGATCTCGCCACAGGCAAGAAGGCGTTGCTGGTCAAGGACACGGCCGTGGGCGACTGGGGCAACTTCAATGTGGTGGAAGGGGGCCTCATCTATGTCCACCGCGCCGAGAAGGCCGACGAAGTGGTGCGCCTCGACTTCAAGACAGGCGCCACCCAGCTGCTGGCCTCCTTGCCCTACCACAGCCTCAAGGGCAACAGATCCCTGGCCCTGGGGGAAAACGGCCAGCTGATCCTGACCTTGCTGGGCAAGGGCCAGGCAGACATCTACGCCCTTTACCCGGAGCACACCCACTAGCGCCGAGGCGTTCATTTCCCAGGCAGCCGGGAAGGGCTATAACAGCGGTACTGCCATCAAGGACGAACCGCCATGTCTAGACCCCCTTCCATTACCTCCAAGGCCCTGGCCGTCGGGCTCCTGGCCATACTGCTGTTGATCCCCGTCTTCCTGGTGCAGCTGGTGATCAGCGAGCGGGCCGACCGCCGCAACCAGGTGGTCAACGAGATTGCCTCCACCTGGGGCCGGGCCCAGCAGCTGACCGGGCCTGTGCTGGCCATACCGGGCGAGCACCGCGTGCAGCGCCAGGACGGCACCTGGCAAAGCCAGGCCTACACCAGCTACTTCCTGCCCAAGACCCTGCGGCTGAATGCCGAGGTTTCCCCGGAGCTGCGCCGGCGCAGCCTCTACGAGACCGCTGTCTATGCCGCCGACCTCAAGATCCAGGGCCAGTTCGACCTGGATGAATTGGCCCGTCACCTGGGCGACAACCCCGAGCTGATGCCGCAGAAGGCGGAGCTGTTGTTCGGCATCACCGACATGAAAGGGGTCAAGGACAATATCCAGCTGGTCTTGGGCGGCGATAAGCTGCCCCTGACCCCTGGGGTGAGCAGCGGCCCAGTGCACTCAGGGGTGGCCGCCCCCCTGGATCTCAGCGGCAAGGCCGGCGCCTTGCCCTTCGACCTCAAGCTGTCCTTGCGGGGCTCCAGCCGGCTGAGCTTCCTGCCGGTGGGAGAGCAGACCCAGGTCCAGGTCAGCTCCAGTTGGCCCAGTCCCAGCTTCGACGGCGCCTTCCTGCCTGCGGAGCGGACCCTGAGCAGCCAGGGCTTCGAGGCCCACTGGCAGGTGCTGCACTTCAACCGCAACTACCCCCAGTTTTTCCAGGCGGGCCAATACCAGCTCGGCGGCAGCGACTTCGGGGTCAGCTTCCTGGTCACCGCCGACAGCTACCAGCAGGCCATGCGCATCAGCAAATACGCCATACTGGTGATCGCCCTGACCTTCATGACCCTCTTCTTCGTCGAAGCCCTGTTGAAACGCCGGGTTCATCCCCTCCAGTACCTGCTGGTGGGGCTGGCCTTGGGGGTCTTCTACATACTGCTGCTGGCCTTCAGCGAGCATATCGGCTTTGGCCCCGCCTACCTGGTCGCCAGCCTGGCCACCATCACCCTCATCGGCTGCTATAGCCTGGCGGTGCTGGGCAGCCGGCGGTTGGCCGCCCTGGTGGCGGGGGTACTGACGCTGCTCTACGGCTACATCTACGTCATCCTGCAGCTCGAAGACATGGCGCTGCTGATGGGGGCCGTCGGCCTGTTCGCCGTGCTGGCGCTGGTGATGTATCTGACCCGCCGCCTGGACTGGTACGCCCTGGACTGATAGCCGGCAGGAAAAACCGGGGCATTGCCCCGTTTTTTTTGGTGCCCAGATTCAACTCCTTTCTTCCGTTGAAGCTCCCTGCCAGGCCGTGCCGGCGGCCGGGGCCTTCTGGCCCAGTGCCTTGGCCCTGAGCGCCTTCAGGGAAGGGGCCTCACCGAAGACGCCGAACAGCGGCCTGAGCCAGGGCAGGGGCCGGATCAGGTACTCGTAGAGGCCGATGCAGCCGAGGCTGGTGAGGCCCACCAGCGCCAGGAATTCCGGCACTGCGCCCAGCTGGTAGCGGCTGAGCCAGACACCGAAGACCACGATCAGCGTCTGGTGCAGTATGTAGAAGGGGAATATGGCCCTGGTGAGGTAGGAGAGCAGGGGGCTGGGCCTGTTGAGATAGGCCTGTGCCGCCCCCAGCAGGCTGAGGATGGCCGCCCAGGCATAGAAGACGCGGGCCGCCTGGGCGATGACGATCAAGACGGGCTTGTCTTGCATCCAGGCGTCCCAATGGCTCCAGACCGGTGTCAGCACCACGCCGAGGCCCACCGCTACCGCCAGGCACAGCCGCCACTGGCTTTGCACCGCCCGCCAGAAGGCCCCGTTCTTGGCCAACAGCAGGCCGTAGAGGAAGATGGTGAAGAAGTTGGCGTGGGCATTCCAGTCGTCCACCAGGGCGTGGGTCGTCGGGAACCAGTAGTCGGTGGTGAAGCGGTAGAGGATGAAGGGCAGCAGCGGCAGCACCAGTATGCGCCCCCCCGACAACGCCCTTTCGACGCTGTCCCTGTCGAGCCACTTGGCCAGGCGCCTCAAGGCCGGCATCAGTGCCATGGCGACCAGGGTATAGACGATGAGATAGGCCACATACCAGAGGTGGTTCCAGGTCGGCACCATGACGCTGAAATGCTCATGGCCCAGGTAACGGGGCCAGAAGGCCAGGAAACCGGGCCCTATCTCGTGCAGTCGCAGCAGCTGAAAGTAAGACTGGGGCGCCACTATCACCGCCATGCCGAAGACAAGGGGAATGAACAGCTTGAAAAAGCGGCTGGCGGTGAAACGCAGCGCCGGCACCTTGTCGGCGGCGTAGCGCAACGCCACCCCGGAAATCAAGAACAGCAGGGACAGCCGCCAGGGGTTGAGCAACATCATGGGCCCCTCGGGCGCCGTGGTGACGTAGGTGCTTTTGACGTGCCAATCCCAGGGCACGTAGAACATGCCGACGTGGTAGAAGATCAGCAGACCGAAGGCGATGACGCGCAGCCAATCCAGGTCGTAGCGGCGCCGGTTGATATCGGTGGTTTGCATGCTTGGGGTCTCCCGAAGGTCCTGTTCAGTGATGACCAAGAGCCTGGCCGAGCCGCATCCGGGCCGCCAGCGCCTTGGGGCCTGTACTGGGCTCCCTGGGACAAGCGGTAGCGGCTTTTTGAAGGCTTGGGATAAGCGGGAGTCGGCCAGGGATAAGCGGTAAAGGCCTTTATTTGAAAGGGCTATGCGGGTATCGGATGCCGTACTAGACTGCGGGAATGATAAGGACAGCACTCAACGCCTATGCCGGCTGTTACCGGCGCAACATGCGCTTCGTCATCGCCACCCTGGCGCTGACGGGGCTCTTTACCGTCGTCAACAGCCTCTCCTACATCAGCGACCATGCCAGGGCCGGCCACCCCATCCCCTGGGGCGAGCCTGTGCTTTTCGAGAGCACCAGCGCCACTGCCATTCTCATCATGCTGCCCCTTATCATCTGGCTGGGGGAGGCCTGGCCGCTGACCAAAGCCGCCTGGTTCAGGCAGTTGCCGCGTTACCTCCTGGCAAGCTTCGCCTTCTCGGCCGGGCACGTCACCCTGATGGTGCTGATGCGGGACCTGCTGTTCGGCCCCCTCTTCGGTGGCAGTTATCACTTTTTCGGCGGCGGCTACGGCGCCATCCCCTATGAGTATTGGAAGGATGTCCGCACCTTCATCATGCTGCTGGCCTGCTTTTTCCTGATGAGGGACGCCCTGGCCGCACGCCAAGCCAAGACGAAAGGCACCCTGGTGGAATTGAGGAGCGGGGCTACGCGCATCCTGCTCGATCCGGCCGAGTTTTTGTTTGCGCGGGGGGCGGCCAACTATGCCGAGATAATCACTGCCACGGGGGAAAGCCTGGCCCGCGTCACCCTCAAGGAGCTGGAGGAGAAGCTGGCAGCAAAAGGGGTGGCGGCCACCCGGGTGCACAGATCGGTGCTGGTCAACAGCGCCGCCATCCAGAAGCTCGACCCCCTGCCCGGTGGCGACCTGCAGCTGACGCTCAAAGGGGGACATCAGCTGCGTGCCAGCCGCCGTTACCGGGCGGGGCTCGAAGCGGTGATAGGGCAATAAAAAGCCGGGGCATAGCCCCGGCTTGTTTATCAGCGTTTCAGCGCCGCCTTCAAGGCGTCGGCCATGGCCGAGTTGCCGCTGTCCTGGGCCACGGGCCTGGCCTTGGGGCTGCTCCGCTCGGGGCGGCCGCCGCCGTTGCCGCGGGCTTGGCCACCGCCTTGCTGGCCGGGCTGATCGTTAAGGCGCATGGACAGGCCGATGCGTTTGCGGGGGATGTCCACCTCCATCACCTTGACCTTGACCACCAGGCCGGCTTTGACCACCTCGCGGGGATCGTTGATGCGCTTCTCGCTCATGGCGCTGATGTGCACCAGGCCGTCCTGGTGGACGCCGATGTCCACGAAGGCGCCGAAGTTGGTGACGTTGGTCACCACCCCTTCCAGCACCATGCCGGGCTTGAGGTCGTTGAGGGTCTCGACGCCGTCGGCGAAGGCGGCAGTCTTGAACTCGGGGCGTGGGTCACGGCCCGGCTTGTCCAGTTCCTTCAAGATGTCGGTGACTGTGGGCAGGCCGAACTGCTGGTCAACGAAGTCGCCGGGCTTGAGGCGGCGCAGCACGTCCGAGTTGCCGATCAGCGCCGACTCGACCTTGCCGGTGGCGGCCTTGATCCGTTCCACCACGGGGTAGGCCTCGGGGTGCACCCCTGAGGCGTCCAGGGGGTTGTCGCCGTTCATGATGCGCAGGAAGCCGGCGCACTGTTCGAAGGCCTTGGGCCCCAGGCGCGGCACCTTGAGCAGCTGCTTGCGGCTCTTGAAGGCGCCGTTCTCGTCACGCCAGGCCACCAGGTTGGTGGCCAAGGTCTTGTTGAGGCCGGACACCCTGGCCAGCAGCGGTATGGAGGCGGTGTTGAGATCGACGCCGACGCCGTTGACGCAGTCCTCCACCACGGCGTCCAGGGTCTTGGCCAACTGGCCCTGGTTGACGTCGTGCTGGTACTGGCCCACGCCGATGGACTTGGGGTCGATCTTCACCAACTCGGCCAGGGGGTCCTGGAGGCGGCGGGCTATGGAGACGGCGCCGCGCAGGGATACGTCCAGATCCGGGAACTCGGCGGCGGCGAACTCGGAAGCGGAATAGACGGAGGCGCCCGCTTCGCTCACCACCACCTTGGTGGCCTTGAGGTCCGGGGCCTTCTTGAACATGTCCGCCACCAGGCGGTCGGTCTCGCGGCTGGCGGTGCCGTTACCGATGGCAATCAAATCCACCTTGAACTTGCGGCACAAGAGCTCCAGGGCCTCGACGGACTGGGCGTACTGGCGCTTGGGTTCGAAGGGGTAGATGGTGGTGGTGCCCAGCAGCTTGCCGGTCTGGTCCACCAGGGCCACCTTGCAGCCGGTGCGGATGCCGGGATCCAGGCCCATCACCACCTTGGGCCCGGCGGGGGCGGCCATCAAGAGATCCTTGAGGTTGTCGCCGAACACCTTGATGGCCTCGGCTTCCGCGGCCTCGCGGATGCGGCCCATCAGCTCGGTTTCCATGTACATCAGGATCTTGATGCGCCAGGTCCAGCTGATCACCTGCCTGAGCCATTGATCGCGCGGGCTGTCACTTAAGGAAAGGCCCAGGTGCTTGGCGATGATGAGCTCGCAGTAGCTGCTCTTGACCGCCTCTTCCTGGCCCGGGTCGGCGTTGATGGCGAGCGCCAGTATGCCCTCGTTACGGCCGCGCAGCATGGCCAGGGCCCGGTGCGACGGCACCTTGGCCAGGGGCTCGGCATGGGCGAAATAGTCGCTGAACTTGGCGCCTTCCACTTCCTTGCCGGCCATGACCTTGGCTTCGATCTGGGCGTTGCCCCAGATGTAATTGCGCACCTTTTCCAGCAGGCCCGCGTCTTCGGCGAAGCGCTCCATGAGGATGTAGCGGGCCCCTTCCAGGGCGGCCTTGGTGTCGGCGACCTCTTCTGTGAGGTACTGGGCGGCGAGAAGCTCAGGGTTGGCGCCGGCGTTGCCGAGCAGCTCTTCGGCCAGGGGTTCCAGGCCGTTTTCGATGGCGATCTGGCCCTTGGTGCGGCGCTTGGGCTTGTAGGGCAGGTAGAGTTCTTCCAGCACCGTCTTGGTGTCGGCGCCGAGGATGTCCCGCTTCAGGGGATCTGTGAGTTTGCCCTGCTCTTCGATGCTCTTGAGGATGGCCTGGCGGCGCTCTTCCAATTCGCGCAGGTAACCCAGGCGGGACTCGAGGTTACGCAGCTGGGTGTCGTCCAGGCCCTCTGTGGCTTCCTTACGGTAGCGGGCGATGAAGGGCACTGTGGACCCTTCGTCCAGCAGGGCGACGGCGGCGCTGACCTGGGCTTCGCGGACGCCCAGTTCCTCGGCAATTTTCTTATTGATCATCCTTACAACTCGCGGTCTTGGGGCAATGGCCTGCCATTGTGCCACGGCCTGGGGCTGTGGCAATGGCGTCTTGCAGGGATGAAAAAAGGGGCTGCCGGTGGCAGCCCCTGGGCTTAGAAGGAGGCGCTGATGCCAAGGGCGAACTGGCGCCCGTAGCGGGACAGTTCGGCCACCTGCTCGGGGCGCTTGATGTAGCCCCAATGGCGCTCGTTGGTCAGGTTGCTGACCTCGAAGTGCAGGGAGACCTTGTCGGTGAGGTAGTAGCCGGCGCTGAAGTCGTACTGGCCGTAGGCCGACATCCACTGGGGGCCGCCCCAGGCGTCGGGGTAGAGCAGGTACTTGCTGCGCCAGTTGTAGGCCAGGCGCGCCTGCAGGTCGTACTTCTCGTAGTAGAGCACGGCGTTGTAGGAGTCCTTGGACATGCCCTCGAAGGGCAGGCCGGCGGCCTTCTTCTCGGGGTCCTCGTAGTTGCTGTCGGTGTAGGTGTAGTTGAGCTGCACCCCGAAGCCCCCCAACCAACCGGGCAGCAGATCTTCCATGGACTGCTGGTAGGCCAGCTCTGCGCCCTTGATGGTGGCGCCGTACCGGTCGTTGGTGGGGCCGTTGACCTCGAAGTTGTAGCCGCCGATGTCCATATGGCCTTGGGGGCCATAGCTGATGAAGGACTGGATGTCCTTGTAGTAGAGGGCGCCGGTCAGGGCACCGTAGTCGGAGAAGTACCATTCCAGGGTGGTGTCGGCCTGGTTGGCCCGCAGCGGCTTGAGGCCGGGGTTGGAGGTGTTGTACTTGAACTGGTTGAGGTCCACCGAGCTGTAGGGGGTCAGGTAGTCCAGGTTGGGCCTGGTCAGCACCTTGGCGGCGCTGAAGCGGTACAGCAGGGTGTCGGTGAGGTGCAGCTTGAAGTTGAGGCTGGGCAGCACGTCCGTGTAGTCGCCCTGCACCGAGTACTGGCCGTAGTAGTCGCTCAGGTTGCCGACGGGGCGCACCACCTTGGTGCCGTTCTTGTCCACTTCCTCGAACTTGAGGGCGTCCAGGTCCAGGGTGTAGCCGTCGGAGGTGACTGTGGTCTTGACGGCCCTCACCCCCAGGTTGAGGCCGTAGGGCAGGGCGAACAGCTCCCCTTCCAGGTTGGCCTGGACATAGGCGGCCAGGGTCTTTTCGCTGACGGCGTAGGAGTCCTTGGGCTGCAGGGTCGCCTTGATCTGTTCCTCGGCGGCCTGGGCGTTGATGGTCTGGTAGAAGGCGTAGAGCTTGTCGTAGTCGAAGCTGGCCCAGGGCGCCGGATGCTTACCGGGTTCCCCTTCCAGGAAGTGGTCGAAGTTGGCCGGGATCAGCACGTCGGCGGGCAGGCGGAACAGGCTCAGGCCCCCCAGCTGCTGGACGCTGGAGTCGTCGTAGCTGGCATAGGGGGAGTTCTTGAAGTAGGCCCCGCCGTTACTGAACATGGAGGGGTTCTTGGATCTGTACTGGGTGCGGGTCTTGGTCTGCTTGGCGTAGTGCAGGCCGAAATCCAGGCTGGACATCAGGCCGTCGTCGGGCACGAACTTGCCGGCCAGGCGCACCTCGTCCACCTTGTCCTTGATGTTGGTGCCGTAGTTGTAGCTGTAGTGGGCGCCGAAGGGCTGGTCGGCGGTCAGGGCCGGGCTCATGGTGACGTCGGGCAGCAGGTTGCCGCCCGTCTGGTCTATGGTGATGCTGTCCACGAAGCCCCTGGCCACCACGTAGCGGTTGTCGCCGCTGTTCTTGCTCTCGGCTTCGGACTGGGACAGATCCAGCTCGAAGCTCAGCCGGTCGGTGGCGTGCCAGACGGTGTTGAGGCCGGCCTGGTAGGTGGTGGTGTTGCGGGGGGTGGAGACGTTCAGCAACTCGGCCATGGCGCCGTTGTTGAGCTCCAGGTAGTTGACCCTGCCGTTCTCGTCGAACTTGAGGTTGCCGACAGAGGGAATGCCCGGGGTCCAGGGCTCGTCGTAGGTGACGAAGGAGATCTGGGACTGGCTGCCGTTGGTGTCGTAGCTCGAATAGATGCTGTCGAAGTTGAACTCCAGGTCGTCTCTGGGCCGCCACTGCATGGCCAGGCTGGCGCCGATGCGCTTGCGGGTGTCCTGCCAGTTGGAGTAGCGCACATAGCCGGGGATCATCGACTCGTAGCTCTGCTCGCCGTTGTCCAGCACGCCGTTGTGGTTGCTGTCCACCGGCACCTGCACGTCTATGCCCTCGGCCGGGTCGAAGAAGCCTTCCCCCTGGTAGGAGTCGATACGCATGGTGCGCTCGGAGTAGGCGCCGGTGAGCAGCACCCCGAAGCTGTTGTCGGCGAAAGTGTCGCTGATCAGGAAGGAGGCCTGGGGGCTGTAGTCGCCGGTGCGCTCCTCATAGATGGTCTTGGCGGAGCCGGACAGGGTGAAGCCGTCGAAATCCAGGGGGCGGCGGGTCTTGATGTCCACCACTGAGCCTATGCCCCCCTCCGGGTAGATGGCCAGGGGCGACTTGGCCACCTCCACCCCGGACACCAGCTCGGCGGCGATGAGGTCATAGTTGAAGTTGCGGCTGCTGTCTTCCGAGGCCATGCGCCTGCCGTTGATGGTGGTGACGTTGTAGTCGCCGCCCAGGCCGCGGACCATGATGTTCTGGCCTTCGCCGCCGTTGCGGGTGATGGTCACCCCCGTCATCCGCTGCAAGGCCTCGGCGATGTTCTGGTCGGGAAACTTGCCGATGTCCTCCGCCACTATGGCGTCCACCACGTTGACGGCGTTCTGCTTGATGAACAGGGACTCCTTGATGGAGCTGCGGATCCCCCTGACCTCGATCACCTCGTCGGCCTGCTGGTCCTGCTTGTCCTTGTCCTTGTCCTTGTTTTTCTTCTTGTCCTGCTGCTGGCTGTCCTCGGCCTGGGTGTTCTGGTCCTGGGCCCAGGCCTGGTGCTGGCCCGAATAGAGCAGGGCCCCGATCAACAGGCTCAGGTAGCGGATCTGGTTCTTGCGGTGCATGGCGTGCTGTCTCCGTGGTGGTAAGGGGCGCGCCTGGGAGCCGGCCACTGCCGGAAGACCTGGGCTCGGCATGCGCCTTTCATTGTCTTTCATTTGTTAAATCTTTTAACGAGTCGAGCGAGGGATTCAAGGGGGTAAATGGCGTAAAACCTTTCGTTTTAATGCGGAAAAACCGCTACGGATAAGGCTTTGAAGCCGTCCGCTCCAGTGTTTTCAGCCGCTTTCGTCATTCGAAAGATCCGCCGAAAAAATTTTCAGAAATTTTACTTTGAAAGGAAATGAAAGTTGGCTAAGGTGATCAGGCAATGAACGATTTGGGTATCCAGCCTTGATGAACAGCATCGAACGGCGACACGACATAGTGCAGTGGGCACTGAAGGAAGGACGGGTGGAAGTGGAGGCCCTGGCGGCCCGCTACGGCGTCAGCACAGTCACCATCAGGACCGATCTCAACCAGCTCCACGACAAGGGGCTGCTGGTGCGGGCCCGCGGCGGCGCCGTGGCCAGCAACAAGATCACCCGCGAACTCTCGGTCAGCGAGAAACACCAGGAGCGGCTCGACACCAAGCGCCGCCTGGCCCTGGCCGCGGCCAAGGAGATCCGCGAAGGGGAGGCCATCATCCTCGACTCCGGCACCACCACCGCCGAGGTGGCCCTCTGCCTGCACCACTTCAAACGGCTGGTGGTGATGACCAACGGCCTCAACGTCGCCCAGAACCTGGTGGACGCCCCCGGCGTCGAGGTGCTGATGACGGGCGGCACCCTGCGCAAGAAATCCATGTCCTTCTACGGTCGCCAGGCCGAGGAAAGCCTGCTGCGCTACCGATTCGACAAGGTGGTGCTGGGGGTGGACGGCTTCGACTTCCACGCCGGCATCACCACCCACTTCGAGTACGAGGCCATCCTCAACCGCCAGATGTGCGACCTGGCCAGGGAGATAGTGGTGGTCACCGACTCCTCCAAGTTCAACAGGGCAGGGGTGCACCAGATCCGCGCCTTCGGCGAGATAGACACCTTGGTGACCGACAGCGGCATTCCCGACAGCTTCGCCCAGGCCCTCAAGGACGCCGGGGTCAAGCTGGTGATAGTGGACTAGGAGGCAGGATGCAGGTCATCCAGGACATCATCGAACGCAACAGGGCGGGGCAGCAGGCCGGCCTCCATGCCGTCTGCTCGGCCCATCCCCTGGTGCTGGAGGCGGCCATGGAGGAGGCCCTGGCCCAGGGCGGCCCGCTGCTGGTGGAGGCCACCGCCAACC
Source organism: Gallaecimonas kandeliae (assembly GCF_030450055.1). Classification (NCBI taxonomy): domain Bacteria; kingdom Pseudomonadati; phylum Pseudomonadota; class Gammaproteobacteria; order Enterobacterales; family Gallaecimonadaceae; genus Gallaecimonas; species Gallaecimonas kandeliae. The sequence goes on from NZ_CP118480.1 coordinate 240,416, forward strand.
AGGTCAACCAGTTCGGCGGCTACACCGGCATGACGCCGGCCGATTTTCGCGACTACCTGCTGGCGTTGGCCGAGCGGGTGGGCCTGCCCCAGCAGCGGCTGGTGCTGGGGGGCGACCACCTGGGCCCCGTCTGCTGGCTGGCCGAAGGGGCTGATGCCGCCATGGCCAAGGCCGAGGCGCTGATCCGCGCCTATGTGGCGGCCGGCTTCAAGAAAATCCACCTGGACTGTTCCATGGCCTGCGCCGGCGATCCGCCGGTCCTGGACGACGCCACCATAGCGGCCCGCGCCGCCCGCCTCTGCCGGGTGGCCGAGGAAACGGCGCTCAAGCAGTTCGGCCACAGCGACCTCTGCTACGTGGTGGGCACAGAGGTGCCGCCCCCGGGCGGGGCCAGCGAGGCCATCGAATCCCTGGAGGTCACGCCGGTGGCGGCGGCCCGCCAGACATTGGCCGCCCACCGCCAGGCCTTCGCCGCCCTGGGGCTGGAGGCTGCCTGGCAGCGGGTCATAGCCCTGGTGGTGCAGCCCGGGGTCGAGTTCGACCACCTGGGGGTCATCGACTACCGGCCAGAGGCGGCCCAATCCCTCAAGGGGCTGATCCCGGAGCAGCCCGGCATCGTCTTCGAGGCCCACTCCACCGACTACCAGCTGCCCCAGGCCTACGGCGCCCTGGTGGCGGACCACTTCGCCATCCTCAAGGTGGGCCCGGCCCTGACCTTCGCCCTGCGCGAGGCCCTCTTCGCCCTGGCCCACATGGAAGAGGCGTTGCTGCCCCAAGGGCAGTGCTCAGGGCTGCGCCAGCAGGCCGAGGCCCTGATGTGCCAGAGGCCCGGCCATTGGCAGAAGTTCTACAAAGGCGATGAAGCCCAGCTGCGGCTGCTGCGCCCCTTCAGCTTCAGCGACCGCATCCGCTACTACTGGCCGGAGCCGGCCCTCAAGGCCGCCGAGGACAGGCTCTTTGCCAACCTGGCCGGTCCCTTGCCGCTGCCCCTTCTCAGCCAGTACCTGCCGCTGCAGTTCCAGGCCCTGCGCCAGGGGCACCTGGCCAACGACGCCAGGGCCCTGGCCAAAGACAAGATCAAAGCGGTGCTGCGCGACTACGGCAGCGCCACCCGAGGTTAAAAAGATGTCAGTACTGAATGTCGAAACTGCCCGCCTCAAGGCGCTGGGCGCCTACTGGACGGCCACCGAGATAGCCCAGCAGCCGGACACCTGGGCCGCCCTGGAGGCGGACCCCGAGGTCCGCGCCTGGTTGGAGACGCTGCTGGCGGTGCCCAAGCTTCGCATCATCCTCACCGGCGCCGGCACCTCCGCCTACGTGGGCCTGACCGCGGCGCCGCTGCTGACCCGCCAGCTGGGCCGGCTGGTGGAGGCCATCTCCACCACCGACCTGGTGGCCAACCCCGACCAGTACCTGCTGCCCGGGGTGCCGACCCTGCTGGTGTCCTACGCCCGCTCCGGCAACAGCCCAGAGAGCGTGGCGGCCCTGGAACTGGCCAGCCAACTCTGCCCCGGCTGCCATCACCTGGTGATCAGCTGCAATGCCAAGGGCGCCCTGGCCCGGCTGGCCGCCGAGGAAAAAGGCAGCCGCTGCCTGCTGATGCCGCCCCAGACCCTGGACCAGAGCTTCGCCATGACCAGCTCCTTCAGCACCATGCTGCTGGCCACCTGGCTGCTGTTCGGCGCCAGCGAAGGCAAAGACTGGGCCGTGGCCCAGGGCCGCCAGCTGCTGGCCGGCGCCCTGCCGGCCCTCCAGGCCCTGGGGCAAAAGCCCTTCAAGCGGGTGGCCTTCCTTGGCGCCGGCCCCCTCAAGGGCATCGCCACCGAGGCGGCGCTGAAGATGCTGGAGCTCTCCGCCGGCCGGGTGGACGCCTACGCCGAGACACCGCTCGGCTTTCGCCACGGGCCCAAGTCCATGGTGGACGGCGACACCCTGGTGGTGCTGCTGGACAGCGGCGAGACCCACAGCAACCGTTACGACCAGGACCTCTTCGAGGAGCTTGAGCGGGACGGCAAGGCCGGCGCCCTGCTGCGCAGCGGCGACTGGCTGGCAGGCGGCGCCGGCGACGGCTGGCGGGCCCTGCCTTCGGTGCTGTTGGCCCAGCTGCTGGCCTTCTACCGATCACTGGCCCTCGGCATCAGCCCGGACAACCCCTGCCCGACAGGGGAGGTGAACCGGGTGGTGCAGGGGGTGCGCATCCACCCCTTCGAGGGCTGAGCCATGAACTACGGCCTGGATATCGGCGGCACCAAGATGGAGTTGGGCTGTTTCGACGACCAGCTCAACGACCTGGGCCGCCGCCGCATCCCCACCCCGGGCAGCTACGAGAGCCTGCTGGACGCCGTGGCCACCCTGGTGCAAGACGCCCAGCAGCAGTTCGGCCCAGGCCCCGTGGGCATAGCCCTGCCTGGCCTGGTGGACAGCGAGGGCCGCAGCCTCTGCGCCAACCTGCCCTTCGCCACCGGCAAGCCCTTGGGCCAGGACCTGGCCCGGCGCCTGGGCCAGGCCGTCACCCTCGGCAACGACTGCCGCTGCTTCGCCCTGTCCGAGGCCCATGGTGGCGCCGGCCAGGGGCAACGCCGGGTGTTCGGCGCCGTGCTGGGCACGGGCGCCGCCGGCGGCCTGGTGGTGGACGGCAAGCTCTACCAGGGCCGCCAAGGCATCGCCGGCGAATACGGCCACCAGCCGGCCCCGGCCGCCGCCCTGGCCCACCACGGCCTGCCGCTCTGGCGCTGCGGCTGCGGCCAGATGGGCTGCTTCGAGGCCTATGTGGCCGGCCCCGGCCTGGTGCGGCTGCACCGCCATTTCGGTGGTGTGGCATCGGACGCCGAGGCGGTGCTGGCCCTGTGGCGCCAAGGCGACGCCGTTGCCCAGAGGACCCTGGATTGCCACCTGGACCTGCTGGCGGCCTGCTTCACCGCCCTGGTGCTGGCCTATGACCCCGACATTCTGGTGCTGGGGGGCGGCCTGTCCAAGGTGGAGGAATTTTATACGCTGCTGCCGCCGCGCATGAATGCGTTGTTGTTCGGCGGCTTCAAGGCCCCGCCCCTGGTGCCGGCCCGCTTCGGCGACGCCAGCGGTGCCCGCGGCATAGCGCTGTTGGCGGCGGCCCATGACTGATCTCGCCATCAAGGCCTCGCGCCTTGTCGCCGAAGACAGGGACTATGTCGACCACTGGCTCTGGTTGGACGAAGGCCGCATCCAGGCCATCAGCCCCCAGGCGCCCCAAGGCGCGCCCCTGCTGGAGGCCCCCGGCTGCACCCTGATCCCCGGCCTTATCGATCTCCATATCCACGGCCGGGAAGGGGCCGACGTCATGGACGCCACCCCAGCGGCCCTGGCCACCATCTCCGGCTCCTTGGCCCGCCATGGGGTGACCGGCTTCCTGGCCACTACCGTCACCAGCAGCTGGGCCCAAACCTTGGCGGCCATGGCCAACGTGGCTTGCTGCATGGATTCAGGCCTGCCGGGCGCCGCCCTGTTGGGGGCCTACAGCGAAGGGCTCTTCTTCACCGCCGACCACAAGGGCGCCCATAACGAGGACTACTTCCTGCCCCTGGAGCCGGCGCGGCTGGACGCCCTGATGGCGGCGGCCGGCGGCCAGCTCAAGGTGCTGGCCCTGGCGCCCGAGCTGGACGGCGCCCTGGCGGCCATTCCCTACCTGAAGGAGAAGGGCGTCAGGGTAATGCTGGGCCACACCAACGCCGACTACCAGCGCACCAAAGAGGCCCTGGCGGCCGGCGCCTGCGGCGGCGTCCACGTCTTCAACGGCATGCGCGGCCTGCACCACCGCGAGCCCGGCTGCACCGGCGCCGTGCTGCTCGAACCCTGCCCCGTGGAGGTGATAGCGGACGGGGTGCACCTGCACCCGGCCATCCTGGACCTGGTCTACCGCCTCAAGGGCGCGGCCGGCATCCACCTCATCAGCGACTGCATCAACGCCGGCGGCCTGGCCGACGGTCGTTACCGCCTGGGCCAACTGGACGTCAACGTCAGCCAGGGCATAGCCCGCACCGACGGCGGTTCCCTGGCCGGCAGCACCCTGACCCTGGAGAAGGCGGTGCAGTCCATGCACCAACTGGCCGGGGTCGCTTTTCGTGACGCCGTGCACATGGCCAGCCTGTCGCCGGCCCGCTTCCTGGGCCTGGACGGCCAGACCGGCTCCATCACCGTCGGCAAAGTCGCCGACCTGGCGCTACTCAACAACAACGCAGAAACCATGCTGTGCCTCGGCAAGGGCCGGGTGCTCCATCGGCACCCGGACCTCCCCTGGCCAGCGCCATGACATTGGGGGAAAGAGAATGGACAAGAAAGGCACCTTGGGGCTGCTGACGCTGGCGATGCTGGCGGCACCGCTCCAGGCGAAGGAATTGGGGGCGCTGGCGAGCCTGAGCCCCACGGACGACGGCGTCGAGATCCAGACCCTGGACAAGGAGAAGGTCCGCCTCAGCCTGCTGGGTGATGGCCTGCTGCACCTTGAAGCGGGCCAGCACGGCGAACTGACAGGGCCAGGCAACGGCAAGGCGCCCATAGTCTTGGACCAGCAGCACCCCAAGGTGGCCTTCAAGCTCAGCCAGCAGGACGGCTACCAACTGCTCAGCACAGGCAAGATAGCGGTGCGTATCTATCCCAAGCCGCTGCATTTCGCCGTCTACCACGCCGACAATCGCACCCCCTACTGGCGCGAAGAAAAGCCCCTGGATCTCGGCAAGGCCAGCGAACAGACCCTCTCGGCCAGCGGCGACGAGCACTTCTTCGGCGGCGGCCAGCAGAACGGCCAGTTCGAGTTCAAGGGCAAGGTGCTGGATGTCTCCTACTCCGGCGGCTGGGAGGAATTCGACAGGCCCAGCCCGGCCCCCTTCTACATGAGCAGCAAGGGCTACGGGGTGCTGCGCAACACCTGGAGCAACGGCCAGTACGACTTCCGCTCCGAGGGCTATATCAGCACCCGCCACGACGAAGACCGCTTCGACGCCTACTACTTCTTCGGCGACGGCATCCACCAGGTGCTGGACCAGTACACCCAGCTCACCGGCCGGCCGCCGCTGCTGCCCCGCTGGGCCTTCGAATACGGCGACGCCGACTGCTACAACGACGGCGACAACGTCAAGAAGCCGGGCACGGTCCCGGAAGGTTGGTCTGACGGTCCCACCGGCACCACCCCCGACGTCATCGAGAGCGTCGCCGCCAAGTACCGCCAGTACGACATGCCGGGGGGCTGGATACTGCCCAACGACGGCTACGGCTGCGGCTACACAGACCTGCCCAAGGTGGTGGCGGGCCTCAAGAAATACGGCTTCCACACCGGCCTCTGGACCGAGAGCGGCGTCGAGAAGATCGCCTGGGAAGTGGGCACGGCCGGCACCCGGGCCCAGAAGCTGGACGTGGCCTGGACCGGCAAGGGCTACCAGTTCGCCCTGGACGCCAACCACGACGCCGCCGAGGGCATCCTCAAAAATTCCGACTCCAGGCCCTTCATCTGGACCGTCATGGGCTGGGCCGGTATCCAGCGCTACGCCGTCACCTGGACAGGTGACCAGAGCGGCAGCTGGGACTACATCCGCTGGCATATCCCGACCCTGATCGGCTCCGGCCTCTCCGGCCAGGCCTACGCCACCGGCGACGTGGACGGCATCTTCGGCGGCAGCCCCGAGACCTACACCCGGGACCTGCAGTGGAAGGCCTTCACCCCCGTCTTCATGGGCATGTCCGGCTGGTCCAAGGCCGAGCGCAAGCACCCCTGGTGGTTCGACGAACCCTACCGATCCATCAACCGCAAGTACCTCAAGCTGAAGATGCGGCTGATGCCCTACATCTACACCTACGCCCATGAGGCGGCCGAAAGCGGCGCCCCCCTGGTGCGGGGCCTGATGTGGGACCACCCCCAGAACCCCCACGCCTATGACGAGAGCCACAAGTACCAGTTCTTCCTGGGCAAGGACTTCCTGGTGGCCCCCGTCTACCGCAGCCAGGAGGCCTCCAAGGGCTGGCGTGCCGGCATCTACCTGCCCAAAGGCCAGTGGATCGACTACTGGGATGGCCGGGTCACAGAGGCCGGGGCCGGCGGCAAGGTCATCGACATGCCGGTGACCCTGGACAAGCTGCCGGTGCTGGTGCGGGCCGGGGCCATCATCCCCATGTACCCGCCGGCGCTCTTCGACGGCCAGGTGCCCAAGGACGAGCTGACCCTGGACATCTACCCCTATGGCGATTCCGACTTCAGCCTCTACGAAGACGACGGCAACAGCCGCCAGTACCAGCAGGGCGCCTTCAGCCAGCAGCGCATCGAGGTCAGCGCCCCCGAAGGCAAGGCCGGCGACATCGAGGTGAAGCTGGGCGCCGTGGACGGCGACTACCAGGGCATGGAGCCCCAGCGCCGCTACAAGCTGATGCTGCGCACCCGCGTCGCCCCGGACAGCCTGAGCCTGGACGGCAGCCGGCTTGCCAAGCGGGACAGCCTCGAGGCGCTGGACAAGGCCGGCAGCGGCTGGTTCTTCGACGCCAAGGACAAGTTCGGCACCCTCCAGGTGCGGATCCCCAAGGGCTCGGTGCGCACCGGCCACCGCCTGCTGGTGGAAACGGCCGCCGGCAAGGCCCTGGCCGCCACCCCGGCCTACCCCAAGATGCCAAAGCTCGGCACCGCCGTCGCCGCCGACAGCCTCAAGCTGGTGTCCCGCCCCCTGGAGGAGCCGGGCCAGCCCTTCGAGAACGCCCTGGACGGCAACCCCGGCACTTGGTTCCGCACCTCCCGCGACCAGGCCCTGGCCTACGGGCCGCCGGAGTTCGTGCTTTATCTCGGCGATCGCAAGGCCATCACCGGCTTCGACATAGCCCCGCGCAACGACAAGCATTGGCGCTACGGCCAGGTGAAGGACTTCGAGATCTACATGGCCGACGTCAACGGCCAGTGGGGTGAACCCGCCTACAAGGGGACCCTGGCCCTCAAGGAAGGGATGCAGCAGGTGCGCTTCGACAAGCCCCTGGTGGGCAGGCTGCTGCGCTTTAGGATCCTGAGTTCCCACGACGGCCAGGGTGACGCCATGAAGGAGGAGGCCACCGCCAAGGTCCAGGATGCCCCCTTCAACGCCCTGGAGCCGGTCAAGGTCGCCCCCATCACCATCAGCGAGTTCGTGCTGCACCAGCAGCTGCCGGGGGGCGAGGCCAAGCGCCAATACCTCTCGGATCACCCCTGGCTGGCGGCGCCCCAGGGCGCGGCCAAGGACAAGGCCAAGGGCGGCGGCGCCATGCGCATGAACGGCCTCGGCTTCGCCAAGGGCCTGGGTGTGGCAGGCCAAAGCCGGGTGGACTACGGCCTGTCCGGCCCCTGGCAGGGCTTCAAGGCGGACGTGGGCATAGACGACAGCTGCAAGGGCCAGGGCCTGCACTTCCAGGTCTGGGGCGACGGCCGCCTGCTCTATGACAGCGGCCTGGTGGCGGCCCCGGCCGTGGTCAAGCCGGAGCTGGACATCCGCGGCGTGCGCCTGCTGAGCCTGCGCACCCTCGGCAAGGGCCGCTGCGGCAACTGGGCCAACGCCGCCGTCACCGGCCTGGCCGGCGCCAAGTTCGAGGAGAAACCCTGATGGAGCTGGCCGCACAACAGGAAAAAGGGCGCGCCAGCGCCCTTGTCCCCATGGCCATCATAGGCCTGCTGTTCTTCATCTTCGGCTTCGTCACCTGGCTGAACGGTTCCCTGATCCCCTTCTTGAAGCTGATCTGCGAACTCAACGACGCCGAGGCGCTGCTGGTGGCCTTCGCCTTCTACATCGCCTACACCGTGATGGCGCTGCCCATGGCGGCGCTGTTGGAGCGCCTCGGCTACCGCAGCGGCATGGCCTGGGGCCTGGGCATCATGGCGCTGGGCGCCCTGCTGTTCATACCGGCGGCCCTCACCGCCCAGTACGGCCTCTTCCTGCTGGCCTTGTTCGTGCTGGGCACCGGCCTGACGCTGCTGCAGACCGCCTCCAACCCCTATGTGGTGCTCTTGGGCCCCAGCGACAGCGCCGCCATGCGCATCAGCATCATGGGCATCATCAACAAGACGGCCGGGGTGCTGGTGCCGCTGCTGTTCACCTCACTGGTGCTGGCCGATCTCAGCCACGTCAGCCAGGCCAGCCTCAGCCTGTTGCCGGATGCAGAGCGGGCCCGGCAGCTGGGGGCCATCGCCCAGCGCCTGGTGCTGCCCTACCTCTACATGGCCGGGGCCCTGCTGGCGCTCATCGCCCTGGTGCGCTTCTCGCCGTTGCCGGACATCCACCCCAGGGACGAGCGCGGCCAGGGCGGCCGGCTGGCTGAATTGCTGCGCTATCCCCAGCTGATCCTGGGCGCCCTGACCCTCTTCGCCTACGTGGGCCTGGAGGTGATCGCCGCCGACACCATAGGCCTCTTCGGCGAGAGGTTGGGGGTGGCCCGCTACGCCTCCCTGACCAGCTACACCATGGTGTTCATGGTGCTGGGCTACAGCCTGGGGGTGTTGCTTATCCCCCGTTGGCTGAGCCAGGGCAGGGCCTTGCTGCTGTCCGGCCTCGCCGGCCTGGCCTGCGTGCTGGCGGCGCTTTTCAGCAATCCAGGCAGCAGCGCCGTCTCGGCCTGGCTCTTCGGCTGGAGCGGCATACCGACGGTGCCGGATCCGGTGCTCTTCGTGGCCATGATGGGCCTGGCCCACGCCCTGGTGTGGCCTGCCGTCTGGCCACTGGCCCTGGACGGCCTCGGCCGCCACACGGCCCAGGGCTCGGCGCTGCTGATCATGGGCATAGCGGGGGGCGCCCTGCTGCCTTTGGCCTTCGGCCACCTGGCCCAATACCTCGGCAACATGCAGCTGGCCTACGCCCTGGCGCTGCCCTGCTACCTGATGATCGCCTTCTACGCCCTCAAGGGGCACAAGATGCGCAGCTGGGGTTGAGCTGGAACAAGGAAGGCGCCGCAGGCGCCTTTTTTCATGGAGGCTGACTTGCCAGTACCGGATTGCCTTTCTACAGTTTGCATACCCATGGGGGTATTAGGAGGGGCGGATGAAACACATAGTGGTAGTGGGGGCCGGCCTGGGCGGCATGTCGGTTGCCCTGGAACTGCGCCAGCGGATGCCGGCGTCCTACCAGGTAACAGTGGTGGGGGAAGGGCCCGACTTCCAGTTCGTGCCCTCCAATCCCTGGGTGGCCATGGGAGAGCGGCGCCGCGACCAGATCTGCCTGCCGGTGGCCGAGCAGCTGGAGCCGCGCCAGATCCGCTTCTCCCCCGAAGGGGTCAAGGCCATAGACGCCGAGCAGCGCCAGCTGACGTTGGGGGACGACGGCAAGCTCGACTACGACTACCTGGTGCTCTGCACAGGCCCCAGGCTGGATTTCGCCGCCGTGCCCGGGGCTGGGCCTGAAGGTTTCACCCAGTCCATCTGCACTGTGGACCACGCCGAGCAGGCCTACCTTGCCTACCAGGCATTGCTGGAAAACCCCGGCCCCGTGCTGGTGGGCGCCCTGCAGGGGGCCAGCTGCTTCGGGCCCGCCTACGAATACGTGCTGACCCTGGAGGCGGCGCTGCGCAAGAAGAAGCTCAAGGAAAAGGTGCCCATCACCTTCGTGACCTCTGAACCTTACCTTGGCCACCTGGGCCTGGGCGGCGTGGGGGACTCCAAGGGGCTGATGGAGCACGAGTTCCGGGAGCGGGGCATACAGTGGATCTGCAACGCCAGGGTCAAGGCATTCGAGGACGGCAAGGCCAATATCGAGGAGCTGAACCGCAAGGGCGAGGTGGAGTTCAGCCATGAACGGCCCTTCAAACTGGCCATGTTCCTGCCCCCCTTCAAGGGCACTGAGGCGGTGGCGGCCGTGCCCGGGCTCTGCAATCCCAAGGGCTTCGTGATCACCGACGACTGCCAGCGCTCCCCCCGCTACCCCGAGATCTTCGCCGCCGGGGTCTGCGTGGCCATAGCGCCGCCGGAGGCGACGCCTGTGCCGACCGGGGTGCCCAAGACCGGTTTCATGATCGAGTCCATGACCACCGCCATAGTGGAGAACCTGCTGCAGCTGGAGCGAGGGGAGGAACCCCATGCCCATCCCACCCTCAACGCCGTCTGCCTGGCGGACATGGGGGACACCGGGGCCGCCTTCGTGGCCTTGCCCCAGAACCCGCCCCGCAACACCAACTGGACCAGCAAGGGTAAATGGGTGCAGCTGGCCAAGGTGGCCTTCGAGAAGTACTTCCTCTATAAGGTGCGCCACGGCACCTCTGAGCCCGTCTACGAGAAGTACGTGATGTCGGCCCTGGGGATCCACAGGCTCAAGGAAGAAGAGAAGGAGAAGGAATAGGCTTGATCGGCAAGGCCTCCTGAGGCTACAAAGCCCTGGTTAACCACCGGGGCTTTCGCTTTTCATGAGAACCGACCTTATTACCCGCGAGGGCTACAACGCCCTCAAAGAAGAGCTGGATTTCCTCTGGCGTACCGAGCGCCCCGAGGTCACCAAGAAGGTGGCCTGGGCGGCCAGCCTGGGGGATCGCAGCGAAAACGCCGACTACCAGTACAACAAGAAGCGCCTGCGGGAGATCGACAGGCGGGTGCGCTTCCTGCGCAAGCGCCTGGAGGTGCTGAAGGTGGTGGACTATAGCCCCCAGCAGGACGGTAAGGTCTTCTTCGGTGCCTGGGTGGAGGTGGAGAACGAAGCGGGGGATATCAAGCGTTTCCGTATCGTCGGCCCCGACGAGATCTACGGCCGCAAGGACTACATTTCCATAGACGCCCCCATGGCCAGGGCCCTCTTGAAGAAGGAAGTGGACGACGAGGTGTCGGTACCCACTCCCGAAGGCCGCAAGCTCTGGTACGTGATCAGCATCCAGTACGGGCCGGGAAACGAATTGTAACAAAGGGAAGAGGCAGGGCGCCGCCTAACTTTTTATAGTGTCGTCAGCCAGTTGGAGAGAAGAATATGGGACAGGAAAGCACCAAGATCCTGGTGGTGGACGACGACATGCGGTTGCGTTCCCTGCTGGAACGCTACCTTATCGAGCAGAATTTCCAGGTGCGGGCCGTGCCCAACGGCGAGCAGATGGACCGGCTGCTGGAACGTGAGAACTTCCACCTGATGGTGCTGGACCTGATGCTGCCCGGCGAAGACGGCCTGGCCATCTGCAAGCGGCTGCGGGCCAGGGGCGAGCAGCTGCCCATCATCATGCTCACCGCCAAGGGCGACGAGGTGGACCGCATCATAGGCCTGGAGCTGGGGGCCGACGACTACCTGGCCAAACCCTTCAACCCCCGCGAACTGCTGGCGCGGATCCGCGCCGTGCTGCGCCGCCGCACCAGTGAGCTGCCCGGCGCCCCGGCCACGGCGGAACAGGAAGTGGCCTTCGGCCAGTTCCGCCTCAACCTGGCCACGAGGGAGATGTTCAGGGGCGAGGAAGCCATGCCCCTGACCTCCGGCGAGTTCGCCGTGCTCAAGGCCCTGGTCAGCCATCCCCGCGAGCCCCTGTCCCGCGACAAGCTGATGAACCTGGCTCGCGGCCGCGACTACTCGGCCCTGGAGCGCAGCATAGACGTGCAGGTGTCGCGCCTGCGCCGCATGATAGAGCCGGACCCTTCCCATCCTCGCTATATCCAGACCGTCTGGGGCCTGGGCTACGTCTTCGTGCCCGACGGTAGCGCCGGGGCATGAAGCTGCTGCCCCGCAGCGCCTTCGGCCAGACGGTGATGCTGCTGGCCAGCCTGCTGCTGATCAACCAGCTGGTCAGCTACCTGATGGTCACCCTCTATGTGCTCAAGCCCAGCTACGACCAGATCAACGACCTGCTGGCCAAGCAGGTCAAGGTGGTCTTCATCGACGAACCCCTGGGGGGCCGCAAGCGCCTCGAGCTGCCCGACGAGATGCGCAAGCGCTTCTTCGAGGCCACCGGCATCGAGATCTACACCGAAAAGGCGGCCATGAAGGCCGGCCTGGGCGACGCCATCTATTACAACTACTTCTCGGAAGAGCTGGGCAAGGAACTGGGCGGCCCCACCGAAGTGCGCATCAACGAGGGCAAGGACTTCGACATTTGGATCAAGCCGCCCATGGCGCCCCAGTACTGGCTGAAGGTGCCCCTCACCGGTTTCGAGGGTGCCCGCTTCTCGCCATTGCCCATCTACCTGGCCGTGATCGGCATCCTCTCGGTGCTGGGGGGCTGGCTCTTCGCCCGGCGCCTCAACAGGCCGCTCAAGGGCCTGCAACTGGCGGCCCGCAAGGTGGGCCTGGGGGAACACCCGGAACGGCTGCCCGAAGACGTGGGCTCGAGCGAGGTGCAGGCGGTGACCAGCGCCTTCAACCAGATGGCCAAGGGCGTGGCCCAGCTGGAGGAAGACAGGGCGCTGCTGATGGCGGGCATTTCCCATGACCTGCGCACGCCTTTGACGCGGATCCGCCTGGCCACCGAGATGATGAAGAGCGACGAAAACTATCTCAAGGAAGGGATAGTGGACGACATCGAAGACATGAACGCCATCATCGACCAGTTCATCGCCTATGTGCGCCAGGACAGGGAGGACCAGGCCGAGGCCACGGACGTCAGCGCCCTCCTGGAAGACGCCGTCAGCGCCTTTGCCGACAGGCCCCTCAAGACCAGCTTGCTCTACGACAACATCCCCGAGCTTTGGCTGCGGCCCCTGTCCATCAAGCGGCTCATCTACAACCTGCTGGAAAATGCCGAGCGCTACGGCCGTGGCGAGGCCAGGGTCGAGGGCCGGATGTCGGCCGACGGCCAGTACCTGGTGTTGCGGGTGGGGGACAACGGCCCAGGCATACCTGAAGCCGAGCGGGTCAGGCTCTTCCAGCCCTTCGAACGGGGCGAGCGGGCCCGCAGTACCCAGGGCTCAGGGCTGGGCCTGGCCATCATCAAGAAGATCGTCGATTCCTACCACGGCCAGGTGCTGCTGGGGGATTCGACCCTCGGCGGCCTGCAGGTGGAAATGCGCCTGCCCCTGTCGTCCCTGCAGAAGATGGGCTGAGCCCAAAAAGTAAAACCGCAGCCGAGGCTGCGGTTTTGTTATCAGGCGTAGGCCAGGGTGAAGCGGCCGTTGGGGTGCTTGGCCTCTTCCAACTCGTCGATCATGGCCTTGGCGTAGTCCTGCACCGAGATCTGGCTCTTACCTTCACCGTCTTTGAGCAGCTGGTCGGTGCCCAGGCGGTACTGGCCGGTGCGCTCGCCCGGGAAGATGTAGGCCGCCGGCGACAGCATGGTCCAGTTGACTTCGCCTTGGCCGCGCAGCTTGTTGAGGGCATAGCGGGCACCCTCGGCGCTGGCCTTGTACTGGGCAGGGAAGTCGGGGGTGTCGATCAGCAGCTGGCCCGGGGCCACTTCCAGGGAGCCGGCGCCACCAACCACCAGCAACCTTTTGACCTGGGCGGCCCTGGCGGCGGCGAGGATGCTGTCGAAACCCTTGGCGTAGTAGCCGGCCACATCCGCCTGGGCGTGGCCGGAGAAGGCGCTCAGCACGGCATCGAAACCCTGCAGCTTGGTGGCGAGGGCCTCGCTGTCCTGCACGTCCACCTGCTGGATGCTAAGGCCTGGGGTGTCGGCCAAGCGGCCGGGGTTGCTGACCAGGGCGGTGACACTGTGGCCACGGCTCAGGGCTTCTTCACGCAATGCGGAACCGATAAAACCGCTGGCACCGATAAGGGCGATCTTCATGCTGTTTTCCTCTGTGGAATGGGTTGACGGGGGCCATTCTGCGTCGCCTTATTGATTCGAAAAACAGCGCATTCAATAATTCATTGTTATCAATTCAACGACAAAGTCATGAAAGAGCTGGATCTCAACAGCCTGCCGCTGTTCCTTGCCGTGGTGGAGGCGGGCAGCTTCACGGCCGCCGCCGACCGCTTCGGCTGCACCAAGACCAAGGTCAGCCTGGCCATCAAGGCCCTGGAGCAGAACCTCGGCTTGGCCCTTTTCACCCGCACGACCCGCCAGGTGACCCTGACCGAGGCCGGCCAACAGCTCTACCAGGGCTGCCAGCCGCTGCTGGCGAGGCTCGGCGAGACATTGGGGGAAGCGGGGGCCAGCGCCCAGGCCCTGAGCGGCACCTTGCGCATCACGGCCCCGGCCGACCACATGGCCTTGAGCCTGGCCCCGGCGGCGGCCGCCTTCGCCAAGCGCCATCCCGATCTCAACCTGGAGCTGCGCAGCGGCGACAAGGTGGCGGACATGGTGCGCGAAGGCATTGATCTGGCGATACGCATGGGCTGGCTCAAGGACTCCAGCCTGCGGGCCCAGAAGCTGGGGGAGTTCGAGCAGGTGCTGCTGGCTTCAAAGGGCTACCTGAAGGAAATGGGGGAGCCCAGGCACCCGTCCGAACTCGGCCGCCACCGCTGGCTGGAGTTCAGCCCCCTGCCCAGTTCCCTGACCTGGACCTTCGAGAAGGGCGACGAAAAGCTGCAGGTGCAGATGCACAGCCGCATCAAGGTGGACGGCACCGGCGCCCTGCGCAGCCTGCTGCTGGCCGGCGCCGGCCTCTCTGTGATGGCCCGCTTCGGCGCCCAGGGGGAGGGCGAGCTGGTGCGGCTACTGCCCGACTGGCGCCTGCCCAGTGGCGGCGTCTACGCCGTCTTTCCCCCCGGCGCCTTCGTGCCTGCCAAGGTCCGCGCCTTTGTGGATTTCTACCGGGACTGGTTGGCCAAGGCACCATAAGGCCAGGCCGCTCGCTCCGCTCCCCGCCCCAAGCGCGCTTTTTTATGCGCGTTTTCGCGCCTAGGCGCGAAAACGCCCCTGCTTTCGGTCAGTAATTTTCAATTAATTTCAGTAAAAACATAGAGATATTTTTTGGCATCGCTTTTGCCATTGTCACTCTACGAAGTAGAAGAGGGTTGGCAATGGACATTGCAAAACAAGCGAAGAAAGGCTGGAACAAGAAGTGGCTGCTGCTGCCGGCATTGGTGGCCGTGCTGGGCCTGGGTTGGGGCCTGCAAGGGCCGTCGGCCAAGCGCCGGGTGGCCAGGGCCGACGTCGATATCGCCACCGTGCAGAAAGGCGACTTCCAGGTGCTGGTGCAGGGTTTCGGTACCCTGGCCTCGGCCAGGCAGCGGGTGGTCACGGCCCAGGTCAAAGGGGTGGTGGAGCAGATTGCCGTGCGCCCCGGCGCCCAGGTCAAGGCCGACACCCTGCTGCTGACCTTGAGCGACCCCGAGCTGGAGCAACAATACCAGGACGCCAAGCTGGCCCTGGAAAAGGAAGAGTCCGCCCTGGCGGCCTTGAAGCTGGAGCAGGGGGTCGACCTGTCCCGCCAGCGCCAGGAAGTGCTGAGGCTCAAGGGCGAGATGGAACTGGCGGCCCTGGAGTTCAAGGCCAAAGACGACCTGGCCAAGAAGGGCGTGGTTTCCAAGCTGGAGCAGGCCAAGGCCAAGTTGCACCACGAGCAGCTTCAGCGCCAATGGCGCTTCGAAAAGCAGCGCCTCGAGGAGCTGGCCGACTTGCTGAAACAGCGTCGCCAGATCCAGGCCAACCAGGTGGAACGCCTCAACCGCCAACTGGCCCTGGTGAGCGATCGCAAGGCGGCCCTCAAGGTAAGGGCCGGCCTGGACGGCGTCCTGCAGTCCCTGCCGGTGGAAGTGGGCCAGAGCCTGCAGCTTGGCGAGCGCCTGGCCCAGGTCGGCGCCCAGGACGAAATGCTGGCCAAGGTGGACATTCCCCAAGGCCAGGCCGGGGCCCTGGCCCTCGGTGACGCCGTCGACATCGACATCAGGGGCACCAAGGTCAAGGGCAGCGTCAGCCGCATCGAGCCCCTGGTCAAGGGCGGCACCATCAGGGTGGAAGTGGCCCTGGACGACAAGCTCCCTGCTGACGCCAGGCCCCAGATGCACATCCAGGCCAGCATCCACACCGCCACCCTCCATCACAGCCTCTATGTCAGCCGTCCCACCAACGCCTATGAAGGCCAGCGCGGCCGCCTCTATCGCCTCGGCAAGGACGGTAAGGCCCAACTGGTACCGGTGCGTTTCGGCGCCGGCAGCGACGAGCAGATCCAGATCCTCGACGGCCTCAAAGCCGGCGACAGGATCATCGCCTCCGACAGCAGCCGTTGGTTGCAACAGCAACTTGATTGGTTACTAATACAATGATGAAAAAGGAGTTTTCCATGATCACCCTGACCGACATCCACAAGTCCTACCATACCGACACCTTGGAGACCCTGGCCTTGAGGGGCGTCAGCCTGACCATAGCCCAGGGCGACTATGTGTCCATCAACGGTCCTTCCGGCTGCGGCAAGTCCACCTTGTTGTCGGTGCTGGGGCTGATGGACGACCCCAGCGAGGGCAGCTACCGCCTCGGCGAGGTGGAGATCAGCGCCCTGAGCCGGGCCGACAAGACAAGGGTCCGCCGCGACCGCATCGGCTTCGTGTTCCAGTCCTTCAACCTCATCGACGAGCTGAGCGTCTTCGACAACGTGGCTCTGCCGCTGCGTTACCAGGGCCTGGCCATGGACAAGATCCAGGCCAGGGTCCAGGAGTGCCTGGAGGCGGTGCAGCTGGGCCACAGGGCAGGCCACAAGCCGGCCCAGCTCTCCGGCGGCCAGCAGCAGAGGGTGGCCATAGCCAGGGCCATAGTCACCCAGCCCGACCTGCTGCTGGTGGACGAACCCACGGGTAACCTGGACAGCCAGAACGGCGAGGCGATCATGGCGCTGCTGGACCAACTCAACGCCCAGGGCTGCACCATCGTCATGGTCACCCACGACAACAGCTTCGCCCGCCGCGCCAGGCGCCAGCTGCACCTCTTGGACGGCAAGCTGATCGCCAGCGAAGCCCTGCGCCAAGCCGTCTAAGGAGAGACCATGAAGCATTATTTCTATTGGCTGCGCCAGGAACTGGCCGGCTTCTTCAACAGGCCCCTGCTGCTGCTGACCCTGGTGGTGAGCTTCGGCCTGACCCTGGCCCTGGTCGCTACGGTGGCCGCCGTCAGCCAGCCGCTGCTGAACCGAGGCGACCTGCTGGCCAAGCGGGACAACCTCTATGTGCTGGATCTCCAGGCCGACATGGGCGGCATGAAGGTGCCCTTCTCCGTCACCAATTTCTACGAACCCTTCAGCAAGCACCTGGGCCGCGACGCCCTGGCCGTGCAGAAGAGGGAGACGCTGATGGAAGGCAAGGACGGCGACAGCCATCCGGCCCTGGCGGTGTCCGCCAACTACTTCAAAATGCTTGAGGTGGTGCCTGTGCTGGGCCGGGGCTTCGGCCCAGACAGCGCCGCCGCCGGCGAGCTGATCCTCAGCCACGACTTCTGGGAAAAGCGCTGGCATGGCGACCCGGCCGTGCTGGGCAAGAGCCTGACCCTGGGCGGCAAGGCCTACCGCATCATAGGGGTGGCGCCGGCCGAACTGGTCTATCCCAAGGGCCTGGCACCCAAGGCCCCGGAGCTGTTCCTCAGCCTGCCGGCCAAGGCTCTGGAGCTGAGTGAAAGTATCAGCACCGACGACAGCACCCTCTTCCTGGCCAAGCTGGCGGTAGGTAGCCCCTTGGACGAGCTGACTACCACCATGCTGAAGGATTTGGGTGAGGTCTTCCTGAGCAAAGGAGTAGACATCAGCAACCAGTTCAACCTGCACATGAAGCTGGCACCCATAAGCGATCGCCTGGTCAGCGCCGACGACAAGCTGGCGGTGGCGGTGCTGGCCATCTCCGTGGCCATACTGCTGATGATCAGCCTGTCCAACCTTGGCCACCTGCTGCTGATCCACCAGGGCAAGCGCCACAAGGACGAAGCCCTGCACCAGCTGCTGGGCGGCCACTGGTGGCAGCGGCTGCTGGTCTTCGCCGGCTGCTACCTGGTGCTGTTTGGCCTGAGCACCCTGATGGGCCTCTGGCTGGGCCAGTTGCTGCTGGGCGGAGCCCAGTCCCTGTTCGGTGGCGCCATGCAGGTGCTGAAGGAGGCCAGGCTCAATGCCCCGGCCATGGCCATGACGGCGGCCATCGCCCTGGCGGCGGCGCTGCTGCTGGCGCTGCTGTCCGGCCTGCAGGGCTGGAAACTGTCCCTGGCCGCCAGCCTGCAGCAGAGCGGCAAGGGCGGTGGTGGCCGCTTGAGCGGCCGCCGCCAGCAGTGGATGAACCTGCTGCAGGTGGCCATGAGCTGCCTGCTGCTGGTGGGCCTCTGGACCAACCTCAGCGCCAACCTGGATTTGCTGTGGCGCAAGCCGGCTATGGCCTATGAGCACCGCTACCTGCTCAACCTCCAGCTCGACGAGGCCCTGGCCAAAGAGGGCGGAAAGGATCAATCGATGAAGCCGCTGCTGGCGGCCATCGAGCAGGTGGTCGGCACCCAGCCCGGCATAGAGGCCAGCCAGCTTGGCCAGGTGGCGCCCTACAGCACCAGCATACAGGGGCTGGACATCACCACCCAGGACGGCGAATCCCTTAAGTCTGTGGCCGCCTCTTGGACAGGCCCTGGCTTCGTGGACTTCTACGACATCGAGCTGCTGGCGGGCAGGGCGCCCAAGCCGGCGGACTACCAGGGTGACCTGCAGCCACTGGTGGTCACCAAGGGGCTGGCCGACAAGCTGGCCAGGACCGGTAATGGCCAGGTGCTGGGTCGCCGCCTGAGCTGGACCCTGGGCAAAGACAAGCTGCCTCAGCAGGGCCAGGTGCTGGCTGTCATCAACTCGCCCTTGGCTGAGATGGGCATCAACAACTGGATGCTGATCCCCCCCATGCCTATGGGCATGGACAGCAGCCTGTACCTGGCCATCAAGAGCCAAGGCCAGCCGGATCTGAAGCAACTTGAGCAGCGCCTCAAGGACGCCCTGCCGGTGGTCCATGTAGAGACCGAATCCCTGGCCGAGGTACAGAAGAAACGCCTGGAGCCCCTCTACCTCAAGGCCGGCCTGGCACTCTTTACCAGCGCCCTGACCCTGATGGTGATGGCCCTGAGCCTGTTTGGCAACACCAGCTTCTCGGTACAGCAGCGCAGCCATGACCTCGGCATCCGCCAGGCCCTGGGCGCCAGCGACGGCCAGTTGCTGCGCCACTACAGCGGCCAGGGGCTCTGGTCCATCTTCTGGGGCGCCTTGGCCGGGCTGGGTTTGGGGGTGGCTGGCTACCAGTGGGCCAGGCAGCAGTTGGAAGGCCTGCCCGAGCCCAGCTGGCCTGGCCTGGTGGCCCTGGCCCTGATACTGTTGCTCATCGCCACCACGGCGTTGCTGGTGCCGGTACGGCAATTGCTGAAGAAGAGACCCATGACACTGCTCAGGGAGTTGTGAGCACAGGATGAGCCTACGTATTTTGGTGGTCGAAGACGACCAGGACATCGCCGAGGCGGCCCGTTTCCTGCTGGGCCGCCAGGGCCACGCCCTGGTTCTCTGTCACGACCTGGAAACGGCCAGGGGGCAACTGGCCAAGGGCGGCTTCGACCTGCTGCTGCTGGACATGAACCTGAGCCGGGACACCACTTCCGGCCAGGAAGGCCTGGATTTCCTCCAGGCCACCCAGGAACTGCGGCCTGCCACCATCGCCATGACGGCCTGGGCCAATGTGGCCCTGGCCGTGCAGGCCATGCAGGCCGGGGCCGCGGATTTCATCGAGAAGCCCTGGAACAACGCCAGGCTGCTGGAGCTGGTGGACAAGCACGGCCGCGCCCGGCGGCTGGAGGCGGAAAACCGCCAGCTCAAGCAGCTGGACAGCCCCGACCAGCCCCTGGGCCAGAGCAAGGCCATGACAGAGCTGCTGGCCATGGCCAGGCAGGTGGCCCCGACCAAGGCCAATGTGCTGATCACCGGCGAGAACGGGACCGGCAAGTCGTTGCTGGCCCAGTACCTGCACGGCCATTCCGACAGGGCCGACCAGGCTTTTGTCTCCGTCAACATGGGCGCCATTCCCGAGACCCTCTTCGAGAGCGAGCTGTTCGGCCACCGCAAGGGCGCCTTCACCGACGCCAAGGCCGAACGCCTGGGCCGCTTCGCCATGGCCGAGGGCGGCACCCTTTTCCTGGACGAGGTAGCGACACTGCCACCGGTCCAGCAGGTCAAGCTGCTGCGGGTGCTGGAAAGCGGCGACTACGAGGTGCTTGGCGACAGCCATACCCAGAAGGCGGACGTGCGCCTTATCGCCGCCACCAATGCCGAGCTGGCCCAGGCCATGGCAGAAGGAGACTTTCGCCGCGACCTCTACTTCCGGCTCAATACGGTGGAGCTGCGGCTGCCGCTCCTCAGGGAAAGGCCTGAAGACATACCGCTGCTGGCAGAGCACTTCCTGGCCAAACACGGCCGCCGCTACGGCAGGGAAAGCCTGCGCCTGGAGTCCGAGGCGCTGCGGGCCCTGGCCGCCTATGCCTGGCCCGGCAATGTGCGTGAACTCAGCCATGTGATGGAGAGGGCGGTGCTGATGGCAAGGGGCGACAGCCTGGGGGCCGTCGATCTCGCCCTTACCGCCAGCGCCCCTGTACCCCAGGGGGAGCTGGCCCTGGCGCCCTTGGCCCAGGTGGAGAAGCAACTGATCCTCCAGGCCCTGGCCCAGACCGGCAACAGCATAGGCCTGGCCGCCGATCGCCTCGGCCTGTCCCGCCACGCCCTGTCCAGGCGTTTGGAGAAACATGACATCGAGCTTTGAGCGCCGCCTGGGCAGGCTGCTGCTGGTCCTCTGCCTGCCGGCATGGGGCCTCTTTGCCGTGCTGGGCTGGCAGATGGGCTGGAGCCTGCTGGCCTGGCTCAACGGCATCGTCTTCCTGGGCCTGGGCCAGTTCTGGCTGGCCAGGCGCCTCTACCAGGCCAGCGTCGAGCCCTGGCCCGGTCTGCAGACCCTGGTGGAAGGCATCAACCAAGGGGACGCCAGCTACCGGCTCAATTGGCCTTACCGCCAGGGCCACTTGGCCCAGGTGGCAAGAGCGCTGGAGCAGCTGAGCAACAGGGAATTGGACCAGGGCCAGCGCCGGGCCCAGCAGCACCTGCTGTTCGATGAGCTGTTCCGGCGCAGCCGCCAGCCGCTGCTGTGGCTGGACGGCGACGACAGCGTATTGGCCTGCAATGATGCCGCCCTGCTGCTAGGCGGCCTGGGCCAGTGGCGACCCGGGCTGGGGCTAGCGGACTTCAAGCTGAGCCGGAGCCCACAGGGCCTTGTCAGCGGCGACACCGGCACCCAGGTGCAATGCCTCAAGGTCCACCAGCAGGGTCAGCTGCTGATGCTGTTCCCGGTGTCCCAGCAGCTGGCCCGGCAGGAGGTCCAGGCCTGGCAGCGGCTGATCCGGGTGTTCAGCCATGAGGTGCGCAACTCCATGACCCCCATCCAGAGCTACTGCGAGGCGCTGCTGGAAGGGCCGCCGGGTTCCCCTGAGGAACTCAGGGGCATACTGGCCATCATCGACAGGCGGGCCAGGGGGCTGCTGAGCTTCGTTGAAGGTTACGCCCGCCTGGCCAAGCTGCCGCCGCCCCAATGGGGGACCCTGGCGGCCAGGGACTGGCTGCAGGGGATCTGCGCCCTGCTGCCGGATCTGGAGTGCCGGCTGCTGCTCGACGCAGAAGAACTGCTGGGGGACGGCAAACAGCTGGAACAGCTGCTGCTGAACCTGTTGCACAACGCCCAGGAAGCGGCGCTGGGCAAGCCGGTGACCATTCACTATCGCCATCAGGAAGAGATGCAGTGCCTGCTGGTGGAAGATCAGGGGCCCGGCTTTGCCAACCTGGACAACCTGATGGTGCCGCTCTACAGCACCAAGCCGAAGGGCTCCGGCATTGGCCTGGCCCTGTGCCGGCAGATCCTGATGAACCACGGCGGCCGTATGGAGCTGGGCAACCACCAGGGTGGTGCCCAGGTGCGGTGCTACTGGCCGCTGCCTTAGTCACCTCACGGGACTTTGTGCCGCTCGAGGCAATAAAAAACCCCACCTTGGCGGGGTTTTTCATGAACGGCGTCAGCTTAGAGCTTGGGGCCGGCGGCTACCAGGGCCTTGCCTTCTTCGTTGTCGGTGAACTTCTCGAAGTTGTCCACGAAACGCTTGGCCAGATCCAGGGCTTTTTCTTCCCAGTGGGCGTGCTCGGCGTAGGTGTTGCGGGGATCCAGGATGCTGTGGTCCTCGACACCGGGCAGGGCGTGGGGCACGGCCAGGTTGAAGTAGGGCAGGGTGTGGAACTCGGTGTTCTCGATGCTGCCGTCGAGGATGGCGTCGATGATGGCGCGGGTGGCCTTGATGGAGATCCGCTTGCCGGTGCCGTTCCAGCCGGTGTTGACCAGGTAGGCCTCGGCGCCTGCCGCTTCCATGCGCTTGACCAGCACTTCGGCGTACTTGGTGGGGTGCAGGCTCAGGAAGGCCGCGCCGAAGCAGCTGGAGAAGGTGGGGGTCGGCTCTGTGATGCCGCGCTCGGTGCCGGCCAGCTTGGCGGTGAAGCCGGACAGGAAGTAGTACTCGGCCTGGGCCTTGGTCAGCTTGGAGACCGGGGGCAGCACGCCGAAGGCGTCGGCGGTCAGGAAGATCACCTTCTTGGCGTGGCCTGCCTTGGACACCGGCTTGACGATATTGTCGATGTGGTGGATGGGGTAGGAGACGCGGGTGTTCTCGGTCTTGGAGCCGTCGTTGAAGTCGATCTCGCCGCTTGCCAGCACTGTCACGTTTTCCAGCAGGGCGTCGCGGCGGATGGCGTTGTAGATGTCCGGCTCGGCTTCCTTGGACAGGTTGATGGTCTTGGCGTAGCAGCCGCCTTCGAAGTTGAAGACGCCGTCGTCGTCCCAACCGTGCTCGTCGTCGCCGATCAGCTGGCGCTTGGGATCGGTGGAGAGGGTGGTCTTGCCGGTGCCGGAGAGGCCGAAGAAGACGGCCACGTCGCCGTCTTCACCGACGTTGGCGGAGCAGTGCATGGAGGCGATGCCTTTCAGCGGCAGCAGGTAGTTCATCATGGAGAACATGCCTTTCTTCATCTCGCCGCCGTACCAGGTGCCGCCGATCAGCTGCATGCGCTCGGTAAGGTTGAAGGCGACGAAGTTTTCGCTGTTCAGGCCATGCTGCTCGAAGTCGGGGTTGGTGGTCTTGGCACCGTTCATGACGATGAAGTCGGGCTCGAAATCGGCCAGCTCTTCTTCGGTCGGGCGGATGAACATGTTCTTGACGAAGTGGGCCTGCCAGGCCACTTCGGTGATGAAGCGCACCTTCAGGCGGGTGTCGGCGTTGGCACCGCAATAGGTGTCGACCACGAACAGGCGCTTGCCGGACAGCTGCTGGGTGACCAGGCCCTTGAGGTGGTTCCAGGTCTCGGTGCTGATCGGCTTGTTGTCGTTCTTGCCCTGATCGCTCCACCAGACGGTGTCACGGGTGGTGTCGTCACGGACTATGTACTTATCCTTGGGGGAGCGGCCGGTGAAGATGCCGGTGTCCACGGCGACGGCGCCCAACTGGGTGACGGCCCCTTTCTCGTAGCCTTCGAGATCCTCGCGGGTTTCTTCGATGAAAAGCTGTTCGTAAGAGGGGTTGTAGATGACTTCACGGACATCGTTGATGCCGTACTGGCCCAGGTCGAGCTTGCTCATGGGTAACTGGCTCCTGAGGATTTGGGTACTGTAGGGATATCTAGCTTTTATTGGCGCGCATTGTAGCGTAAGGAGGCCTCTGAAAGAACGCTTAGCAGTCACGAAAATGAAAGACTTTCAGGATGGGTTACATAAATGGCGGTTGGAGATGAGCTGCGGGGAAATGTGATCATTAGGGGTGTTTTTTGGTCTTTTGTTGCTGTGGGTTTTGGTTGGTGTTAATAATCTACGCCTCCCTCTCTCTTGAACGGACGTCGTGAGCGGACGAAGAGCCGCCACCTTTTCACTAGAAGGAATGAAACCTTGAAAACCCAATCCCTGTTCAAGTTGAGCCCGTTGATGCTTGTACTGGCGTCGGTCTCTTCGTCTGCCACCTTGGTGGTCAGCGAGAAACAAGGCGTCTTTGACAATCCTAAGCTAGCAGGCACTAAAGCGGATAAGTCCCATTTAGGCCCCCTCCACCGGGTTGTTCCTGATCGCTATATCATAGAGTTCAAGGGTAGGCCCTTGGCTGCATATGGTGCCGTCAAAGGAGTCAAAACCGCGGCTCATAATACAAAAGGCAAGATCGATTTCGGTGCCAGTGCTACCAAAGCTGTCTGGAACCAGTTGGCTGCTGAACGTAACGAGGCCGTCAACGCTCTGCATAGCCGGTTTCCTTCAGCCAAGGTCACCCACGACTATAACGTGGTCTTCAATGGTGTAGCTGTTGAAGGCAACGGTCTGGATATCGAGGCCCTCAAAAAACTGCCCAACGTGAGCAGGGTCTTTAGGGATGAACTTATCCAGATAAAGATGGACGTATCCCTGCCAATCATCCAGGCTCCCGCTGCTTGGACGGCCTTGGGGGGGCAAGCTACGGCGGGGAAAGGAATCAGGGTCGCGGTAGTGGATTCTGGCATCAGACCAGAGAATCCGATGTTTGATGATGCAGGCATGACCGCGCCCGACAACTTGCCCAATGACGACTATTGCCATAAGGCAGATCCCAGCTTTTGTAATAACAAACTGATTGTGGCCCGTTATTATGATGCCCCGTCTGACACCATTAAGGACGAACACACCGACAGTCCACTTGGCTACGATGGTCATGGTACGCACGTGGCTGGTACTGCAGTGGGTGTGCCGATCACCGCCACTTACCAAGGCAGTGACTATAAAATCTCCGGGGTGGCGCCAGGCGCATATTTGATGGCCTACAAGGCCCTCTATGAGAATGACACTACGGCTTCCGGCCTAGGGTCCAGTCTGATCGCCGCCGTTGATGACGCGGTAAAAGACGGGGCCGACGTTATCAACAACTCCTGGGGCGGCGGGCCGGGAGGCGATCCCAACGAAAGCGCTTACAAGACAGTCTTCGAAAATGCCGAGGCTGCCGGTGTAGTTGTGGTCAGCGCCGCAGGCAACGATGGTAATGATCCTCAAAGCATTGGCTGTCCCGGCTGTGTTGAGTCCGGTATTACGGTAGCCAATACCCAAACCGGCAGAAGCTTCGTCAATATGATCGACGTTCAGGACGTGGGCAACTTGTTTGCTGTGGAAGGCTCCTCGTCCGTACAGCTTTCGAGTTTGGATGCAGCCAGCCTCAAGAGCCAGCTGATAGCTGGTAGTACTGTGGATGCTGCCAATGTCGAAGGCTGTAATGCCTTTGCCAAGGACAGTTTCAAGGACAGCTATGCCCTGATCTCTCGTGGGAGCTGCACTTTCACGGTCAAGGCTGCCAACGTAGAGGCTGCAGGTGCCAAGGGTATCGTCGTCTACAACAACCAAGTCGGTGCTCCTTTCCCAATGGCAATGGACACCGCCAAAATCCCAGGGGTTATGGTCAGCAATACTGACGGTGCCAAGCTTGAGAAGGCCTTGGCGGCTGGCCCACTGGCATTGACTTTGGATCCCGCTCTTAAATCCTTTGTGGATGACAGCCTGGTCGACGTGATGAACAGTTCCTCATCTCGCGGCCCCAATGGCGATAACAGCTTCATCAAGCCAGATCTGGCTGCGCCAGGGACTAATATCCTGTCTGCCTTCTCGCCGGATGAAGCAGGTGATCCCAGTGTCCAGTTTGCTGTCCTGACCGGTACCTCCATGGCCAGCCCTCATGTGGCCGGTGCTGCTGCCTTGGTATTGGCGGCTCATCCCGGCTGGAGCCCTGCGCAGGTTAAAGCGGCCCTCACCACCACAAGTAACACCAACGTCAAAGATGATGACGGTGTGACGCCTGCAGGTCCCTTCGCCATGGGGGCCGGTCGTTTGGATGTGGCCAATGCCATCAATGCCGGCTTGGCAGTGGCCCCGGTTTCCGTTTCAGGTCCCAACTGCGTCAGCCGTTGCAGCTTCGAGGTGGCGGCAAGTAGTTTGGCTGCTGGCGACGCGACTTGGAAAGGCAGTGTCACCTTTGACGACAGCGGCATCGACGCCACTCTTTCCACTAATGAATTGTCCCTGGCCAAAGGGGCTTCTGGCAGCTTTACACTGAATGTGGACGCACGTAATGCCGCCAAGGAAGAGTGGCATTTCGGCCAAGTAACCTGGACGGATAGCTCAGGTAAAATGCCAAGTGCCCATATGCCTGTCGCCATCTACTCAGGCAACAGTACCGACGCCAGGTTGTTGACTTCTACAGGCGGTACTCTGGTCGCGGGTGACAGCTTGAAAGCCCAAACACGCTTGACCAACACTGACATCGATGGTCTGGCTACTGTTAAGGTTAAGTTCCCTGTCGGCTTGCACTTGGCTGCGGATCCCGTGGCCGTTGTGACTGATGGCAGCCAGAGCAGTATGAGTTTTGATGCTGGCACCAATACTGCTACTTGGGCCGGTACCCTGAGCAAGCCTTATGGCCGCTTAGGGGCAGGCTCTACCTGGATCGATTCCTTGCCGTCCCTTACAGACGGATACAGCCCCAGTGTGGTGAGTTGTGGTAGCGATTGCGATGAGGGTTCTGTGACCTTGGACGTATCTACCTATAACCTCCATTTCATGGGGAAAGCGATCAGCAGTCTAACCCTGAATACCAACGGTTTTATCACCTTTGATGGCGCTACTGTTGCCGCGTCCTACTACAACGATGACATGCCTACCAGTAAGGCCAACGGTGCTGTATTGGCACCTTTCTGGACCGATCTGGACATGACGAAAACGGGGCAGTGGTACTACAGCATCTTGAACGATGGCACCGCCGACTACTTGGTATTTGAGTGGAAAGATGTCTCTGTCTATGGCGACAATAGCGGGAACGTCTACACCTTCCAGACCCTCTTCAAGCTGGGTTCGGATGAGGTCTATGTGCATTACGTGAACATGGCGCCTATGCCCCAATATGTCACAGCTGGCGTTCAAGATGCCCAAGGCGTCAAGGGGAGTGTTCTCTATTTAGATGGCACCGGCACTGCTCCAGCCTCAGGGACTTCTTACCAGGTTGAATACCAAAACGCTGGCACTCTGACGTTGAGCTACGACTTAAACTCCACGGCTATAAAGGCGGAAAATGTCGCGGTAAGTACGCAAGAGCGTTCTGCCGTGACCCTGAACTTGTTGCCTAAGCTAAGTGGCTCTAGTCAGCTGATCGATTCGACCGTCAGCTCCGATACCCGTGACGCCGAGGCGTTATCTCTGGTGCAGGTTGAACCTAAAGGGGAGGCTGTCGGCGACGGCGTTGTTATCACCAAAGATGCTGCCAACGGTGTCGTCATAGTCAACAAGACAGGCCTCGTGACCTATACAGCGAACGAAGGTTTCACTGGCACCGACAGCTTCAGCTACGTGCTGACCGATGAGGGTGGTACTCAGAGTTCTGAGGGAACTGTCACCGTGACCGTCAACGCTAAGCCAGCCCCTGCGGCAGCTAGCCACGGTGGTGGTGGCGCCTTCGGCTTGTTTGGCTTGTTGCTGGCCGCCCCCTTGGCCTGGCAGCGCCGTCGTAAGCGCTGACAGCTAAACTGGCAACTAAAAGAGGCCCTTTGAGGCCTCTTTTCTTTTGCTTTCTGAGAAAGGCTAGATATTAAGAAGCGCCGCTATTTGAGCTGGCGCTTCTTTTTTTGCGAGGTTTACTGCTTTTGTTAGCAACTAACCTGCTTCAAGCAGCAGATATCAGTTGGTGATGCCATCAAGCAAATTAGGAAAAGGGAGAATCATACCACCCTCTTCCCCAGTGCTCATGGTGGTGTAAATACCAGTCTCTACGTCATACCCGGTGATTTTAAAGTCGCCTAGTTTTGTCACGCTACCGCCGGTGACTTGGTCCTGATCTTGAGTTGCGATTTCCTTGAAAGGGTGTTTCATTTCACGCTCCTTATGGTAATTTTCTACTTACGATTACTGATTTTGCGCTAGATTGTTACAGCCGTTTGAATAGGGAATGTTGATTCATCATTCAACATATTCACGCACGTAACACCAACTTAGTCATTTTCAAAAAATACAGTTCTTCCCTCTTGGAGGGAAGAACTGTATTGCGAGTAAAGAAAGATGTTTGCTCTAAAAGGTACTTTCAGAGGAGCATTTCTTTGACTATCGTGACAAAGTGCTTATTGCTAAACTGGTGTTCAGCCAATAGTTGCACCATTTTCGAAGGTGTAAACGGGCATGCCGCCTTCTTCCTCGGTGTTCATAGATGTGACATAGCCGTCTTCATTTTTAAAGGTGGTGATGGGCTTTACATCGCCGCCACCAATAATCATATCGATCAGGCTACCGCCGGTGACTTGGGTTTGTTCCTGAGCTTCGATTTCCTTGAATGGGTGTTTCATTTCACGCTCCTTATGCGTATTTGTCCTTGCTGCTATTTAGTCCTTTCCAGGGTTTTGCAGCAGTTCGGACAGGGCTAGACTGACCGGATGGCCAGTCAATTTTTCAAAGTGATAAAACATGGGACTGGGGTTGGCTTCCAGGTAAAAATAGCGACCCTGTTCGTCACGGCGCCAGTCGATGGCAGTCCAAGCCAGGCCCAACACCTTCCTGATGGTCTGGGCTTGTTGCTGTATCTCGGTTGGTGGTGTCATGGGGATCAGCCTGGCATTGGTATCTTCCCTGAAATCCAGGCTATCACTGGCGATTTCAGCGGAAAATTGCCTGTCACCAATGACGTAAGTCCGGATGTTGGTTCCATCTATACACTGCTGAACAGTGACGGGAGCTTGTCCGAGAGCCTTGGTCAGGTGCTCTTCTTCCAAATGTTTCTCGGTAACGAACCCCGTATGGTCACCACCAACCACCGGCTTGAATATGCATCGTCCGGTCTTGGCGACAAAATTCCTGAGTCCATCTTTGTCGTTACCTACCCAAGTTGAGGGAATGGTGACGCCGGCTTGGAACACTGCCTCCAATTGTCTTGGTTTTTCCTGGTGGAATTCGATGGCATCCCACGAGTTGATGGCCTTTCTGCCAAGCTTTTTTAGGAATGACTTTAACAAGCTTTGGCTGTCACGGGTGGCAATCCAGTTAGATGGGTTTTGTTTCACCGGGGCGACCTGAAAATTCCTCCAATAGAGCCCTTTCACGTCATCAGTGACGAAGACTTTTTCACCTAAGCGCAACTGCATAGCCTGGTTAGCAGGCTTGTAGCTCAGTTGGATCTCCAGCGGGAACTGCCTCGAATCAAGGATCTTGAAATTGATGTTCTTATTCGATAGTTGCTTTGCTACCAAGCCAATTTGTAAATCTTCCTTTTCACCCATCAATATAATCATCTTCTACTTCCTACTGGTTGGCCGCTTTTTGAAGACCTTTCACCTGTTCTGTAATGTCGGTCATCTTTCCTTGAAACAACTGCACTACCCTGTCGGCGCTTTGGATGGTTTCCGGCCGATGGGCAATGATGATACGGGTCATATTTAATTGACCTATCGCTGTGTTGACATGATGCTCAAGCTGGACATCCAGGTGGCTGGTTGCTTCGTCAAGGAACAGGACCTTAGGTTGCCTGTAAAGCGCCCTGGCCAGCAGTACACGTTGCTTCTGGCCGCCTGAAAGCGAACTGCCCATATCGCCAATCAGGGCGTTATACCCCATAGGCATGGCGGCAATGTCCTGGTGGATGCCAGCTAGCTGCGCACAATGGATCACCAGTTCCATATTGGTAGGGCTGTCGAAGAAGGCGATGTTCTCGGCAATGGAGCCCGACATTAATTGGTCATCCTGCATTACTGCCGCCACCTGCTGGCGGTATTGACGCAAGCCCATATGGCGTATATCAACCCCATCCGCCAACACCTTGCCACTCTCCGCAGGGAGTAGCCCTAACATCAATTTCATCAGGGTGGTCTTGCCCACGCCAGAGGGGCCGACGATGGCTACGCTTTCCCCTGGCCTGAATTCGAAGTTCAAGTGATCGAAGAGGAGGGGATCTGTGTTGGAGTAGCGGTACCGGATGCCGTCCAGCTTCAGGTGCCCTTTTAGGGATACGGCATGGGCGTCGTGTCCCTCATCTTCCTGCTCGGTCAAGGCAATATCGGCGAGGCGGCTGAGGTGCAGCTTGGTCATTTTGAGCTGGACCAGCTTGTCGATGAGGGCAGCGGTGCGATCGGTAAACTGCCCTTTGTAGGACATGAAGGCGAACAACATACCGACGCTGATAGCACCATCCATGACGGCGAGGGCTGCCAGATAGACCACTACGATGTTTTCTATGCCGAACACCAGCTGGTTGATGGTCTGGTAGGAGACATTCCACTTGCCCAAGCGGAATTCTTCGCTGATGGCCTCGGCCATGCGGTTTTGCCATAGGTTCAGGCGCTGGCTCTGTTGCCCGAAGAGCTTGATGCTCTGGATACCGCGGACCGTTTCCATGAAATTGGATTGCTCTTTGGCCTTGGCCACTATGCTGGCTTCGGTGCGCTCCCGTAACGGCTTGAACAGCGCCAGGCGCAGCAGGCTATAGACCAAGACGGCAAGGGTGACGACGAGGGCCAGCTTGGGGCTGTAGAGCAGCATCATGACCATGACGGTAATGGCCATGATGCCGTCGATAAGGCCCTCCACCAGGCTGGTGGTAAGGAGTTCCCGAATCTGGGTGAGGGAGCCGAAGCGGGAAACGATATCGCCCATATGGCGCTTCTCGAAATAACCCAAGGGGAGGTGCAGCAGGTGGCGGAACAGGTTGGTCGCCATCTGCAGGTTCATCATGGACCCCAGATGCAAGATAACCCAACCGCGCAACGCCTGGGTCAGGGTCCTTACCGCCATCAAGAGGCCGAAGCCCAAGGCCAGTACCACCAACAAGGGCTTGTCCTGGCTGACGATCACTTCGTCCACCACCAACTGCATATAGTAGGGGGCGGCCAGCAGGAAGAGTTGCAGCAGCAGCGACAGGGTGAAGATCTTCACCAGCGAACTGCCAAGCCCCTGGATGCGGCTCCAGAAGGCGGTCAGCCCCAGTTGGACGCGTTCATCTAGCTTCTTGAACTCCTTGGTGGGGGTCAGCTCCAGGGCTACGCCTGTGAAGGACTTGGACACCTCGGCCATGGCCACACGGCGCTCACCCAGAGCCGGGTCCAGGATCACAATGTGGTTTTTGCCGACCTTCTTCAGCACCACAAAGTGGTTCATGTTCCAATGCAGTATGCAGGGCAGCCGCAGCTTGGCCATGTCTTCCAGCTCAAGGCGCAAGGCGCGGCCGGCCAGGCCCAATTGATTACCGAGCTGTATCAGCTGCTGGAGGTTGGCGCCTTTCAGGGAAATGGAATAGCGGTGGCGCAGGGTCTGGAGATCCAGCTTATGACCATGATGGTTGGCGACCATGGCCAGGCAAGCCAGGCCACATTCAGCGGCTTCGGATTGTAATATCAACTGCATACCACATAAATCACGTTATTAATTATTAAGACAAGACTATATTTTGAAATTGATTATTTGAGATTTACTCCTTACTCTTATGTTTTCTAGAAAATATAAGGATCAATAAAATAGATGCTGTCAGTATCGTGCTAGACATGGCTCCAAGATATTCATGGAAAATTGATGTGGCGATGATACTAATCATTAGTGAAACTATAAAATTTGTTTGTTTTTCTTTAAAACGTCTATCTGTAATAGCTAAAATCAAAATTAAAAAGAGCATGATGATATTAATTATGGGGAGCATAATTATGACCTCTTGTAGTAGTGCATTACTTGGTGAAAAGTAATGCACTACTGGTTATGTATTATTTGCTACAAACCATGTCACCAGCCCAGGCGCCGATTTGTTCGCCAATCCCGACCCCGGTGGCGGCAGCAAATCCTCCGGAAAAATATCCTCCAATCGCCCCTCCGATCAATGCTCCAGCAAGGCGTGTTGTACCCTCACAAAAGCTGCCACCTTGAATATCTTGAAGTTTTTCAAGCTTAATTTCTTGCATCACATAGTCCTCACTTACTGCAAACGTAGCTTGCCAAAATGTCACCTGCAGCGAATCCGACAGTGGCACCGGCGCCCGCACCAGCCGGCCCCAGAATGGCTCCTAATGCTCCCCCCATAAATGAATAGCTCATCTGAAATGCTGTTGTACAGGCGCTAGCACCATTTACTTCTTGTGCTTGTTCAAAAGACAGTTCTTGCATTTTATACTCCTTGGTTAAATTAGCCTTCCTTGAAGGCTTCCGTGCAGCAGGTAAATACCAGCTTTTTACAATTGCCCTTTCAGGCTTAGTATTGGCTCGAGCAGCCAGGCCATCAGGCTGCGCTTCTCGAGTACGATATCGGCGCTTAGGAGCATCCCTGCCTTGAGCGGCATCTGGGCTCCATAAGCATTGACCTCTTGCTTGTCCAGCTTGACATCCACCCTGTACATGGGTTCTCGGAAGGCCACGGGTGAACTGACTTCCCCAGGCAGCATCACCGCCTTGCCGGCCTTTGCTACCCGGCCTGAATAAAGGCCAAAGCGCTGGTAGGGAAAGGCGTCGAAGCGGATGCGGGTGCTTTGCCCTGCCTTGATAAAACCATAGGCCCTGGTCGGTACCAGCAGTACCGCATAGAGTTTGCTGTGGTCCGGCAGTATGGTCATCAGGTGGTCCCTGGTGGTGACCGTATTGCCGGCATCGGTAACCAGGTTGGTGACGCGGCCTGATATGGGCGCCGTGATAAGCACAGTTCCCCTGGCTTGCAGCTCGGTTTTCTGCTGCTCCAAACGCGACCTTTCGCCGTCCAGCTGGGCTATCTGTTGGGCCTTTTCCATCGGCAGCCGTTTCAGCTGGCCTTCGGCTTGCGAGTGCTGAGATAGGTTCAGGCTGTAAGTGGCTTGGAGTTCGGCCAGCTGCTGTTCCTGGCCAAGCACCAGCTCTTGCTGTTTGTCCATTTCCAGTTTGGAAATGTGCCCCTTGGCATTGAGCCTTTTGTACGTTTCCAGCCGCTTCTTGTTCAATACAAGGCGCTCATTCGCCAACTTGAGCTGGGTATCGGTATCGGACAGCTGTTTACCCAATGCAGAAAGGCGGTCGGTCAGCTCTTGTTTCTGCTGGGCGAATTGTTCTTTCAACTCTTTTTTTCTTGCGTCCAGTAAATCGAATTGTGCCTTAAGCGCCTGGAGCAGAGAGTGGGAAACACTTTTCCCCTCGCTGAGGTAGTCGGGTACTGTAATCAAAGCCAGCTTGTCGCCCGCTTTTACCAGTTGCCCCTCTTCCACATAAACATTGGAAATAATGCCTTCGCGTGGCGAGACGATTTTGGCCAGGCCTGAATCTGGCTTAAGGTAGCCCTGTACTGTTTCTTTTCGAGTGAAAGAGGAGAGGCAAAGGAAAGTGATTAAGGACGCGGCCAGTATCAACAGCAGTAATATCAGCAGAGAAGCGCTGACGGGCTGTGCAACCAATACCTCACCGTCGAGACGATTAGATTGGTTTTTGACGGCTTCTTGTCTGAACAATCCTTGCTCTGACATACAACATCCCTGTCACTAAAAATTAAACACGAAAGCGGTGTGTTTTTGTTTTTTTAACGTCAAGAAGGCGTAGTGTCAACAATGAACCTTTCAAATGCCTATTATTTGATCAAGTGTGCGGTGGTAAGGGGGGATGAAACTCGCGCTGAGGCGGCATGGCGGCTCAGTTCCCTGTCTTTGAGGGGCGGCATATAAAAAAAGGCGGCCTAAGGCCGCCTTTTTTTATATGCCAGTCTTATTGGGTGCTGCCTGGACCCTGGCTGGCGCCGGCAAAGAGGGCGGCCACGTCTACGGCGTCGAAGAGGTAGCGCTTGCGGCAGTATTCGCAATCCATCTCGAGTTTGCCACCGCTCTCCTCCAGCAGACCGGTCACTTCCACCTGGCCCAGAGACAATAGGCCCCCTTCACAGCGTTCGCGGGAGCAGGTGCAGCTGAAGCTGACGCCCTGGGGCTCGAAGAGCCTGACCTGCTCCTGGTGGTAGAGGCGGTGCAGCACTTCTTCGGCTTCAAGGCCGAACAGTTCCTCGGCCTTGATGGTGTCGGTGAGGGTGGACAGGTGCTCGAAATCCGCTTCCTTGTCGCCGCCGGGCAGTACCTGCAGCAGCATGCCGGCCGCCTTTTGGCCCTCGGCGAAGAGCCAGAGGCGGGTGGGCAGCTGTTCGGAGTTGGCGAAGTAGTTCTCCAGTACCTGGGTCAGGTTGCCCCCTTCGAGGCTGACCACACCCTGGTAACGCTCACCGCCGTTGGGGGTGATGGTGATCACCAGGTAACCCTTGCCCACCAGTTCATGAAGGCCGCCGTCCGGCAGCTCGCCCTGGTAGCGGGCCACGCCGCGCAGTACCTGGTTGTTGTTGCCGTTGATCACCATCAGGTTCAGGGGGCCGTCGCCCTGCACCTGCACTGTGATGTCCCCTTCGAACTTGAGGGTGGCGGTGAGCAGGCTGGTGGCGGCCATCAGCTCGCCCAGCAGGCGCTGGACCTGGGGCGGATAGTCGTGGTTCTCCACTATGGCCTGGAAGCTCTGGTCCAACTGGACCAGCTCGCCCCTGACCTGGGCGTCTTCGAAGATAAAGCGATGCAGCTTGTCCTGGGCCATGGCTTACTCCTGGTGCTTGAAATCTCTCAGTTGCCGGCGCTGTTTCTTGTCCGGCTTGCTGTCGGGGTGCGGATTGTACAAGGCATTGAGGCGCCTTGCCTCGGCATTTTTGGCTCTTTTTTCGGCGCTTTCGGCCGTCTCTTCATAGAGCAGCTGGGCCTTGGCGGCCGGGCCCCGCTGCTCGGAGAGGGCCAGCACTACCACTTCTTTCTCGTCGCTGCCGGCCCAGAGCCGGATCTGGGCGCCCAGCTCCACTACCTTGGCCGCCTTGACCCTGTTGCCGTTGTAATGGACCTTACCCCCTTCCACCTGGGCCCTGGCCAGGGAGCGGGTCTTGAAGAAGCGTGCCGCCCAGAGCCATTTGTCCAGGCGAACTTTTTGCTCTTCTTGCTTGTCTCTCATAAGCACCTCCACGCGGCGCCCATTATGGCCGAGGGGCCCGAGGGATGCGACATTGCTACAAAAGTGCACAAAAAGGCACTTTGCCTCCAGAGTGCAACTTAGGCTTCATTAGGAGACCTAAGTCCTACCTGGCTGATACTGCCGTTGCATTTACATCTGCCTTGGTTTTAACTAGCTGCGTTAAATGAAAGATCGACATTGAAACAGATTTTGCACATTAGCTGTGCCTTACATTATTAAAGGGGTAGCAGCCCTCACCAGGGACAGGTGCTTTTAAGGGGCTGTCATTAGAATGAATCCAGAATTATTCCTCGAGCGCGCCGGCGACATGGCCCGGCGCCTTCCCGAGCCTTTGATCAGAAAGGTCCTGACCCTGGCCCTGGCGGTGCCCGCCATTTGGCTGCTGGCCGGCCTGTGCTGGCAATTGGCCACCCCGGTGGAGCCGGTCAAGCCCTGGACCCCGACGGCGGCAGGCAATGGCCAGGCGCAGCTTGACCTGAACGGCCTCAAGGCCCACCCCCTGTTCGGCTCGGCCCCCAATGAAGCCCCTGCCCCTGTGCAGACCGAGGTGGTGGACGCCCCCGAGACCCGCCTCCAGCTCAAACTGAGCGGCCTGGTGGCCGAGAGCAATACCGGTTCCGGGGTCGCCATCATCGAAAGCCAGGGCAGCCAGGCGGCCTACCGGGTCGGTGACGACATCAAGGGCACCTCCGCCAAGGTCGAGCGCATCCTGGCCGACCGGGTGCTGCTGAAAAACCGCAACCAGACCGAAGCCCTGATGCTGGAGGGCAAGGACTACCAGCCCCTCAAGGTGCAGGGCCCTCAACCGCGGACTCGTCCGGGCTTTGGCAGTGCCAGGCCTGGCTTGGCCAGGAGCAAGGTCTCCTCGAGGGAGGTCCAGGACACCCTGGCCAAGGCCAAGGCCGATCCCGACAGCATCAATGACCTGGTGCACCTGACGCCGCTGCGCGGCAAGGACGGCATTACCGGCTACCTGGTGACGCCCGGCAACAAGCCGCAACTCTTCAAGACCCTGGGATTGCAGAACGGCGACCTGGTCAAGGCCATCAACGGCTATGACCTCACCGACCCGGCCCAGGCCCTGGATATCCTCAGTCAGCTCGGCACCCTCGACAGCCTGACCCTCGATCTGGAGCGGAACGGCCAGGCCATGAGCCTCAACATAGGTGTGGAGCAATGACCGCCATGCAGAACAAAGGAAAAGATATGGCCATCACCAAAGGCGCCAAGCCGACCCTGGCTGCCGCCCTGCTGGCAGCGTTGCTGGCCGGCTCCCCCTTGCTGCCTACGCAGGCGGCCGAGCAGCCCGCCACCTATTCCGCCCAGTTCAAGGACACCGACATCAACGAGTTCATCTCCACTGTGTCGGCCGTGCTGAAGAAGACCATCATCGTCGACCCCTCGGTGCGCGGTAAGATCGATGTCCGCTCCTACGAGCAGATGACCCCCGAGGAGTACTACGGCTTCTTCCAGAACGTGCTGGACGTCTACGGTTTCGCCGTGGTGGAAATGCCCAACGGCGTGCTCAAGGTGGTCAAGGCCAAGGACGCCAAGACCGGCGCCATCCCCGTGGTCGAGGACAAGCTCAAGAAGGAAGGCGGCGACGAGATGATCACCCGCGTCATCCAGGTGCATAACGTGCCTGTGCGGGAACTCTCGCCCCTGCTGCGCCAGCTGGTGGACAACGCCGGTGCCGGCAACGTGGTCCATTACGACGACTCCAACGTGCTGATCGTCACAGGCCGCAGCGCCGTGGTGGACCGCATCGACCAGATAGTGCGTCGCGCCGACAAGGCCGGTGACCAGGAAGTGCAGGTCATCAAGCTCAAGTACGCCTCCGCCACCCAGGTGGTGAGCATCATCAACGACCTTAACAAGGGCTCAGGCACCAACCAGGGCAACAACCCCCTGGCGGTGAAGGTGGTGGCGGACGAGCGCACCAACTCTGTGGTGCTGTCCGGCGAGGCCAAGGCCCGCGACCGCATCGCCAAGACCATTTCCGAGCTGGATACCGACCAGCAGACCACCGGCAACACCCGCGTCATCTACCTCCAGTACGCCAAGGCCAAAGATCTGGTGGACGTGCTGCAGGGCGTGTCCGACTCCATCCAGGCCGAGGACCAGCAGGCCCAGGGCCAGGCCAAGGGTGCCGCCCGAGGCGGCCGCCAGCAGGTGTCCATCAAGGCCCATGAGGAGACCAACGCCCTGGTCATCACCGGCCAGCCGGACCTCATCAACAACCTGGCCAATGTGGTGGCCAAGCTCGATATCCGCCGCGCCCAGGTGCATGTGGAAGCCATGATCGTCGAGATCTACGACGGCGACGGCACCGACCTCGGTGTCCAGTGGGTGTCCAGTAAGTACGGCATGCAGCAGTTCTCCAACGGCAGCTTCCCCAGCCTGACCCAGATCGGCGCCGCCGCCATCAGCGCCCAGGGCCAGAAGGGCACCAGTACTACCGTTGTGTCAGCTGACGGTTCCAAGACCACCAGTTCCACCCCCGACACCAAGGGCGACTACAGCCTGCTGGCCCAGGTGCTGGGCAGCGTCAACGGCGCCATGTGGGGCGTGATCAAGAACAACTGGGGCGCCGTGGTCCAGGCCGTGAGTTCCAACACCAAGGCCAACATCCTCTCGACCCCCTCCGTCACCACCCTGGACAACAAGGAAGCCTCCTTCGTGGCCGGTGAGGACGTGCCGCTGCTGACAGGTTCCACCCCCAGCTCCGGCAACAACAACCCCTTCCAGACCATCCAGCGTGAACAGCTGGGTGTGAAGCTGAACGTCACTCCCCAGATCAACAAGGGCGATGCCGTGCAGTTGGCCATCAAGCAGGAAGTGTCCAGCCGCGCCGGTAACACGGCGGTGGACATCACCCTCAACAAGCGCGAAGTGAACACCACAGTGCTGGTGCAGGACGGCGACACCATAGTGCTGGGCGGCCTCATCGACGAGGACGTGCAGGAGTCCGTCTCCAAGGTGCCGATCCTGGGCGACATCCCCGTCATAGGCCACCTGTTCAGCTCCACTTCCACCTCCAAGCGCAAGCGTAAGTTGATGGTGTTCATCCATCCCACCATAGTGCGGGACCCGGACACCATGCGTGAGATCAGCCACACCAAGTACAACCTGATGTACGACGCCGAGGAGAAGCGCCGCCAGGACGGTATCAGCCTGATGCCCTTCATGGATCCGCCGCAGATGCCGGCCTGGGACGACAACCTGGCTCGCCCGCCCGGCCTGGTGGAGACCATCGTCAAGAAAGAACGAGAGCAGAAGGATGACTGACGAGAGCCTCAAGGGCCTCGAAACCGAGGCCCAGGAAGAGCTCGAGGCCGAGCTGAGCCCCGAGCAGGAGCTGGCCGAGGGCCGGCTGCCCTTCGCCTTCGCCAAGCGCCACGGCGTGCTCTTTACCGAGGGCCGCCTCTACCTGCGTGAAGGGGCCGCCCCTGCGGCGCTGTTGGAAGCCTGGCGCGCCTTGGGTGAGGCGGTGGCGCCGTCGCCCCTCAACCAGCACGACTTCGAAGAGCAGCTGGTGGCCGCCTACCAGCGCGACTCCAGCGCCGCCCGCCAGCTGATGGAAGACATCGGCGCCGATCTCGATCTCAACGCCCTGGCCGAGGAGCTGCCCCAGACCGAGGACCTCCTCGACTCGGACGACGACGCCCCTGTCATCCGCCTGATCAACGCCCTGCTCTCGGAAGCCATCAAGGAAGGGGCCTCGGATATCCATATCGAAACCTTCGAGCAGGCCCTGGTGGTGCGTTTTCGCATCGACGGCGTGCTCAAGGAGATCCTCAAGCCCAGCCGCAAGCTGGCCAACCTGCTGGTGTCCCGGATCAAGGTCATGTCCAAGATGGACATCGCCGAGAAGCGGGTGCCCCAGGACGGCCGTATCAGCCTGCGCATCGCCGGCCGGGCCGTGGACGTGCGGGTCTCGACCATGCCGTCCAACCACGGCGAGCGGGTGGTGTTGCGTCTGCTGGACAAGAACGCCGTGCGCCTGGATCTCGAAGACCTGGGCATGATCAAATCGGTGCGCGACCAGTTCGAGGCCCTCATCCGCAAGCCCCATGGCATCATACTGGTGACGGGCCCCACCGGCTCGGGCAAGTCCACCACCCTCTACGCCGGCCTCTCGGAGATCAACTCCAAGGACCGCAACATACTGACGGTGGAAGACCCCATCGAATACGACCTGGAAGGCATAGGCCAGACCCAGGTCAACCCCAAGGTGGACATGACCTTCGCCCGCGGCCTGCGCGCCATACTCCGCCAGGACCCCGACGTGGTGATGGTGGGGGAAATACGGGACCTCGAAACGGCCCAGATCGCGGTGCAGGCCTCATTGACCGGCCACCTGGTGCTGTCCACCCTGCACACCAACACCGCCGCCGGCGCCATCACCCGCCTCGAGGACATGGGCGTCGAGCCTTTCCTCATCTCCAGCTCCCTGCTGGGGGTGCTGGCCCAGCGCCTGGTGCGCCGCCTCTGCCCCCATTGCCGCCAGCCTTACCAGGCCAGCAAGGGCGAGATGGAGCTGATGGGCATGGAAGGCGAGAAGAAGCTGACCCTCTTCCATCCCCAGGGCTGCCCGGAATGCAACATGACCGGCTATCGCGGCCGGACCGGCATCCACGAATTCATCATCATCGACGAGAAGCTGCGGGACATCATCCACAACGGCCGCGGCGAGCAGGCTGTCATCAAGCAGGTGCGCAAGTCCGTGCCCAGCATCCGTGACGACGGCTTTGCCAAGGTGCGCGACGGCGTTACCTCACTGGAAGAAGTGCTGCGCGTGACCCGGGAGGATTGACGATGATGGCCTGTGAATACGTCGCCGTGGCCGGAAGCCAGCGCCAAGGGCAGATCCTGGCTGGGGCTGGGGAGGATTAATGGCCGCCTTTGAATACGTCGCCCTCGACGCCAAGGGCAAGCAGAAGAAAGGCATACTGGAAGCCGACAGCCCCCGCGCCGCCCGCAACGCCCTGCGCGAGCAGGGGCTGATGCCGGTGACCCTCGAAGCCAGCGTCCAGAAGGAAAAGGCCCAGGGCAAAAGCCGGGGCTTCGGCAGCAGCCGGCGCATCTCGGTGCCGGATCTTGCCCTTATCACCCGCCAGCTCTCCACCCTGGTGCAATCGGCGTTGCCGCTGGAAGAATGCCTCAAGGCGGTGGCCGAGCAGACCGAGAAGCCGCGTCTCAAGCGCATCCTGATGGCGGTGCGGTCCAAGGTGGTGGAAGGCTATACCCTGGCCGACTCCATGGGCGAGTTCCCCCACGTCTTCGACGAGCTGTTCTGCGCCATGGTCAGCGCCGGTGAAAAGTCCGGCCACCTGGACACGGTACTGAACCGCCTGGCCGACTACACGGAGCAGCGCCAGGTGGTGAAGCAACAGGTGCAGCAGGCCATGATCTACCCCATCATCCTGACCTTGGTGGCCATAGGCGTCATCACCATGCTGCTCACCACTGTGGTGCCGCAGGTGGTGGGCCAGTTCGAACACATGAAGGCCACGCTGCCGGCCACCACCCGCTTCTTGATCGCCGCCTCCGACTTCATCCGCCACTGGGGGCTGCTGATCCTGGCCGGCTTCATAGTGGCGCTGGTGGGCTTCAACCGCGCCATGCAGGGCGCCGCCTTTCGCAAGAAGGTGCACGGCGTCTGGATGCGGATGCCGGTGCTGGGCAAGGTGGTGCGGGGCATCAACACCGCCCGTTTCGCCCGCACCCTCTCTATCTGCTCGGCGTCCGCCGTGCCGTTGCTGGAAGGGATGCGCATCAGCGGCGAGGTGCTGACCAACAACGTGATGCAGGAGGCGGTGGCGGAAGCCACCACCAGGGTGCGGGAGGGGGCCAGCCTGCGTCAGGCCCTGACCCAGACCAAGCTGTTCCCTCCCATGATGCTGCACATGATAGCCTCGGGGGAAAAGTCCGGTGAGCTGACCCAGATGCTGGAGCGGGCCGCCGACAACCAGGACAGGGAATTCTCCAACCTGGTCACGGTGGCCCTGGGGATCCTGACCCCGACCATGGTGGTGGCCATGGCGGGTATCGTCTTCTTTATCGTTATCTCTATCCTGCAACCCATTCTGGAAATGAACAACATGGTGGCCTGAACCGCCAAGGAGCAGTCATGAAACAAAGGCAACAGGGTTTTACCCTTATCGAAATCATGGTGGTGGTGGTGATCCTCGGCATGTTGATCGCCATAGTCGCGCCCAACGTGCTGGGCAACAAGGACAAGGCCATGGTGCAGAAGGCCGTGGCCGACATCAGCGGCCTGGAGTCCGCCCTGGAGATGTACTACCTGGACAACAGCACCCTGCCCACCACCGAACAGGGCCTCAACGCCCTGGTGGAAGAGCCGGTGCCGGCGCCCCGCAACTGGCGTGAGGGCGGTTACATCAAGCGCCTGCCCAAGGATCCCTGGGGTAACGACTATCTCTACATAGCCCCCGGCGAGCACGGCAAATACGACCTCTTCACCCTGGGCGCCGACGGCCAGGAAGGCGGTGAAGAGCTGAACGCCGACATCGGCAACTGGAACCTCAAGGACTTCCAGAAGTAACCATGAAGCGCCGTGCCCTGGGCTTTACCCTGCTCGAAATACTGGTGGTCCTGTTCATCGTCGGCATGATGGTGGCCATGGTCAGCCTGTCTTTCGGCGGGCCCAGCGACGGCAGCCGCTTGGAAAACGAAGCCCAGAAATGGCAGGCCAGGTTCGCCTTGATGCATGACGAAGCCATAATGCGCGGCGAAGAGCTGGGCCTGAAGTTCAAGGAGGACGGCGGCGTCGAGGTGATGCGCTTCGACCCCGACGCCCCGGCCCCCGGCGCCGAAGACGACCCGGACGGCCCCAAGGGCGCCTGGGTGGCCCTGGACGACGACGGCGTGCTGAAGAACTGGCAGGGGGCCCAGGGCATCCACGGCACCCTGCGCCTGGAAGGCCTATCCCTGGGCCAGAGCCTCATTCCCGAAGACGCCTTCAAGGCCGAGGATGAAACCAAGGACAACAAGAAGCGGCTGACCCCGCACCTCTTCTTCCTCTCCTCCGGGGAATTCCTGCCCTTCGAGCTTTGCCTCTACAAGGTCAAGAGCTCCGCCCTGGATACCCTGGGCGGCGACGACACCCGGGTGCTGGCCGGCAACAACCCCGACCTGGTGCTGGAGACCTGCATCCAGGGCCAC
This sequence comes from Gallaecimonas kandeliae, assembly GCF_030450055.1. Taxonomy (NCBI): domain Bacteria; kingdom Pseudomonadati; phylum Pseudomonadota; class Gammaproteobacteria; order Enterobacterales; family Gallaecimonadaceae; genus Gallaecimonas; species Gallaecimonas kandeliae. The sequence continues at coordinate 282,427 of NZ_CP118480.1, forward strand.
GCCAACGGCAGCCTGGACAGGGCCGAAAATCCCGATCTGGCCTGGCGCCAAGGGGAGCTGCGCTGGTGAGAAGTCGCGGTTTCACCCTTATCGAAGTGCTGGTGGCCATGGCGATCTTCGCCCTGGCCGCCATCGCCGTCATCAACGCCACCACCTCCAACATCCACAGCCTGTCGATATTGGAGCAGAAGACATTGGCCGACTGGGTGGCCGCCAACAAGCTCAACGACGCCCAGTACCAGGACCTCAAAGACGGCGCCCAGGGCACCGAGACCCAGGCCGGCGTCGAATGGTATTGGCGCATCAAGAAACTCAAGACGGAAGACAAGGACTTCTCCGCCCTGGAGGTGACGGTGTCGCGCAGCAGCGACTTCAGCCACCCCGAGGCGGTGCTGCGCAGCTATTTCGAGGTGCAGTCATGAGCCTGTTCACGCTGGGGCGGCGCAGCAACAGCAAGGGCTTTACGTTGCTGGAAGTGCTGGTGGCCATGGCCATCTTCGCCATGATCGCCCTCTACGCCTACCGGGTGCTGAACCAGGTGATGCAGGCCGACAAAGTCAGCCAGGGCAAGTCGGCCCGGCTGGCCGAGTTGCAGCAGGCCATGTTGACCATAGAGCGGGACATGCTGCAGCTGACCAACCGCCAGGTGCGTTTCCCCGCCGGTGAGAAGCAGGCGAGCGTGCTCAAGGGCCAGCATTTCTTCCTGGACTCCGAAGACGACGGCCTGCTCTTTACGAGACGCGGCTGGCAGAACCCGGCAGCCATGCTGCCCCGTTCCGAGGTGCAGCTGGCGGCCTACCGCCTGGCAGAAGGCAAGCTGATCAAGGATTACCACTTCTACCCCGACCCCGAGGTGGGCGCAGAGCCCCAGAGCCTGGTGCTGCTGACCAAGGTCGAGGCCTTCAAGGTCCGTTACTTCGACGGCGACAGCTGGCAGGAAAGCTGGGACGCCAGCGAGCTGCCGCGGGCCATAGAGCTCAGGCTCAAGCTCAAGGACTACGGCGAGATCACCCGGCGCTTCGCCATCCCCGGCCCCGACAAGGACGAGGCCAAGGGTGGCAGCAAGTCAGATGGCCAGTCCGGCAACCCCGGCATAGGCCTGCCAGGCCAGCCCCATGACCCCGGCAAGGGCAGCGGCAGGAGCAAGACATGAGGCGGCAGAGGGGCGTGGCCCTGATCACGGTCTTGCTGATCCTGGCCATAGTGGTGGTGCTGGCGGCCAACATGAGCGGCCGCCTCGGCATCAACATCCGCCGCACCGGCAACCAGCTCGGCCAGCACCAGGCCTATTTCTATGCCCTGTCCGGTGAGGCCTTCGCCAAGCTGGCGTTGCACAAGCTGCTCAAGGACAAGGACGGCAAGATCAATCTCAGCCAAGACTGGGCCAAAGAGCAGAAATTCCCGGTGGAAGGGGGCGGTATCCGTGGCAAGATCAGCGACGGCCGCGCCTGCTTCAACCTCAATGCCCTGCGGGCCGACAAGCCCCAGGACGCCAAGACCAGCCGCACCCAGTTCCAGGCGCTGCTGGAGATGCTGGACGTGGACAGCCTGGCGGCGGAAACCATAGCCTATTCCCTGTCGGACTGGCTGGACGACAACAGCGAGATGAGCGGCAGCTTCGGCGCCGAAGATCCCGAATACCAAAGCCGGGAGATCCCCTACCTGGCGGCCAACGGCCTGATGGTGGACAAGTCCGAGCTGCGGCTGGTGAACGGCGTCACCGCCGACATCTACAACAAGGTGGCGCCCTATGTGTGCACCCTGGATGACGCCAGCCTCAAACTGAACATCAACACCTTGCCCCAAGACAAGGCCGTGGTGCTGGCGGCGGTGCTGACCCCCATGACCAAGTCCGACGCCGAGTCGGTCCTGGGCGGTCGCCCCAAGGACGGTTACGACAGTATCGACGATGCCTGGCAGGACCCAAGCCTGTCCGGCCTCCAGAACCTACAGCCCGGCGCCAAGGAAGAACTGGTCATCCAATCGGACCGCTTCTTCGTGGCCTTGGAAGGGCGTTTCCAAGACAGGCCCATGTACATGGAGAGCCTCTTGAAATCAGACGAGAACTACAAGCTGACGACGCTCTGGCGCCGTCTGGGAGGACGCTTGTGAGCAACACTTTGGTGATCCGGCTGCCCCAGGGCGCCGAGGGCGCCATCCCCTGGCTGCACTGGTCCGACAGCGACCAGGTGGTGCTGGCCAGCGGTACCCTAAAGGGCGCCGATGAACTGGCCCAGCTGGCCGGCCTCGACGGCCGCCTGCTGGCGCTGGTGCCGGGCAGCTGCTGCTACAACGGCGCCGTCAAACAGAGCGGCAAGGGCCGCCAGTTCCTGCGCGCCGTGCCTTTCATGCTCGAAGAAGAGCTGGCCGATGACGTGGACAACCTGCACTTCCTGCTCCAGCCCCAGGGCGAGCAGGTGGCGGTGCTGGCGGTGAACCACCGCCTGATGCAGGACTGGTTGTCCTGGCTGGCGGACGCCGGCCTCGAACCCTGGAAGATGCAGCCCGATTTCCTGGCCCTGCCCTGGCGCCAGGAGAGTTGGTCGGCCCTGGAGCTGGACGGCGAGCTGCTGCTGCGCACCGGTGAGGTCGCCGGCCTGGCGGCTGACGCGGCCCTGGCCGAGTGGGTCGTGGGCCCCCTGGTGGCCGACAAGGTCCAGCCGGTGGAGGCCTACGGCGAGGTCCGACTGCCGGACAATTGCACCCTGACCCATCTGGGCACAGACCTGCCCCTGGCCGTGTTGGCCAAGGGCGGCGCCGCCAATACCCTCAACCTGCTGCAAGGTCCCTACAAGCAGAAGAAGAAAGGTTCCGGCGCCTTGCGACGCTGGCTGCCGGTGGCGGTGGCCGCCAGCGCCTTGCTGCTGGTGACCCTCGTCTCCAAGGGCCTGGCCATCCACCAACTGTCTGCCAGGGCAGGGGGGCTGGAGCAGCAGATCAAGGCCGATTACGGGCGCCTCTTCCCGGGCGAGCACCTGGTCAGCGCCGGCTCCCTCAAGAGCCAGCTGCGCGGCAAGCTCAAGACCCTGGGCAGCGCCGGCAGCAACGCCAGCCTGCTGACCATGCTCAACGACCTTTCCCTGACTTTCGCCAAGGTGGGCAGCATCAAGCCCGACAACCTGCGCTTCGACGCCGACCGCGGCGAGCTGCGGATACTGACCCTGGCCCCCGACTATGCCGCCTTCGAGAAGCTCAAACAGGAGCTGGGCAGCCGCTACCAGGTGGAAACCGGCGGCCAGAGCCAGGTGGACGGTGGCGTGTCCGGCACCCTGGTGCTGAGGAGTAAAGGATGATCAAGGATTACTGGAACAACCTGGCCCCTCGCGATCGCCAGGTGCTGACCTGGGCGGCGCCCTTCATGGCCCTGGGGCTCTTCTATTTCGCCCTCTGGCAGCCGCTCAGCCATGCCGAGGAAGCGGCCCGCCAGCGCCTGCACAGCCGCCAGGCGGATCTCGCCTACCTCCACAAGCAGGGCAGCGCCATACTGGCGGCCAAGGGCGGCAAGCTGGCCTCGGGCTCAGGCAGCCTCACCGACCGCGTGACCCGCAGCGCCAACCAGCTCAGCATCCGCATCTCCCGGCTCCAGCCCGGCAGCGGCAACATCAATGTCTGGGTGGACGAAGTGCCCTTCGAGAAACTGAGCCTGTGGCTGACCCAGCTCCAGCTCAAGGAAGGCCTGACGGTGGGCCAGGCGGACTTTGCCAGCACCGGCACCCCCGGCATGGTCAAGGTGCGCCGCCTCGAACTGAGGGGAGCCTGATGAAGGTCGTGAGGTGGACATTGCTGGGGCTGCTGTTGTTCCTGGTGGCCCTGATCTGGCAAGTGCCGGCCTCGGCCGTGCTGGCCCGGGTGCAGTTGCCGCCCCAGGTGCAGCTGAGCGGGGTGGAGGGCAGCCTCTGGCAGGGCAGCGTGGCCAAGTTGCAGTTGGGCGACATCGCCTTTGACCAGCTGCAATGGCAGGCCCATCCCTGGCAGCTGCTGACCGGCAAGCTCGGCGTCAGCCTGCATTCGAGGCCCGGCGCCACCCGCCTTGCCGCCAGCCTGACCCTGGGTCTTGGCGGCAAGCTGGCGGTGGAGAATCTGGTGATGAAGGCGCCTGTGGCGCCGCTGGTGGCCAATGTGCGGCTGCCGGTACCGAGCCAGGTCAGCGGCGAGCTGTCGTTAGCCATTCCCGAGTTCCGCCTCGGCAAGCCCTGGTGTGAGGCCCTGGCCGGCAAGGCCCAGTGGCTGGATGCCGGCGTCACCAACCGTTTCGGCGATTTCGATCTCGGGCGTATCGACGCCGATCTCGGCTGCGACAAGGGCGCCCTCACGGCCGTGGTCAGGGACACGCCGCCGCGCCTGGGCCTGGAGCTGGAAGCCAGGGTCGACGCCAGCCATTACCAGGTGCGCGGCTTCGCCAAGCCCGCCGCCGACCAGCCCAAATCCCTGCAGGACGCCTTCGCCTTCTTCGGCAAGGCCGGCAGCGACGGCCGCTACCCGGTGCAGTTCAAGGGGCCCATCCCCCGCTGAAGAAAGCCCTCGCAAGAGGGCTTTTTTGTCAGCGCGGCTGGCGGATGGCGGCCAGCAGGGTGCGGTAGTCCTTGGTGGAGGCAAAGCCGTCGAAGGCCTTGTGGGGGCGTTTGGAGTCGGGGTTTTCCACCCCCAGCAGGTAGCGGATCCCAAAGCGCCTGGCCGCCTCCAGGATCGGCTGGGAGTCGTCCACGAAGAGGGTGCGGGCCGGGTCGAAACCCAAGTCCTGCCGCACTTGCTGCCACAGCTGCTGTGATTCCTTGGAAACCCGGTAACTGTGGGTGGAGATCAGCTGGTCCAGGTGCTGGTCCAGGGCGGTGCGCTCCACCTTCAGCGACAGGCTCTTGGGGTGGGCGTTGGTCAGCAGCACCACCTGGCGGCCGCTTTGGCGCAGGGCGTCCAGGAAGGGCAGGGTGTCTTCCCTAAGGCTGATCAGGTGCTGGATCTCGCGGCTGGCGACGTCGATGTCGAGCCCCAGGCGCTCTGTCCAGTAGTCGTAGCAGTACCAGCTCAAGGTGCCGAACACGGCCTGGTACTCGGCGTCTATGCGCTTCCTCGCTTCATCCAGGCTGATGCCGTCTTTTTCGGCCAGCAGCAACGGCACCCTGTCCAACCAGAAATGGTTGTCGAAATGGAGATCCAGCAGGGTGCCGTCCATGTCCAGCAGCACGGTATCAATAGCGGCCCAATTAAGGCCCTGGTCATCAAGCATCTGGCATCTGTCCCTGTGATTGGGTGTAATGGAGGGGCCATTCTAAGCCAGCGGTACCGCCATGACGAAATCCACCAAGCTGCCGGAAGTGATCGATGCCCGCATCGTCGCCGAAAGCCGGCTGTTCAGGGTCGAACAGCTGCACCTGCGCTTCACCAACGGCGCCGAGCGCCACTACGAGCGGATGAAGGGCTCGGGCCGTGGCTCTGTGATGGTGGTGCCCATCCTGGGTGACGACACCCTGCTCTTGGCCCGGGAATATGCCGCCGGCCTGCATGCCTACGAGCTGGGCTTCCCCAAGGGCCTCATCGACCCCGGTGAGGACGCCATAGAGGCGGCCAATCGCGAGTTGCAGGAGGAGATAGGCTACGGCGCCCGCGACTGGACTGTGCTGCGCGAGGTGTCCATGGCGCCGGGATATTTCAGCGCCAAGATGACGCTGCTGATCGCCCGGGATCTCTATCCCTCCCGCCTGGAAGGGGACGAGCCAGAGCCCATCGAAGTGGTGCCCTGGCCGCTTAAGGAACTCAATGCGCTACGCTATCAGAAGGATTTTTCCGAGGCCCGTAGCCTGACCGCCCTCCTGTTGGCGCGTGACTGGCTGGAGGAACAGGCGCTGCTATGAATCCTGAACCCTTGCTCGACGATGTCATAGCCCTGGCCCAGCTGGCCGGTGAGGCCATCATGCCTTGGTTCCGCTCCGAGGAGTTGATCACCGAGCAGAAGGCCGACGACAGCCCCGTCACCAACGCCGACATCGCCGCCAACAAGGTGATCCTCAAGGGCCTCAAGGCCCTGACCCCGGACATTCCCATCCTTTCCGAAGAATCCGGCCACAGGCCCTTTGCCGAGCGCAGGCTCTGGCAGGCCTATTGGCTGGTGGACCCCCTGGACGGTACCCGCGAATTTGTCGGTGGCTCCCCGGATTTCGCCGTCAATATCGCCCTGGTGGTGGCCAACGAGCCGGTGCTGGGGGTGATCCATGCCCCCGTTTCCGGCGATTGCTACTGGGCAATCAAGGGCAGGGGCGTCTTCAAGAACGGCCAGCCCATTCATAGCCGCCCGGCCCCGGCGGTGCCGCTGCTGGCCGTGTCCAGGCACCAGGCCAGGGAAACCCTCCAGGCCCACCTCAAGCCGGAGCTGGATTTCCAGGCCATGCCCTTCGGCTCGGCCAGCCTCAAGTCCTGCCTGGTGGCCGAAGGGGTAGCCGACGCCTATGTGCGTATAGGCCCCACCGGCGAATGGGACACGGCGGCCAGCTGGGCCATAGTGGTGGAGGCCGGCGGCGCCCTGGTGGATCTCAAGGGCCAGCCCCTGACCTTCAACCAGGGCGAGAGCCTGGAGAACCCGAACTATGCGGTATTGGGCCAGCTGAAACCTGAGCAGCTCTTTTAGGACCCTCTCTCGACACCGCAGCTCACCATCCTTTCATGGCCGAGGCTATGCTGAAGCCAAACCCTTTTGGAGGTAAGCCATGATCCGCATTCTGATGGTACTGCTGGTGGTGGCCGTGCTCGCCCTGGTGGTGCGCACTGTGCTGCTCAACCCCGACCAGGCCCAGAGCCAGGCCACCCTGGCCAACCAGCAGGGGCCTGCCGGTACCCTCACCAAGACGAAGAAAAACCTGGACGCCAACATGCTGCGCACCTATTGCCTCAATGCCATCCAGGCTCGCTACGGCACTACCGAAGGCTTCCGGGTCAAGGAGTTAGGACCTGGGCGCTACCAGCTGACCCTGGGTCAGCAACAGGAGGAACTGCACTGCAGCCTGGATGAAAAAGGGCAGGTGGAGTTGAAGTGAATATCGAAATGCCTTGTGATGGCGATCACATAGTGAACAAAGTGCTCACTATTGATACATTTGTGAATGATGTTGTTTTTCAATAGGTTACCTTTTGTTCCTCAGTGGTACTACCAGCCCCCCCTCTATCGGTAAGTCGAAAGCTGAACTAGGCTAGTCACGTCTTAGTAGTACCAGGATTGGTCATGGAACTATCACAGGGATGCCTCTCCGCTACCGGGCTTCAGCCCCATCTTCACAGCTATTTCCATCTCCTTCATGACGATACCCCTGTCCAGGCCCTGCGCCTGGTCGATGTGACCCAGCACAGCGCACCGCAAGACCCTCTGGACGACTTTTCGATGGACCTGGAGGGCGATCCCGGCGCCGCCCTGGCCCAGGGCACTTATTCCTTTTCCCACGACCAGCTTGGGGACTTCCTCTTCTTCATGACCACCCATGCCGCTGGCCGTTACCGCATTCGTATTCAGCAGGCCAGGGCTCAAGGCGCCCAGGCCATGGGAAGGTAAAGGCCGTTCCCCTCGCCTTGGGGTTCGAAACCGAGGCGATCGTAGAGGGCCCTGGCCCTGCTGTGGCTTTCAACCTGCAGCTGTATGGTTTTTTGTTTTTGGCGGGCTTCGGCCTGCAGGGCCCTGAGCAGGGCGCTGCCGATGCCAAGGCCCTGGTGGCGGGGCAAGAGGGCTATGTCCACCAGCCGGAAATGCTGAGGGGTCTCTGTGGGCAACCAGCGGCCTATGGGCTCGCCGCCCAGCTCCACAAGGCAATAGCGGCTGCTGTCGTACTGGCCGAAGTACTGCCGGTACTGGGCCTCGAACTGGCTTTGCAGGAACAGCGCTTTTTGTTGTTCGTCGAAGGGAAAAGCCGCCAGTTCGGCCTGGCGGCCGGCGCCATAGAGGGCCGCCATGAAGGCCCTGTCGTCGTCCCTGATGGGGCGCAGGGTGGCCCCAGCGGGCAATGGGTGTTGCATGAGTCTGACTCCTGTCCTTGGCATGGGGATGACATATCAATAACGGAAGAGGAAAGGAAACGCCATGGAACCTTACATCGGAGAGATCCGGATCTTCGGCGGCAATTTTGCCCCGGCGGGCTGGGCCTTTTGTAACGGCCAAATAATGGCCATCAGCCAGTACGAATCACTCTTTGCCCTGATCGGCACCACCTACGGCGGCAACGGCCAGACCACCTTTGGCCTGCCCGACCTGCGTGGCCGCCTGCCGCTGCACATGGGCAGCTCCACCACTGGCAGCCACTATGTATTGGGCGAGCAGGCCGGCGCCGAGGAGGTCACCCTGCTCTCGACCCAACTGCCCCAGCACAGCCACCAGGCCCTGGCGGCCGCCAGCGGCGGTGTAGAGAGCCCCACCAACGCCTTCTGGGCAGGTTTTGGTGACGCTTTGGGTTACTCCAAGGCGACCCCCAGCACCACCATGGCGCCCCAGGCCCTGTCCCTGGCCGGCGGCAACCAGCCCCATGAGAACATGATGCCGACCCAGGCGTTGAGCTTCATCATCGCCCTTTTCGGCATCTACCCGACACCCAGTTAAGGAGGATCTGTCATGGCTGAACCCTTTATCGGCGAAGTACGTGTCTTCGCCTCCAATGTGGTCCCCAAAGGCTGGGCGGCCTGCAACGGCCAGTTGCTGCCCCTGAACCAGAACCAGGCCCTTTATGCCATCCTCGGCACCACCTACGGCGGCAACGGCACCACCAACTTCGCCCTGCCCAACCTCCAAGGGCGGGCACCTGTGCATGTCGGCAATGGCGTCTCCCTGGGAGAAAGCGCCGGCGAGGAAACCCATACCCTGACGGTCCCGGAGATGCCTGCCCACAACCACCAGGTGGTGGCGGACTCGGCCAATGCCACCAGCGCCTCCCCGGACGACGGCTACTGGGCGGCCAGCACCGAGGCCAGCCCCTATGCGGCCCAGGCCACTACCACCCTGGCGGCCAATGCCATCGCCGGCGCCGGCGGCAGCCAGCCCCACAACAACATGCAGCCCTTCCTGGTGGCCAATTTCTGTATCGCCGTCCAGGGCATTTTCCCGAGTCGCAACTGAGGAGCGCACAAATGGATTCCTATATCGGTGAGATCCGCATCTTCGCGGGTAACTTCGCTCCCAGGGACTGGGCCTTCTGTGATGGCCAGTTGCTGCCCATTTCGCAAAACACGGCGCTCTTTTCCCTGCTCGGCACCACCTACGGCGGTAACGGCACCAGCAACTTCGCCCTGCCGGATCTGCGCGGCCAGGCGCCTATGCACTGGGGCAATGGGCCCGGCCTGACCCCAAGGGTGCTGGGGGAGAGGGCCGGCACCGAAACCGTTACCCTTATTCAATCCGAGATGCCCGGCCACAACCACCTGGCCAACGCTGTGGCGACCCTAGGGCAGTCCGGCCAAGGGCCGGAGGGGGCCTACTGGGCAAAGAGCGGTGCCGCCGGTGGGCGTAAAAGCCTTTCGGCCTACGGCAGTGGCACCGACAAGACGACCATGTCGCCCCTGGCCCTGGGTGTGACGGGTGGCACCCAGCCCCACAACAATATGCAGCCCTACCTGGGGTTGAATTTCATCATCAGCCTCTATGGCGAATATCCGCCGCGCCCCTGAGCTGGCGTCGCCCGAGCTTGGCCAAGGCTGCCCCTTTAAGGGGGCGGCCTTTCGCCTTTGTGTTATCCAAAGGGCCCCTGGGGCCTGCGTTGAATTGAGGATGTTGCCATGAGTCGAGCCTGGCTGTGGTTGGGATTACTGGTTGCCTTTGCGGGCAGCGCCAAGGAACTGGTGCTGGTGGATGCCGAACTTGCGCCACAGCTTAAAGCCGAACCTGGCGCCGAGGTCAGGGCCATCCGCAGCCTGGGCCAACTGCCAGGGGCCCTGGCCGGCGGCCAGTGGGACAGGGTCAGCCTGGTCAGCCACGGCCGGCCCGGCGCCCTGCTGCTTGGCGGCCAGCGCCTCGACCAGGCTTTTCTTGCCCAACATCCCGGCTTCCTGGACGCCTGGCGAAATCAACTGACGGCGGGCGCCCAGCTTGAGCTCTGGGGCTGTGATCTGGCAAAAGGCCAGGGCCATAACCTGGTGGACAGCCTTTCGGCGGCCCTGGGCCGGCCGGTGCTGGCCTCCATCGACGCCACTGGCCCTGCCAGCCTCGGCGGCAACCTGCGCCTGGAATACGGCCAGGGCCGGGTGCCGGACAGCGCGCCTCTTGCCTTGTTGCACCAGCTGTTGCTGAGCAGTTCGGACAGTCAGGACTTTGAAAGCTTCGCTGCTTCATCTTCGTCGCCAAACTATCCGGGCAATAGCCACGACTTTGGCGCCTTTACCATCTCTTCCAATGCCGCGAGCACCCCTGGCCTTTGGGTCTTGGCTAGCAGTAATACCAATAGTGGTACCAAGGAGCTTTACGTTACTGGCTATAACGGTGATGTAACAACGGTTACCGTTAAAAGCACTGACGGCAGCGAGTTCAAGCTCAACTCCCTTTATATCGATGTCGGTCTCGGCGGTTTGGCCCAAAAGCTAACCATCACCGCTTACCGCAATGGCGCCTCGCAAGGCAGCACCAACGTCGATTACTCCAGCACCCAGTTTGGTACTAGCAGTTTCAGTGGGATCAGTGCCTTCGATAACATCGACGAAATCAGGATCACCTCAAACGACGGTCAACCTGTCGATATCAGCATCGACAATATCAACGTGTCGGCCCCCGTGCTGCCCTATAACAGCGACGGCAACCTCACCGCAGGCGGCGGCAGCGAACCCGGCAGCATCGCCACCAACGCAGGCGCTACAGCGGCCCTGGACTTCACCCTGAGCGACGGTGGCACCAGTGACGGCGTGGCCATGACGGTGTCCCAGGTGCAGGTTCATGTCTCAGGTACCAGCACAGCCACCGAGCGTGGCAACGCCGTCTGGACCCTGACCGGGCCCGACATCAGCGGCTCTGTCACCGGCAGCTACAGCGGCGGCGTCGTCACCTTCTCCGGCCTCTCCATCAGCGTTGCCGACGGTGGCAGCGAGACCTATACGGTCAACGCCGACCTGGGCCACAGCGGCATGACCGAGGGTCACACCTTTATTCTCAGCCTGGACGGCGATACCGACCTGACGATAGGCGGCTCCGGTACCCAGATGGGCACCACCACGGCGGTGACCAACGGGTCGGGATTTGCCACCAGCGTCACTGCCACCAAGCTGGCCTTCACCACCCAGCCGGCCGGCTCCGTCTCCGGCAGCGCCCTCATCACCCAGCCCGTGGTCACGGCCCAAGATGCCTTTGGCAATACCGATACCGGCTTCACCAGCAACGTCAGCCTGAGCGAGGCCAGCGCCGGTGCCTTGAGCGGCACCACCACAGTCGCGGCCAGCAGCGGCGTGGTCACCTTCAGCAACCTGGTTTACACGGCATCGGCCGATCAGGAAGCCTTCACCCTGACCGCCGCCGCCACCGGCCTGACCGACGGCACCGCCAGCCCCGTCACCTCCGACGTGGTGGCCACCAAGCTGATCTTCACCACCCAGCCGGCCCCCACCAGCATCAGCAGCGGGTCGGCCACCAGCTTCAGCACTGTGCCCGTGGTCAAGGCGGTGGACGCCAACAACACCCTCGATACCGGCTACAGCACCGACCTGGTGTTGTCGGTGACCAACACCTCCGGCGGCCTGCCGGCCGGTACCGTCAACAGCCTGAGCGGCACCGGGGACACCGACGGCAATGGCATCACCGTCACCCTGACCCCAAGCAGCGGCAGCGCCACCTTCAGTGGCCTGCAACTGCAATACACCAATAGCGCCAGCACCGACAGTATTGCCCTGCACGCGGCATCGGGAGGCCTGAGCACCGCCAACAGCACCACCATCATTTCCGCCGCCGTGCCTGTCGTTACCGACGGCAATATCTCCATCAGCGGCGCCACCGGCACAGGGGGCGCCTACATCATCGGTGATACTGTCACCGCCACCTGGAACAACACCGCCGGCGGTGACAACAACAGCGGCATTACCGGCGTCACCGTCGATTTCAGCCAGTTCGGCGGCGGCTCAAGCGTGACCGCCAGCAACAGCGCCGGTACCTGGACTGCGACCTACACCATCAACGCCGGCAGTATCGACGCCACCAACCGCAACGTCAGCGTCTCTGCCACCAACGCCAACGGCACCAAAACCACGGCCGATACCACCAACGCCACCGTCGACAGCATCGCCCCTACCGTCACCGACGCTAATGTCTCGATCTCCGGCGCCAGCGGCACCGGCGGCGCCTATGTCATTGGCGATACTGTCACTGCCACTTGGAACAATACCGGCAGCGGTGACAACAACAGTGACACCATCGCCGGCGTCACCGTGAACTTCTCCGCCTTCGGCGGCGGCAGCAGCGTTGCCGCCAGCAACAGCGCCGGCACCTGGACCGCCACTTACACCATCACCGCCGGGGCCATAGATGCCATCAATCGCAATGTGTCCGTGACGGCCACCGACAACGCCGGTAACACCCAGACCACGGTGGACAGCAGCAACGCCACTGTCGACAACGTCGCGCCCACAGTCACCGACGCCCATATTTCTATCTCCGGCGCCAGCGGCACCGGCGGCGCCTACAAGATAGGCGATACCGTCACCGCCACCTGGGACAATACCGGCACAGGGGACAACAACAGCGACACCATCGCTGGCGTCACTGTGAACTTCTCCGCCTTCGGCGGCGGCTCCAGCGTAGCCGCCAGCAACAGCGGCGGCACCTGGACGGCGACCTACACCCTTACCGCCGGCAGCGTCGACGCCACTAACCGCAATATCTCGGTGAGCGCCACCGACAACGCCGGCAACACCAAGACCACCACGGACACCACCAACGCCACTGTGGATAGCCAGGCGCCCACCGTCACCGACGCCAACATCACTATCTCCGGCGCCAGCGGCACCGGTGGAGCCTTTAAGGTCGGCGACACCGTCACCGCCACCTGGAACAACACAGGGGCAGGTGACAACAACAGCGACACCATCACCGGCGTCACCGTCGACTTCAGCCAGTTCGGCGGCGGCTCCAGCGTTGCCGCCAGCAACAGCAGCGGTACCTGGACCGCTACCTATACCCTGGTGGCCGGCAGCATAGAGGGCAGCAACCTCAATATCTCGGTGACCGCCACCGACGATGCCGGCAACGTCACTGCGACCAGCGATACTAGCAATGCCACAGTGGACAACCAGGCGCCCACCGTCACCGACGCCAACATGGCTATCTCCGGCGCGAGCGGCACCGGCGGCGCCTATGTCATTGGCGATACTGTCACTGCCACTTGGAACAACACCGTCGGCGGCGACAACAACGGCGACATCGCCGGCGTCACCGTGAACTTCTCCGCCTTCGGCGGCGGCAGCAGCGTTGCCGCCAGCAACAGCGCCGGCACCTGGACCGCCACTTACACCATCACCGCCGGTGCCATAGACGCCATCAATCGCAATGTGTCCGTGACGGCCACCGACAACGCCGGCAACACCCAGACCACGGTGGACAGCAGCAACGCCACTGTCGACAACGTCGCGCCCACAGTCACCGACGCCCATATTTCTATCTCCGGCGCCAGCGGCACCGGCGGCGCCTACAAGATAGGCGATACCGTCACCGCCACCTGGGACAATACCGGCACAGGTGACAACAACAGCGACACCATCGCTGGCGTCACTGTGAACTTCTCCGCCTTCGGCGGCGGCTCCAGCGTAGCCGCCAGCAACAGCGGCGGCACCTGGACGGCGACCTACACCCTTACCGCCGGCAGCGTCGACGCCACTAACCGCAATATCTCGGTGAGCGCCACCGACAACGCCGGCAACACCCAGACCACCAGTGACACCAGCAACGCCACTGTGGATAGCCAGGCGCCCACCGTCACCGACGCCAACATCACTATCTCCGGCGCCAGCGGCACCGGCGGGGCCTTTAAGGTCGGCGACACCGTCACCGCCACCTGGAACAACACAGGGGCAGGTGACAACAACGGCGACATCGCCGGCGTCACCGTGAACTTCTCCGCCTTCGGCGGCGGCAGCGCTGTTACCGCCAGCAACAGCGCCGGCACCTGGACCGCTACCTATACCCTGGTGGCCGGCAGCATAGAGGGCAGCAACCTCAATATCTCGGTGACCGCCACCGACGATGCCGGCAACGCCAGCACTACCAGCGACAGCAGCAATGCTACTGTCGATACCGTAGCGCCTGCTGCACCTTCCACCCCCGTGCTCGACGCCGGTTCCGATGGCGGCACCCTGGGTGATGGCATCACCAACGACAACACCCCCACCCTGACCGGTACCGGCGAAGCCAGTGCCCAGGTGCTGATCTTCGACGGCGCCAGCCAGGTCGGCAGCGCCAGCGTCGACGGCAGCGGCAACTGGAGCCTGGCTACCAGTACCCTGGCGGACGGCAGCCACAGCCTGACCGCCAAGCAGCAGGATGGCGCCGGTAACCTGTCCAGCGCCTCCGGTGCCCTGGCCCTGACCATAGACGCCACTGCGCCGGCCGGTTACGGCCTGGTGGTGGATCAAAGCCCGGTCAACGCCGCCAACCAGGGGGCGACCTCCGTCACCCTGTCCGGCGCCGAAGTGGGTACCAGCTACAGCCTGACCGTCTCCAGCAGCGGCGGCGGCAGCCCTGTGGTGGCCACCGGCAGCATCAGTGCCGCCAACCAGCAGCTCACCGGCATAGATGTCAGCGGTCTTCCCGACGGCACCCTGAGCTACAGCCTGGTGCTGACCGACACCGCCGGCAATGCCGGCACTGCCGCCAGCGCCAACGTCACCAAGGACACCACTGCTCCCAGCGGCTATGGCGCCAGCTTTGATGCCAGTTATGTCAACATCGCCAACCAGGCCAGCCAGTCGGTGACTCTGAGCGGCGAAGTGGGAGCCAGCTACCAGCTCACCATCAGCGATGGCAGCGGCACTGTCAGCCGCTCCGGCACTCTGGCCAGCGCTAGCCAGAGCATCAGCAGCCTGGATCTCAGCGGTCTGGCGGACGGCAGCCTCAGCCTGTCCCTGGTGCTGACAGACAGTGCCGGCAACGCCGGCACCGCTGCCACAGCCAACATCACCAAGGACACTGTGGCGCCGACCCTGCAAAGCACCAGCCCCAGCAGTGGTGCCACCAAGGTGGCCTTGAACACCGGCATCAGCCTGCAGTTCAGTGAGGCCATCCAGGCCGGCACCAGCGGCAGCAACCACCTGACCCTGACCGCCTCTGACAGCACTGCTGTGTTCGACAGCGCCGCCGACGGCAGCGCTGTGGCCCTCGCCGGCGACACCGCCAGCCTGACGTTGTCCCAGGACCTGGTGCCGACCCTGGTGCACCAGCTGGCCGTGGGCAGCGACGCCTTTACCGACCTGGCGGGCAACCCCTACGCCGGCGGCAATGTGCTTAGCTTCACCGCCCAGAGCGCCGCGCCCAGCGCCAATGCCGATAGCTACAGCCTCACAGAGGACCAGCCGGCCCAGCTGTCGGTGCTGGACAACGACACCCTGGTCAGGGGCAGCTTCAACAAGGCCAGCCTGACCATAGTGACCCAGCCCCAGCACGGCAGCCTGTCCCTCAACACCGGCACCGGCGTGCTGACCTACAACCCGGCCGCCGACTATAACGGCGCCGACAGCTTCAGCTACCAGGTGCAGGACAGCTACGGCGATCTTTCCAGCCTTGGCACCGTCACCCTGACCCTGGCGGCCGTCAATGATGCCCCCAGGGCCCAGGACGACACCGCCAGCCTGCAGGCCGGCGCCACCCTGGACCTGGACGTGCTGGCCAACGATGTGGATGTAGACAGCGGCGACAGCCTGAATGTGAACAGCCTGGCCCTGGTGACCAGCCCCGCCCACGGCACCGCTACCGTGCAGGCCGGCAAGATCCACTACCAGGCCGCCAGCGACTATGTCGGCACCGTCACCCTGAGCTACCAGGTGGCGGACACCAGCAACGGCGCCCTCTCCAACGAGGCTAGCGTCACCCTGAGCGTCCAGAACGCCGATGCTCCCGTCGCTAACGCCGACAGTGGCACCCTGGATGAAGACTCCAGCCTGAGCCTGGATGTGCTGGCCAACGACAGCGGTGCAGGCCTGGATGCCAGCACCTTGCAGGTGGTGGTGCCACCGGCCCACGGCCAGGTGACCCTGGCGGCCGGCAAGCTGAACTATGTGCCGGTCGCCGACTATAACGGTGCCGACAGCTTCAGCTACCTGGTGCAGGACGGCACCGGCCAGGGCTCCAACGCCGCCGCCGTCAGCCTGACCATCAACCCGGTCAATGACGCACCCGTGGCTAACGCCGACACTGCAGTGCTCACCGGCAGTCAGCCCATCGACATCAACGTCAAGGGCAACGATGGTGACGTGGACAACGCCAACAGCACCCTCACCGTCGAGATCCTGACCCAGCCGGCCCAGGGTAGCGCCGCCGTCAACGGCGATCTGGTGCGCTATACCCCCAGCGGCAGCCTGAGCGGTGACGTCAGCTTCACCTACCGCCTCAAGGATCCGTCCGGCGCCGTCTCGGCGGCGGCTACCGTCACCATTACCAACATGGTGCCCAACGAGGCGCCCCTGGCGGTGGACGACAGTGCCCAGACCGACGAGAACCAGCCATTGGCCATCGACGTGCTGGCCAATGACAGCGACCATGACGGCAGCTTGGACGTGAACAGCCTGGCGGTGACCAGCCAGCCTGCCCACGGCAGCGTGGTGCTGGAATCCGGGAAGCTGAAATACAGCCCGGCCACCGACTTCCACGGCAGCGACAGCTTCGCCTACCAGGTGGCGGACAACCAAGGCGCCCTGTCCAACGAGGCCCAGGTCTCGGTGCGGGTGCTGCAGACCGACCAGGCGCCCGTCATCAGCGGCAGCCCGGCGAGCTCGGTGCAGCAGGACGCCAGCTACAGCTTCGTGCCCAGCGCCTCGGATGCCGACAACGATCCCTTAAGCTTCAGCATCCAGAACAAGCCGGCCTGGGCCAGTTTCGATACCAGCACAGGCACCTTGAGCGGCCAGCCCGGCAATGCCGACGTGGGCCTCTTTGAGAACATCGTCATCAGCGTCAGCGACGGTATCCTCAGCAGCAGCCTGCCTGCCTTCAGCATCGAAGTGGTCAACGTCAACGATGCCCCAGTGGCGGTGGACGACAGCTATGGCCTGGACGAAGGTGGCCTGCTGGTGGAGAGTGCCGCCCAGGGCGTGCTGGCCAACGACAGCGACCCCGACCAGGACCCCCTGGCGGTCCAGTTGCTGGTGGGCCCGCTGCATGCCCAGAGCTTCAGCCTCAATGCCGATGGCAGCTTCAGCTACCAGCATGATGGCAGCGAAACCCAGGCCGACAGCTTCAGCTACAGCGTCAGCGACGGCCAGGGCGGCAGCGCCACCGCTGTCGTCAGCCTGGCCATCACGCCGGTGGACGATGCTCCCGTCTTCACCAGCACACCGCCCTCCAGCCTGGTGGCCGGCAGTAGCCTGAACTACAAGGTGCAGACGGTCGATCCCGACAGCGCCGTCAGCCTGACCTTGGTCCAGGCCCCGGACTGGCTGACCTTGAACGATGACATGCTGAGCGGCACAGCGCCCTTGGACGCCAGCGGCAGCGTCACAGTCGAGCTGCTGGCCAGCGACGGCCTGAAGCAGGCGACCCAGCGCTTCGACCTGCAACTGGCCGCGCCCCAGCAGAGCCTGGTGGCCCTTACCGCCAACTGGCAGGGCCTGCCGGCCAAGGTCGGCAAACCCCTGAGCCTGGTGCTGAGTGCCCAGCATCAGGGCGGCCCCGCCCTGAGTGGCGCCACCCTGGAACTGAGCCTGCAAGGCGCCACCATGGAGACCATCCCCGGCTGTAGCCAGCAGAACGGGGTGCAGCAGTGCAGCGTCAACCTGGCGGCCGGTGCCCAGCAGCAGTTCAGCCTGCCGGTCAGCACCCAGAACCAGGGTGACCAGACGGTGGCGGCCAGGTTGCTGGACAGCCAGGGCCAGGTGCTGGCCGAGCTCACCACAGACGTCACCGTCACCCCGGACAGCCTGTCCCAGGGCGACAGGGCGGCGGTGATCGCCAAGGCCACGGCCCTGACCTTGCTGCACGACGGTGGCCAACCCCTGTTGGTGGTGGGCACCAGCAGCGGTGAAGGGGTGACCCTCTACAACTTCACCACCACCAGCCTCAGCGCCCTGGCGACCCTGGACAACCTGGGCGACACCCGTGCCCTGGCGGCCCTGGACTGGAACCAGGACGGCCTGGAAGACTTGGTAGTGGTGAACGACGAGGGTGACGCCTCCGGTCTCTACCTCAACCAGGGCAACCTCCACTTCAGCGCCCTGCAGAGCCTGCCTTATGGCCGCAAGGTCAGGGTGGCCGACCTCAACCACGACGGCTACAAGGATCTGCTGATCGGCGGCCAGGGCCTCTACTTCTACCCCGGCAGCAGTGGCGGCAGCGCCGCTACCTTGCAGGTGGTGCAGGCGCCCTTCGTGACCAGCGAGTTCGAGCTCTGGCCCGACGGCCGCATCCTGGTGACCGACGGCCAGCAGCTGCGCCTCATCGATCTGAAGACGGTGGCCGACCAGAGCATCGCCTCCGTCGGTGCCAAGGTCGGCATCATGGCCACAGCCGCCAGCACCGACAGCAGCCTGGCCAGCATCCGCACCTTGCATGTGGCGGATCTGGACGGCGACGGCCACAGCGAGGCCGTGGCCAGTTATGGCCTCGACCAAGACGGCAAGGGCGGTGGCGTGACCATCATGGCCCCCGATGCCGGCGGCGACTTCCAGGAGATGGCCCATGTCGGTGAAGCCGGGGTCGGCGACATACTGGTGGCCGACTATGACGGCGACGGCGACTTGGACCTGCTGGTGCAGCACGACAACGGCAGCTGGCAGCTGCTGGCCAACCAGGGCGGCGCCAGCAACTTCAAAGCCCAGCCCCAGAGCCTCTTCCACCCTGACAGCCTGGGTCTGGTGGCGGATCTGAACGGCGACGGCATGGCCGACATACTGCTGGCCAACGCCGACGATGGCACTGTCGCCATCTACGACGGTAAGGCGACCCTGGCGCTGGGGCCCCAGGCGGACCTGGGCTTGAGCGCCAGCCTGGCCAGTACCGAGACTCCCTACCAGAGCCGCTACCAGCTGAAGGTCCATAACCAGGGGCCGGACCTTGCCGATGCTGTGACCCTGACCTTGATGCTGCCGGCAGGCAGCGAGGTGCAGGGCCTGCCGGCAGGCTGCGTGCAGCAGAGCGCCTTCTGGCAGTGTCCCCTGGGCAGCCTGGAAAGTGGCGCCGACAGCAGCCTGACCTTGACCCTGACCGGCACCGCCGCCATGGAAAAGGCAGCGCTCTATGCCCGGGTCGACGGCTCCGCCGCCGACAACAACCCGGACAACAACAGCGTCAACAACCAGTTCGGCGAGGCCTGGGTCCACTACCATGTGGAGCACCACGGCGGTGCCCTGGGCTGGCCCTGGCTGCTGCTGGTCCTGCTGGGCTGGCGGCGTCGCCGCTGACAAAAAAGGCGCCCTAGGGCGCCTTTTTCTTTGGGGCAACTTAGCCGGTGGCTTCTGCTGCCTCCAGGGCCAGGCCGACCTTCTGGATCTGGCCGGCTTCTTCCGCCACCACTGTCCAGCGCAGACCCTGCCAGTCCAGCTGGTCTCCCTCTACCGCCTGGCCCCCCAAGGCCTGGGCCAGGAACTGGGCCAGGGTCAGGCCCTGGTGCTCGGGCTCCAGGGCCAGGCCGTAAAGGGGCGCTATGTCGGCCAGGGGAGCCAGGCCGTCCAGCACGAAGTCGCCGAAGAAACGGTTGTCCAATGCCTGCATGGGCGGCTCGCTGAACAGTTGGCTGAGGGCATCGAGGTGGCTTTCCTTGCCGACCACGCAGAGGATGTCGCCGGCTTCCAGCCGGGTGCTGCCTGAGGGGTGCAGCAGGCTCTTGCCACGAAAGAGGGCGGCGATGCGGGTATCTTCTGGCATCCGCAGCTCCTTCAGGGGGGCGCCGATAAACCATTTCTCGGCGCCCAGATGGTAGACGAAGAGTTCCCACTGGCTGGTGGGGTAGATCTCAAGGCCGGCCCTGGACAGGGGCGCCGGCTTGGCCGGCACCTCCACCTTGGCCAAGCGGGTGGCCAAGGGCAATGTGCTGCCCTGCAAAAGCAACGACACCAGCACCACGAAGAAGGCCAGGTTGAAGAACAGCTGGGCGTGTTCGAGGCCGGCCATCATCGGGAAGACGGCGAGGATGATGGGCACGGCGCCGCGCAGCCCCACCCAGGACATGAACCAGCGCTCCCTGGCCTTGAAGCCGCGGAAGAAGCCCAGGCTGGCCCAGACCGCCACCGGCCTTGCCACCAGTATCATCCACAGCGCCAGGGCCAGGCCCGGCAGGGCTATGGGCAGCAGCTGCGAGGGGGTGACCAGCAGCCCCAGCACCAGGAACATGCCGATCTGGGCCAGCCAGGCCAGGGCGTCCAGCACGTTGAGGATGCCGGTGCGGCTGCGCAGTGGCCTGTTGCCGAGGAAGAGGCCGCAGAGATAGATGGCGAGGATGCCGCTGCCCCCCAGGGCGTTGGTCAGGGCGAACAGCAGCAGGCCGCCACTCACCACCAGTATGGGGTAGAGGCCGCCGGCCAGTTGGCTGCGGTTCACCAGTTGCCACAGGCCCCAGCCCCCGGCCAGCCCCAACACTATGCCGAGGCCGAACTGGCGCACCAGGCTCAGCAGCAGGCCGGCGTCGACCTCTTGCCGGCCGGCGATCAGGGCGATCAAGGTCAGGGTCAGGAACACCGCCATGGGGTCGTT